>JAYWEO010000065.1:0-3689 GCA_043779225.1 Prosthecobacter sp.
GAAACGTTCCCAAGATTACACCCAACCCCAAACCCAACCCACCGGCCGCCCCCGGCAACACGCCGCCCGGCCAACCCAAACACAAACCAAAAAACAAAAACATCCAACTCAGTTCACCTAACTTCCATCTTGACCCCTTTCATAGGGGTTAGGCCGCGGGTTAGCGTTCAACGTTTTTTATTCTTAGCAGTGTCTCAGGGAATTGAAAGCTGTCCGTCGCTCTCCGAGATGCCGATATAACGTGAACAACGATGTCGTAGTTAGTTGGGTGTCTCTCGTATAAACCGGCTTCTTTGGACTTTGGGAGGGAAGGAAGAATCTGGATGGTGCCGCCGCGATCCTCTTCGGTTATCAGTCCCCAATGGCTCCCGTTCCAATCTTTTGCGAAATCAACGGTTTGGCTATAGAAGACCGTTCCATCAGGGGTCTTCATTTCAATCTTGCACTTGGCCACGCGCCAAGGCTGCCAATCTCCATTGGATTTCGCCTCCGCATACGGGACTTCGGACACCATGAAGGTAGGAATGCTTCTGGCGTTTTCCGGGACGTCTCGCACTTGGATGACCTGCGTGTGGATGTGACCTAAAGAAACTTGTGGGAAGCGAAGCATCTCGTGGATATTTGGCGCGCCAGTCTTGGTGGTCGAAGCGACATCTTCCGGTGCGACTGTCGTGACTTTCTCTACACCTGCCGGTTCTGCACTGACGCACAAATGTGCGCAGAAAGCGCACAGAAGGAAAACGAGCCGGACTGACAGTATTCTGCGGGACATGGGCGAGCGGCCTAACTACTTATTATACGACACGGGAAAATGGCGTGTCGTGTAGCTGGGGTGGGGCGGAGGAGGGTTTTTTCTCTGTCCGGTGAGTGAAATGCAATTCGGGCCGCTTGCATGGGTGTCGTGTAGCGGGAGGGGGCGGGAGGTGTCGAGAGCATTCGGGGGCGCCCGAAGATGAACGGGAATTAAGGAGGAATCTTCCGGTCTTTGGTCCGTGCGGGGCTGGGATTCGTGAGGGGGCCGTTGGCCCAGCGCTTGAGCGCCGGGCTATTTTCCATCGCACCACCGGAAGGCGCGCGGGGATCGCGGAAGCCTTTGTCCGAACTCCGGCAGTCTCCACGCAGAGTCCGAAAGTCTTCGCGCGGATGGCGGAAGATTCCCCAAGACTTCCCAAAACTTCCGCAAGCTCTGCCGAGACTTCAGCAAGGTTTCCCAAAACTCCCGGAAGATTCGCCGAGACTCCCGGAAGATTTGTCAGGACTTCCGGCAGATTTGCCAAAACTTCCGAAAGGTTTCCCAAGACTCCCGGAAGGTCTGCCGAGACTGCCGGAAGATTTGCCAAGACTCCCGGAAGGTTTGCCGAGACTTCCGGCAGGTTTGCCGAGACTTCCGGCAGGTTTGCCGAAACTTCCGGAAGATTTGCCGAGACTTCCGGAAGATTTGCCGAGACTTCCGGAAGATTTTCCAAATCATAAGGAAGATTTCCTGGAGCGTAAGGAGGATTTGCTCAGTTTGCCCGAAGGTTGGCATGGATTTTCCTATGCATTCATGCGCGCCCGGCACAGTGCGGGGACGAACGAGGGACGGACTGATCGTCGCAGTTTAAAGACAAGCGGGCGACCGGAAACGCGCCCGCTGGCCTAGCTGCCTGTCTCCGTCATCGCCTCGTCGGCCTGGGTGACGCGGACGACTTCCTCGACGGTGGTCTGGCCTTTGAGCACGCGGCGCCAGCCGTCGGTGCGCAGGCTTTCCATGCCGTCCTGGATCGCCTGCGCTTTCAGCGCGCTGCCGGTTTCCTTGCGGATGATTTTCCGGCGCAGCTCCTCGGTGACGATGCAGACCTCGAAGATGGCGAAGCGTCCGCGATAGCCGGTCTGCCGGCAACTGTCGCAGCCTTTGCCGCGCAGGAGCTTCGTGCCGGGCGGGACGATGAACTCGTGCTCGCGGAGGTAGTCGGCGTCGTAGGTCGCCTCGGTGGAGCAGTCGGGGCAGATTTTCCGCACGAGGCGCTGGGCGAGGAAGCAGCGCACGACGCTGGCGAGGAGGAAGGGCTCGATGCCCATGTCGAGCAGTCGCGTGATGCCGCTCACGGCGTCGTTCGTGTGCAGGGTGGAAAAGACGAGATGGCCCGTCATCGCGGCGCGGATGGAGATCTCGGAGGTCTCGAAGTCGCGGATTTCGCCGACCATGACGATGTTCGGGTCCTGGCGGAGGATGGCGCGGAGGCCGTTGGCGAAGGTGAGGCCGATGTCGCTCTTCACATCGATCTGCGAGATGCCGGGGAGGCGGTATTCGACGGGTTCCTCGACGGTGATGATGCGGCGCGAGGGCTGGTTGATGGAGGAGAGGAAGGAGTAGAGCGTGGTGCTCTTGCCGCTGCCGGTCGGGCCGGTGACGAGGATGATGCCGTTCGGCAGCGTGATCATCTTCTTCATCTCGGTCATCTGCTTCGCGCCCATGTCGAGGCGGTCGATGCCGAAGGTGAGTGTCTCGGTGCGTGAGAGGAGACGCAGGGAGATGCTCTCGCCATTCACGGTGGGAATGGTGGAGACGCGCACGTCGATCGCGCCGGCCATGGTGGTGAGATTGATGCGGCCATCCTGCGGCAGGCGGCGCTCGGCGATGTCCATGTGGGCCATCACTTTCAAGCGCGAGATGATCGCGCTCTGCAGCACGCGGAGCTGCGGCGGCACGGCGATCTCGTGCAGGATGCCGTCCACGCGGTAGCGGATGCGGAGATCATTTTCGAGCGGCTCCACATGGATGTCCGTCGCGCGCTCGGTGATGGCTTCGCGGATGATCTGGTTCACGAACTTCACGACGCTGGCCTCGGGATCGTCGTTCGTGATGTCGAGCGCGGCGTCCTGTTCGAGGCTCTCGAAGGCGCGGTTGTTCTTCAGGATTTCCTCGAAGACATCCGCGCCGACGCCGTACGCCATGCGCAGCGCGCGGAGGAGCTGGCTGCGCGGGGTGAGCTGCCACAGCACCTTCTTGCCTTCGAGCTGCTGCTGCGCGAGGCGGCGCGCGGTCTGGTTGAAGACGTCGTATGTGGCGAGCGTCACGGTGTTCTCATCCGGCGCGGCGACGGGGAGGATGTGGTGCTTGAAGACGAAGCGGCCCGGCAGGAGCTGGAGCAGGGGACGCGCGATTTGCGCGGCATCAATCGGCGCGACGGGCGTGCGGAAAATGCGGCCCAGCTCGGCGGTGAGGCGGGACTCGTCGGCTTTGCCGGAATTCAGCACCTCGACGGTCCACGTGCCGCCGGAGGGCGGCTTGAGCGCGAGCAATTCCGGGGCGTCGGTCTCGCTGACGCCGCTGGCGAGCAGTGCGTCGAGGAGGGCGCGGAGCTGGCTCATCGTTTCCGGACGTTGTTCACAGGCTCATCGCGGAGCTTCGGAGTGGAGCCGCGCAGGCCGCCGGATTTTTCCGGCTTCACGCGCTCGCGGAGATTCGGCGGCATGATCGCGCTTTCGAGATCGGGAGGGATGTTGAACGCATCGAATGTCCTTTCACGCAGCTTCGCATTCTCGATGGGGGCGAGCGTGACCACGGGGCGCATGATGATGATGAGTTCGTTGCGCACCTTGTCCTTGGTGTGCTTTCCGAAGAGCGGGCCGATGAAGGGGATGTTCGAGAGCTTGTTCAGGCCGCTGCGGTTGTAGTCGAGGCTCTCCTTGATGAGCCCGCCGAG
>JAYWEO010000066.1:0-10127 GCA_043779225.1 Prosthecobacter sp.
TCTTCACGCTCGGAACCGATGCATCGATGAGCTTCCCCATGAGCAGCGGGAACAGCAGGCCGAAGACCATGGAGACCGTCTGCGCGAATACCGCGAGGCGGAAACGCCCGCGCCATTCGTATCCCCAGGAAAGCATCTCGCGAAAATCTGCGCGGGGTTCGGCTTTGGCTTCGGCTGGCTGGTGCATGAGTGGTCGTCTGGCGGGCGCACAGGGTCATCGCCAGCGCCGAGGCAATGCAAGCGAAACGCAGGCGCACCGTGAGCTGCGGTGCCGAATCGCCAGCCGCCTCACCTCTCGAACGGATTCCCGACGATCAGTTCGCCGCAATACATGCATTTCGTGCGCTGCTTCCCGAGGACACGTCCGCACTTCGGGCACGGCTGCGGCGGTGTCTTCGCCTTTCGCCCGTCGAGCTTGCCATCTTCCAGATCGATCGTCGTGATCTGGCGCACGATCTCCAGGTCATCGAGGCCGTGCTTTTCCCGGAGGATGCGCCAGAGCGCCTCGGTGATGAAATAGAGTCGCTCGATGTCGGCCTTTACCTCCGACAGGTCGGCGGACGTCTCCGGTCTCTGGTGATGCAGCGGCTGTCCGTCGCCGCTGTCGGGATTGCGAAAAACAAACATGGCAGGATTCAAGCGCAGGCGGAGTCGGACGCAATCGTGCTCGGCTTGAGCACGCCGATGAATGGCAAGTTCCGATACTGCTCGCGGTAATCGAGCCCGTAGCCGACGACGAACTCATCGCCGATGTCGAACCCGACGTAGTCCGCGTCCAGCTCTTCCGCGCGCACCTTCGCCTTTCGCAGCAGCACACAGATGCGCACGCTCAGGGTGGAAGCCTCCTCCTGCAGCCGCCGGCGGATCGCGTGCAGCGTGCGGCCGGTGTCGAGGATATCATCGAGGATGAGCACATGCCGCCCCGCCACATCGGGCAGTGAAGTCTGATCAAAAGTCACCGTGCCGCTGCTCTCCGTGCCACCGTGGTAGCTCGACACGCTGATGCAATCCAGCCGCAGCGGAAGCTGGATGCGCCGCATGAGGTCAGCGACGAAAAGGATGCTGCCATTCAGCACTGCAATCACGGTCAGCTCCCGCCCGTCGTAGTCCGCCGATATCTGAGCGCCGAGTTCATCGAGCCGGCTGAGAATCGTCTGCTCGTGATAAAGTGTCCGCTCGATGTCGTTCAACATGGTGCCGATTGGTAACCATCCGCGCCTCCACTTCCGAGAGGTTTCGCCTGAAAAGGAAACGCGGCCCGTAGCACTGGGCGAGCTTCGGGCCGCGTTTTTTACTTAGGGGGAAATCTGAATGTATTTGATGAGTAACACTGGCAGCGGACATGCCAAGATAAAAGTTTGCAAATCAGCCTGACAAACCACGCCATCCGGATGGGACTGTCTCACGACTCCCGCCGGATGCGCAGCTTCATCTGCCGCGAAAGGAACCACCGCACCGCGAGCATGTCGCACGTCGCCTTCCACGCACGGCTGCCGAAACCGTACTTGCTCAAGCCCGCCGTGCGAGGGCGGTGGTTCACGGGCAACTCGGTAATTTTATAGCCGAGACCTTTCACAAGCGCAGGGATGAAGCGGTGCATGCCGCGGAAAAGGAACAGCGCGTCGCGGCACTCGCGGCGCATCACTTTGAGCGAGCACCCGGTGTCATGCACGCCATCGCGCGTGAAACGGCTGCGCACGAAATTTGCGATGCGGCTGCTGATTTTCTTCGAGAGATTGTCCTGCCTCTGCTTGCGCCAGCCGACGATGAAATCGAAACCCTCGTTCAGCTTTTCCATCATGCGCAAAATGTCCGCGGGATCGTTCTGCATGTCGCCGTCCATCGTCACGAGGATGTCGCCGCGCGCCGCCATGAGGCCCGCATACATCGCCGCGCTCTGGCCGGTATTTTTTTCAAACTCGATCACGCGCACGCCCGGCCCGCGCCGGATGCGTCCGAGCGTCTTGTCGGTGGAGCAGTCGTCCACGAGGATGAGTTCGTATTCGTGCCCGCGCAGGGCCGCGGCAAGTTCGTCCTGCAACGGGGCGACATTGTCCTCCTCATTGTAGAGCGGGATGATCAGGGAAAGCATCGCGCGGCGTTGTAGCGATGCGCACACGGATGGCGAGAGGGTTTGTGCGCGCGGAACATTTTCGCGCAAAGCATTCCGCGCGCGGCGACTTGGCAATCAGCACACACCACCCTACCTCTGCACCCCGTGAAACACTCTGCCCCGATCGTCGCCGCATTCGCCCTGGCATTTACAACAGCACACGCCGCTGACGACTGGCCCCAGTTCCGCGGACCGACCGGCCAGGGAATCTCCGATGCGAAAGACGTCCCTACGGATTGGAGCGATACCCAGCACATCGCGTGGAAAGTGGAAGTGCCCGGCAAAGGCTGGTCCTCGCCCGTGCTATCGCACGGCAAACTTTACCTCACCACCGCAGTCGGCGATGCCGGCAGCGGAGTGTCGCTGCGCGCACTGTGCCTCGATGCAAAGGACGGACACACGCTCTGGGACACCGAGATTTTCCAACCCGAGCCAACGGCCGTCACGGCCATGCACCGCAAGAATTCGCTCGCGAGCCCCTCGCCTATCGTCACTGAGGATCGGCTCTACGTCCATTTCGGCCACATGGGCACAGCCGCGCTCGACCTCGCAGGCAAGCTCGTCTGGAAACAGACAGAACTTGCCTACGCGCCCGTTCACGGCACCGGCGGATCGCCCGCGCTCGTCGGCGACGCACTCGTGTTCAGTTGCGACGGCGCGAGCGATCCATTCGTCGCCGCGCTCGACGCCGCGACCGGCAAGGTGCGCTGGAAGACACCGCGCAACACCACGGCGCAAAAACCATTCTCCTTCTGCACTCCGCTCGCGATCTCCGTCGGCAGCGCCACACAGGTCATCCTCCCCGGCAGCGGATTCGTCGGCAGCTACGACCCGCGCGACGGCCATGAAAACTGGCGCGTGAACTACGGCGAAGGCTACTCCGTCATCCCCCGCCCCGTCTTCGCGCATGGCCTGCTCTTCATCAGCTCCAGCTTCAACAAGCCCGTGCTCCTCGCCGTCCGCCCCGACGGCGCGAAGGACGACGCCACGGAATCCAACGTCGCGTGGACGCTCAACAAGGCCGTGCCGCACAGCGCCTCGATGCTCGTGCTCGATGACGAACTCTACTTTGTCTCCGACGCCGGCATCGCAAGCTGCGCCGACGCGAAGACCGGCGAAATTCACTGGAGCGAACGCCTCGGTGGCGGTTTCTCCGCGTCACCATTTGCCGCCGATGGCCGCGTGTATTTTCAAAATGAAACCGGCACCACCTTCGTGCTGAAGGCCGGGAAAAAATTCGAGCAGCTCGCAAAGAACGACATCGGCGAACCTACGCTCGCATCCATCGCAGTGGCCGAAGGCACGCTCTATCTCCGCTCGGAAAAATACCTGCGCAAAATCACACGCTGACGAGCCTGCCGTAGCCGCGCTTGTCAAAGCGCGGGCAAACTTCCGGCGTGCCCGATGCAAACACAGTGGATCAGCCCGCGCTTTGACAAGCGCGGCTGGAAATCACTCCGCCGGATACTTCCACGGCCCGCGATACGGCCGCGAGAGCAGCGCATTCGCCTCGGCATCTCCGGTGACCTGCTCCTTGTCGCCGTCCCAAACGATGCTGCGGCCAGTCCGCCACGAGATCATCCCGAGCAGCGGGAGCACCGAGGAGCGGTGTGCGAGTTCGATGCTGGCGACGGGAATGTGCATCTGGTCGCGGGCCATGGTGAGGTCGGGTGAGCGGCGCTCATCGATCACACTGAGGAAGTTCGCCCACAGCAGCTTGATGTTGTGTCCGTCCGGTTCCTGGAGTTGCGAATCCTCGTGCTCGATCTTCCCGCCCTTCGATGACGGATAAAACGTCCAGCCGTCCTTCCAGCCGATGTGCAGCACGCCCTTCGTGCCATAATAATACGAGCCGATTTTGTGTTTCTCCGTCTCGTTGCCGCCGAACTTCCGATGCTCCCAGACGCAAGTAAATTTCTCGAACTCGTATGTGGCGACCTGATGGTCGGGCGCGTCGCTGGTCTGCTCCTTTTCGTTCAGCACAGGCGGCCCGGAGATGGGCCGTCCGCCGGTGCAGAAAATCCGCCGCGGATATTTTTCTCCGCTCCACCACAGCACCTGATCGAGCCAATGCACGCCCCAGTCACCGAGCGTGCCATTCGCAAAGTCGAGCGTGTTGCGCCAGCCGCCGGGGTGCAGCTTTTTGCTGAAAGGCCGCAGCGGCGCAGGGCCGCACCAAAGATCCCAGTCCATGCCGTCGGGCACGGCTTCGTTCGGCGTCGGCTTCTCGGTCCCACCGCCCGCGCTGTGTGCGAAAAGTCGCACCATTCCGACTTCGCCGACCGCGCCGGACTTGAGAAATTTCATCCCGCTCACGTGATGCGGCCCGATGCGGCGATGGAGGCCGACTTGCACGACACGACCGCTTTCCTTCGCCGCGCGCAGCATCGCGCGGCTTTCGTTCACCGTATGGCCAGTCGGCTTTTCCACAAACACGTGCGCGCCCGCCTTCAGCGCCTCGATGGTGTTCAGCGCGTGCCAGTGATCCGGCGTGGCGATGATGACGACATCCGGTTTTTCCTTCGCGAGCAGTTCGCGGTAATCGCGGTAAAGCTTCGGCGTGTCGCCGCTGAGATCGTTCACCTGATCGCCCGCGACTTCGAGCACGTTGGCGTCCACGTCGGCCAGCGCGACAACTTTGCACCGGCCCGACGCCATCGCCTCCTTCAATATATTTTTTCCCCACCAGCCCGAGCCGATGAGCGCGGTGCGGAGTTTCGCAGGCTCAGCGGCACGGATGAACGGCCCGGTGGCGAGCGCGGCGAAAGTGGCGCGTTGGAGGAAGGTGCGGCGTTTCATGGCTGGGGAATCAGGATGAGTGTCTCGCGCAAACACGCGAAGACGCAAAGCATGGAATCAATCTTCCGGGAACAATCCCGCATCACCATCCAACCACGACGCGATCATTTTGCGCGTAAATCCACCACCGCGATCTCGCCGCGCGAGTTACGGCAATAGACGAGCCCGTTTGCGAGCACGGGCGCGGTCCAGCATTTCGGCCCGAGGATCTTTGCGTGCGCAGTCGGCTTGAAGCCATCCGGCGATGCGGGTGCGATGGAAAGTTCGCCATCCCCGCTGAGCGCGATCAGTTTTCCATCGGCGACGATCACTGCGCCGTTGCCGAAGCCCGGCTGGCTCCACTTTTCCGTGCCGGTTGCGAACTCAATGCACTTCAGCGAGCCCTTCTCCGTCGTGTCGCCGTCCACGCCGTACAGATGACCCTCGTGCAGCACCGCGGCATTGAGTTGCGTGCGGAGCGTCTTCGTTTTCCAAAGCTGCTTCGGCTCATCTGCGCCGAGTTGCAGCAGCGTGCCGCCCTTGCTGTAGCCGGTGGAAATGAACACGCGGTCGCCGCTCACAATCGGATCCGCGGCATTTACGCCATACTGCGTCACCCAGCGGAAACGCCACGCCTCCTTGCCCGTCACCGGATCCACCGCGAGATAGTTTGTCGCGTTTCCAAAAAGCACGAGCTTTGCACCGCCGAATTCAAACGGCAGCGGCGTCGAGTAGCCCGCGTCCTTCGGTGCGGATTGCCACACGATCTTGCCATCGTTCTTGTCCACGCCCACACCCGCCTCGCCGACATTCAGCACGAGCAGATTCCCCGAGACCAGCGGTGCGCCCGTGAAGCCCCACATCGGAAACGGTGCCTCAGTCTCTTTCGCGATATTTTTCTGCCACACGATTTTCCCGCTCTCCACCTCAAAGCAAAACAGATCGCCCCACCGGCTCAGCCATAACAGCCGCGCACCGTCGAACGTCGGTGTGCCCGTCGTCCCGCCCTCGAAGAATTTGTCGCCGAGTTCCGCCGGATAGCTGTGCTTCCACAGCTCCTTCCCAGTCTTCGCATCAAAGCAAAATACCGTGTCCTTCCCCTCCGCATGCCCCGCCGTCGCCGCCCGAGCATTCGCCACGACGATCGAGGAAAAGCCGAGCCCCACCTGCGCCTTCCACGCGATCGGCGCGTCGCCAGTCCACTCACTGCGCCACCCTTTCTCCACCGACACGCCATCACGCGAAGGGCCGCGGAAATGCGGCCAATCCTCGGCTGAAGCGAGAGCAGGAGCGAACAAGGCTACGAGCGCGAAAATGGGCTGGCGAAACATCACGCAAAGCCATGACAGGGCCGGTGCAATCTGACAACGCGGCGCTTGCAAATTTGGAGTGCGCCGGCCCTCCCACACTTTGCGGAAAGAGGCGGAGCCGAGGTGGGATTCACCGTGGTAACGCGAGAACATCATCACCGCCGCGTCGCTCCGCTACTGGCAAAGCGCCAGAAAGCCGGCGAACTCCGAATGGCACGTCCGGCTTTGCAAGCGCGATTCGCGCCCGCCCAAACGCTGACTACGCCGCTCCGGGATGAACATACGGCGCGCGGTATTCGCGCCGGAGCAGCTTGTTCGCCTCGTCATCGCCGACGATCACACGCTTCACCGGATCGTATGCGAGCGCGCGGCCGCCGAGCCGCATCGAGGCCATGCCGAGCAGGCAGCTCGCTGTCGAGATGTGGCCCTGCTCGATGTCCGCGATGGGCTTGCTGCGTTTCTCGATCGCGGCGAGGAAGTCGAGCATGTGCCGGCGCGTGGCCGGCGCGGCGTTCAACTCGTTGTCCTTTTCGGTCACGTCCTCGGGATACTGCTCCTTTTCGAAAACGCAGTCGAAGTGGATGGGCTTGGCGTTTTTGTCGAGCGGGATGAAATCCGCGCGCATGGTGCTCGCCTTGAGCGTGCCCTTTTCCCCGTGAATGAAGAGCGCCCACGGGTAGTCCGGATCGGTCGGCTGGCCCCACGAGCGGTGCGTCCACGAGCAATTGAATGCGTCATGCTCGAACAGCGCGGTCTGTGTGTCGGGGATGTTCGACTTGCCCTCCTTTTGCACGAAGATGCCGCCTTGCGACGTGACGCGCTTTGGCCAGCCGAGGCCGAGCATCCAGCGCGCGGTGTCGTACATGTGGACACACATGTCGCCCATGATCCCGTTGCCGTATTCGGTGAAAGTGCGCCACCAGCGCTTGTGCGGGATGCCGTCGTAGGGCCGCAGCGGTGCGGGGCCAGTCCACGTTTCGTAGTCGAGGAAATCGGGCACGGGCTCGACGGGCGGGTTGCCGTTCGCGCGCATGTGAAAATAGCAGCACATGTCCACATGGCCGATTTTTCCGAGCAGGCCGGCATCAATGATCTGCTTCTTCGCCTCGATGAGATGCGGCGTGCTCTTGCGCTGCGTGCCGATCTGCACCACGCGTCCGAGCTTGCGCGCGGCATCGAGCATCGCCTCGCCTTCACGCACGTCCACGCTGATCGGTTTCTGGCAATACACATCCGCGCCCGCCTCCAGCGCGGCGATGCAGTGTAGCGCGTGCCAGTGATCCGGCGAACCCACGAGCACGATCTCCGGCCTTTCTTTCAGCAGCTCGCGATAGTCGGAAAAAGTCGGCGGTGCCTTCTTCGACTTCTGTCGCTGCTGCGCGATCTCCACAGCACCGGCGAGCATGTGCTTGTCAGGATCACAGATGCCGACGATCTCGACCGGCGCGACCTGCACGAGCCGCCACAGGTCGCTCTTCCCATACCACCCCGCGCCGATGAGCGCGACGCGACGCGGCTTGCCGGTGATGTCGAGCGCATCCGCACCGAGCGTCGCGAGCGCGAGCGATGCAGCGCTCGACTGGAGAAATCGGCGACGGCTGATGTTAAAACCATGAAGTGCCGTGGAGAATGAATGGGGAGCGTTCATGCGCCGAGCATGAGCGGCGGCGTGTGGCGGAGGCAATCCCTCGCTGCACTGCAAAGCAGTGCTGCATCTGCGACTGGTGACTGGCGCTCCGCGACCGAACACCAGTCACCATTCACTTTTCACCAGTCACCAGTCACAAAAGCGCAGCGCCTCAGCCATTCCGATTCACGCTTGCGACCGCCCACTCACCGCCATTCGTGCTTCGGATACTTCCGCGAGAGTTCCGCCTTGAGCTTCGGGTAGCTCTCCTTCCAGAAGTTCGACAGGCTCGTGGTGATCTGCACCGGGCGCTGATTCGGCGCGAGGACTTGGATCACGAGTGAAATTTTTCCACCCGCGATGCGAAGATCGCCATCCACGCCGTAAAGATCCTGGATGCGCGCCGCGAGAATCGGCGGCGCATTTTCGCCGTACGTGATTTTCGCGCGCCGCCCGCCGGGCAGATCGAATCGTTCGGGAGCCATGCGATCCAGAAGATCGAGCTGCGCGGCGGAAAGCCACGACTTCACCACGGGCCACACCGCGCGATCCTTGATCTCGCGGTAGCTCATCGCGCCGAGGCAAAGCTGATCGAGCAGCGTGCGCCGGTCGGCCTGCGTGAGCGGCGGCAGCTCGTATTCCGGGCACCATTCGGCGAGCTTGTTCAGCCGGACGATCCACTGCTCCACGTCAAAGTTCCAGTTGTCGAGCGGACAACGCCCGGCTTCCACCTCAGCGGCGAGCAGCGAGGCGGCCTGCTCCTTCGGGACGTCGTCGCTGCGCTCCGCCCGGATTTCGAGATCGCGGAAACGCGTGACCTTCCGCGACATCACGCGCCGCTGCGTGGTATCGTAAAAATACTCGGTCGTCCTGTTGAACGCCTCGGGAAACAGCTCCATGAGCCACTCCTCCTTCACCGCCGTTGCGAGCGTGAGCAGCGTCTGCACGTCGTCGCGGCCCTCGACTTCGCGCACTTCACTCGCGACGAGCAGCGGCGATTCCTGCACCACGCTCTCGCGCGCGAGCACGCCGCGCCGCCCGTGGACGAGCTGCACGCGCAGCGTCCCGCGATCCAGCCGCACGCCGACCTGATCGGGAAACCCCGCGAGGATGCAGCGCGCCGTGTTCTCCGGGCTCGGGTCGCGCGGCTCGGTGTCGAGTTTTTCGTCGCGCGCGATCTGGAGAAATTGTTTCGTCAGCGCGAGCGCCTCGCGTGACGCGATGCCGTTCACGCCGAGCGGACGCAGCCGCTGCGGATTGAAATTGGAAGTCTCCGCGAGCCGCAGCGCGCGCAACAGCACGAAGAAGTCGCTGCTCCCGTCACCGCCGAGCAGATCCTCGCGGTCATTCTGCTGCTGCTTGCCCTGCGAACGATGCAGGATCGGCTTCCCCTGCGTGATCGCCGCGACCTGGCAAATCGTCGGCACGCAGCCGCGCTCATGCGCCGCGAGAAGCATTCGCGCATATCGCGGGTGCGCGGGAAAGGCGAGCATCCGCCGGCCAAGCTCGGTGATCTGCCCGGATGGATCGGTCGCGCCGAGATCGAGCAGCAGCGTCTCCGCGCGTTCGAGCGACTTCGCCTCCGGCGCTTCGAGCCAGCGGAAATTGGCGACATCATTCACGCCGCTCGCCTTCAGCGTCAGCACGATCTCCGCGAGATCGAGCCGCTTCACCTCCGGTAATTCCTGCGCGGGACGATCCGCATGTTCCCGTTCCGTCCACAGCCGCAGACACACGCCCGGTGCAGTGCGCCCCGCCCGCCCCGCCCGCTGCTCCGCACTCGCGCGGCTGATGCGCTCGATGAGCAGCGTGTTGATCCCGCGGTTCGGATCGAACCGCGCGATGCGCGCGAGCCCGCTGTCAATCACCACCCGCACGCCATCAATCGTCAGCGAAGTCTCCGCGACATTCGTGCTCACGATCACCTTCCGCTGCTCGTACCTCGCGACCGCGGCATCCTGCTCATTTGCCGGAAGCTCGCCGTGCAACGGCAGCACGATGAAATATTTTCCAACCGCCGACGCCCGCACAGCCGCGATGGTGCGCGAGATTTCATACGCACCCGGCATGAAGATGAGCACATCACCGCTCGTGCGCGGCGCGAGATTTTCCAACTCATTCGCCGCCGCATCCCACACAGGAAACTCATCCGCGCGGATCGAGCGGTCGAGGTATTCCATCTCGACGGGAAACGTCCGCCCCGCGCTCGCGAGCGTGCGGCTCGGCGCGAGATATTTTTCGAGCACGCCGGTTTCGAGCGTCGCGGACATCACCACGAGTTTCAGGTCGGGCCGCTGCT
>JAYWEO010000067.1:0-22213 GCA_043779225.1 Prosthecobacter sp.
GGATGGATCGCGCGATTCTGGTCGGCGGACGCCGTGCGTGACATCGCAAAAACCGGCGCGAAATTCCCCAGCCCCTGCCCAAGCCACGGCGTGGCGGACGCGAGATGCACGGCGTCCTTCTGGATCACCACGCGGTAATCCGGGGCGGCATCGGTCGCCAGTCTCTGGAAGCGCTGGAAGGTGCCGCCTCCGAAAATGAAAAAGCCCGTGAGCAGCAGCGCAAATCCCGCGATGGTCAGCGCGCCGCCCTTGGCCGACGTGGAGAGGAAAAAGGAAAGCAGCCCATACGCCGCGATGCCGACGAAGAAAATCAGGCAGCCTGCGCGCGAATATGTCTCCACGATCGCGATGCCGAGGACGAGCACCGCTCCCGTCCAGAGCAATGCAGTCCTGCGCCCTTTCTCGAACCCATCAAAGGCGAGGGCCGTGGCCATGATGCCCGCGAGTGCAAACAGGTTTGCGGTCTGGTTGCGGTTTGGGAAAATGCCGAAGTTGTCGAGGGAGTTCAGCACCTTCGGCCAGAAGGGCACCGTCCAGCCCAGCATCACCGCCGCCAGCGCGACCACCGCCATGCACGCGACGCCAGCCGTGTACCAGCGCGCGGCCTGCCTGCGAAGCTGCGGGCTCCACGGGTGCGTGACGACATACAGCGCAAAGGCCGCCCCGGCCAAAAGCAGGCACGCCGCATGCAGGCTCACCCACGGCTGCGGCGACATTGTCTGCGGGAGCTCCACGCGATATTCGCCAGTGAGCGTCTTCCTCCATTCGGGAATCGCGAACCACCGCGCGGGCAGGAATGCCGCGAGTGCGACGAGCACCAGTGCGGCGATGAGCACGCCCCAGACGGGCCCCGGCGACCGGCGCGGCGGCGCGAGGATCAGCAGCAAGGCGAGCCCCAGCAGCAGCAGCGCCTGGCCCCACACCTGTGTGGCGATGCCGAAGAGCGGCCCGATCAGCGCGAGCGCCGTGAGCGCTGCGGTGCGTGAGGTATCGTTGGTTTCGGACCGTTTTGCCATTTCCGGATATTTGGAGGAGCGGGGAAAAAACCGCGAATCTTCTCTCGTGACAATCCCTTTTACTTCACGCCGCCGGCTTCCACCGTCTTTTGTGCTGCCGCGATGTAGTCCATGATCCGCGTCTTCTCCGCATCGTTCAGGTTCGCGCGCCGCGCCATGCCGGAGACCATGCGCTCCCACGCCGTGAGCGAACGCCCGTCGAGCATCTCGAGATCATGGCACTCGGTGCAGCGGCTCGTGTAAAGCTTGCGGCCTTCCTCCAGCATCGGCGTCGGCGTGCTCACTTTCGCGAGCGAGAGGAATGCCGGCGTCACCTGTGGCGAGGTGCGCTCCTCGAATGCGGACGCCAGCTCCTTGCGCAGCTCCCGCAGATCCGTGTGGTCGGTGCAGAGCTTCAGGCCGTCGTCGATCGCGCTCAGTGCGTGGATCGCGCCATTCGGCTGCCGCTGCATTTTCTTCGCCGTCTTGCACAGCGAATCCGCCTCCCCGAGATCCTTCTGCACGAGTGGCTGCATCGCCTTCAGCTCCGGGTGCGCGGGCTCCGCCTCCAGCCCTTCCCTGATGTTTTTCGATGCTGCGACGAGCTGCTTCAGCGCGAATGCCTGGCGCGCGAGCAGGAATGCACGCTGCGAGACAGCGGTGCGTTTCGCGAGGTCCGCGCGATCCACCTTCGATGCGGGGACCGTCAGCCCCGGCGCCTGCGCGGCGAGCCGGTCCGCGCCTTCATCCAGCGGTAGCGCGAGACTCGGCATGCCCGCCTTCGCGAGCTGCTCCGCGGTGTCGCGCAAAGTCTGGAGCGTGTTCGTCGCGGCCTGCTTCATCGCCGGGTTTGTCCGCGCCTGCGAGACTGAGGCAACCGCGCCATTCATCCTCGTGAAAAGTGCGCCGCCGAGTGCCGCGTATTGCCTGTCCTGCGCCGCGCGTGTGAGCAGCCGCTTCGCCTCGTCGTATCGCTGGTCGCGGAACGCCTCCGCACCCCGCACGAGATCCATCGAGGCACGCGGCGCCGCGGGCTCCACCGCCTCGGCCGGCAGCGACACTGCGATCATCGTGTTGTCGTCCTTCAGGAATGAAACGAACACCTGCTTCCTCGACGCATCATGCTTCAGCAGCGTGAACTCCTGCCCTTTCCCTGCGCGCGAAAAATTCTTCCCCTGGAAAGTGAGCATCTCGCTATGCGTCGCACGCACCGGTTCGCCGATGGTGAGCGCCGGCGCAGCGTGGCCGATGCCGAGCATCGCCGTCAGCATCGTGACGATGGTGAAGCGCATCGCTGCGCCGGACGGGTGGGGTCGCTTCATTGGATGGGCAGCAAAAGTTCCACCTTCCTGTCGCCGCGCAACACCGTCGCCTTCAGCTTCTCGCCTGGCTGGTGCGACCGCACGAGACGCCCGACCAGCGTGCCCTCCGTGATGCGCTCGGAGGAACCGTCCAGGTCGGTGATGATGTCACCCTTCTGCCAGCCCGCATTTTTCGCCGCAGCGTGCTTGCCATACTGGCCGACGCCTTTAGCGCGCAGTGCCATGTGATCCTTTGCGATGCCGAGCGCCGCGCGTTCCTCATCGGTCGGCTCCTCCAGCACGAGACCGCCGAGAGCCATGCCGCGCATGGACCACGTGCCCGCGCGCTTTGAAATGTCCGACAGTTCGCGCCAGCCTTGCGGCAGAGTGAGGTGGGCATTCACCGACGCATCCCCGCGCCTCACCACGGCATCGAGCTTGCCCGCCGCCGGAAACCGGTGCAGCGCCCAGCTCACATCCGCGGGCGACACGAGCGGCTGTCCGCCGAGCATGAGCAAATCATCGCCTGCCTTCACCCCAGCCTGCGCAGCGATGGAACCCGCGGCCACGTTCTCCACGTGCGCCGCATGATCCGCCGCCAGCGTGAGCCCGACCGTCTCCGGCTTGGGAAAAGGATACACCCATTCCTCGGGGATCGGCTTTCCCTGCTCACGATACGAAGTCCGGATCGCATCGCCCACCTGATGGCAATGCACGCAGCTCTGCACCACCTTGCCCTCCCAATCGAGTTCCGCCTTGTATTTCCCCGCGAGCCCCGGGATTTCCACCGGCGTCCTGAAAGGAATCGGCCCGCCCTGCTTGTCCGCCAGCGCCGCCTTGTTTTTCGGGTAGCCGCGGTGGATCGAGAGCACGGCATCGAGCGCCGCCTTGAATCCCGATGTCGTCCGGTCCATCGGATCGTGCTGATGCGTCCACGAGCCATAGCGCCCGTAAGTCGTCCCGTCGCCGTTGAAAAACATCGTCGAAAAAGACAGGTCGTAATCAAACTGGAACCGCGACAGATCCAGCGCATTCGCATTCATCAGCCGCACGCACACGAACTGATCCAGCAGCGGCACCAGCGCCTTTTCCTCCAGCACCTGTGCATCGATCCCCGCGCATGCCACGCACGGCACGCAGCGCAGCACCACCAGCAGCGGCTTGCCCGTCTGCTTCGCCTTTGCGAAGCCCGCCTCGAAGTCATTATAGATCCACCGCGCATCATATTCCATCGCGGTGCGATCCTGGCGCACCGCCGCCTCGCGATCCTTCACGGACTCCCCGTGGGAAGTGCTGGTGAGCAAGGCGGCGGCCAAGGCTATGACGGGGAGACGGGGGTTCATTGTCCGCAGAATGATGCATCCCGCCCCGCATTCAATCCGCAACTTGCCGCATCGCGCCGCCGCTCATTCCGGTTTGGATTTCCACCTGCCGCTCCTCCATGCTCCCGCCCATGATCGACCTCGACGAAAAGGAGCCTTACCGATTTGAGCCCGACGGCCCGCGTTTCAAAATCATGGACTGGGAGGACAACGTCGTCCTCGCGTGTGGCGACCGCCCCAGCGCGGAACAGTACGCCGTGCTCATGAACCAGGCATTCCGCCGCGGCTACAAGGTCGGCTACCGCAAGGCCCGCGCGAAGTGATGCCGCGTGCCGTGCGGCAAGCTGCGCGCCGATTTTCAATAGGAATCCCGCGTCTGCCGGGATTATTGTTCAACATCGCTTCGCCGCATTCTCCCATGACTCGCACCCTCGCCACTTTCACCGCCATCACCCTCGCTGGAATCGCCTCGGCGGCGGATGACGGGAAGCTTCGCTTCAATCAGGACGTCCGCCCGATCCTCTCGGACAAATGCTTTGCCTGCCACGGCTTCGACGCGAAGAAGCGCAAGGGTGACCTGCGGCTCGACACGCCGGAGGGCGCGTTTGCGGTGAATGACGGCGTGCAGGCGATCCAGCCGGGTGACTTGGCGAAGAGCGAATTCTGGAAGCGCATCAACTCCACCGACGAGGATGATCTGATGCCGCCGCCGGAGTCGCACAAGAAGCTGACGCCGGAGGAGAAAGCGATTTTCAAGCGATGGATCGAGGAGGGTGCGAAGTATCAGAAGCACTGGGCATTCGAGGCACCGGCGAAGGCAACGGTGCCAGAGCCGAGCGGAGCGAGACAGACTGCCGAAGGCAGCCCGCAGGGTGAGGCCGGCAGGCCGAATCAAAATTCAAAATTCAAAACTCAGAATCCGATCGACGCATTCATCGGTGATCGGCTGCAGCGTGAAGGGCTCGCATTTTCGCCGGAGGCGGATCGCGGGACGCTCGTTCGCCGCGTGGCGTTTGCAGTCACCGGTCTGCCGCCGACGGTGGCGGAGACGGATGCCTTCCTCGCGGACCGATCGGGTGATGCGTATGAGAAGATGGTGGATCGCTTTCTCTCCTCGCCGCGGCATGGCGAGGAAATGGCGAAGCATTGGCTCGATGTCGCGCGCTATGGCGACACGCACGGGCTGCATCTCGACAACGAGCGGCAGATGTGGGCCTACCGCGATTGGGTGGTGAAGGCGTTCAATCAGAACCTGCCGTTCGACAAATTCACGACATGGCAGCTCGCGGGTGACCTCCTGCCGCACGATCCGCGCAACCCTGATGAGCGCGACCCGGTGATCGCGTCGGGCTTCAACCGTTGCAACGTGACGACGAGCGAGGGCGGGGCGATTGCGGAGGAGTTCATCTATCGCTACGCGGTGGATCGCACGAGCACAGTCTTTGAGACGTGGATGGGACTCACGGGCGGATGCGCGGTGTGTCACGACCACAAGTTCGATCCCGTGACGGCGAAGGATTTCTATTCGCTCTACGCATTCTTCAACAGCGCGGCGGACCCGGCGATGGATGGCAACCGCAGCGACACGCCGCCGATCATGAAGCTCGCGACGATCGAGCAGCAGAAAAAGATGGATGCGATCGCCGCGGAATCGAAGTCGGTGGAGGCGAGAATCAAGGACTCGCTTGCGAGATTCGCCTACGTGGATCCCGCGACAGTGAATCCGCCGCCGGGAAAAATCCGCAAGGAGACCGTGTGGCTCGACGATGCGATTCCGGCAGGCGCGAAGGCGCAGGGCGATGGCAAGGCGTTCGACTTTGCAGGTGAGGAAAGTGGAGTGAAGCCCTTCAGCGGAAAGCTGAGCCTGCGGCGCAAGGCGCAGGGGGTGACGTCGCAGGATTACTTTAACGGTGCGCCGGCGTTCGAGGTTGCCGCGGGTGTTAAATTTTTCGCACACGTCTGGCTCGACCCGAAGAATCCGCCGAAGGCGATCATGCTGCAGTTCCACACGGCGGGATGGGAGAACCGCGCGAACTTCGGTGAGGCCGAGGCGATTCACTTCGGCGATGTGAAGGCGAAGACGAAGGTGCAAGTCGGTGCGCTGCCGAAGACGGGCGAATGGGTGCGGATCGAAGTGAATCCCGCCGCCATCGGACTGAAGCCGGGAGCGAAGGTGAACGGCGCGGCATTCACGCAGCATGGCGGGACGGTGCATTGGGACAGCGCGGGATGGGTCACGGAGGCGAATCCCGCGACCGATCCGCTTTTCTCCCTGAGCGTGTGGGACAAGGCGAACGAGGGCAAAATCGTGAAGGACGCGCCGAAGGAAATCTCCGACATCCTGCGCAGTGTGAAGCCCGCCGCTCGCAAGCCGGAGCAGGATCGCAAGGTGCGCGACTACTATCTCGAATATGTGAGCCGTGCGCCGGAGGATGTGCTCGCACCGCTGCGCAAGGAGCGCGATGCCATCAAGGCGCGGCAGGATGCGATCGAGAAGGATGTGCCGATCACTTTCGTGATGGCCGATCTGCCGACGCCGCGTGACGCTTTCGTGATGGTGCGCGGGCAATACGACAAGCCCGGCGAAAAAGTGGAGCCCGCGACGCCCGCGATTTTTCCCGCGCTGAAAAAGGCAAAGCCCGATGCGCGTGCGACTCGCCTCGACCTCGCGAACTGGCTGCTCGCGCCCGAGCACCCGCTCACCGCACGCGTGACGGTAAATCGTTTCTGGCAGCAGTTCTTCGGCACGGGCATCGTGAAGACGAGCTTCGACTTCGGCTCGCAGGGCACGCCGCCGACGCATCCGGAATTGCTCGACTGGCTCGCGGTGACTTTCCGCGAAAGCGGGTGGGACACGCGGAAGCTGGTCCGCCTCATGCTCACGAGCGCGACGTTCCGGCAGTCCTCCATCGCCACGCCCGCGCTCGTGCAGCGCGATCCGGAAAACCGGCTCTACGCACGCGGCCCGCGCTTCCGTCTCGACGCCGAGCAACTCCGCGACAACGCGCTCTACGTGAGCGGCCTCATGAACGCCGAGATGGGCGGCAAGGGCGTGCGCACCTATCAGCCGCCGAACATCTGGGAGCCCGTCGGCTTCGGCGGATCGAACACGCGCAACTACACGCAGGACAAAGGCCCCGCGCTCTATCGGCGCAGCCTCTACGTGTTTTTGAAAAGGACCGCGCCGCCGCCGTTCATGACGAATTTCGACGCGCCGAACCGCGAGCAGACCTGCACTGTGCGCGAGCGCAGCAACACGCCGCTCCAGGCGCTGCAGCTTATGAATGACGTGCAGCACTTCGAGGCCGCGCGCGCATTTGCCGAGCGCATCATGACCGATGGTGGCGCGACTCCCGCGGACCGGATCACGCTTGCCTACCGCGCCGCGCTTTCGCGAAAGCCAAGCGCCGAGGAAATCTCCGTGGTCGGGGATTCCCTGAAGAAATTTCTCGCCGAGTATGCGCAGTCGCCCGACGCGGCGAAGAAGGTGATCAGCAATGGCGAATCAAAACCGAACGAGTCGCTCGCGCCAAACGAGCTCGCCGCGTGGGCGCTCGTGGCGAATCTGATCCTGAACCTGGACGAGACGATCACCCGCAACTGAGCGCCCGCGCTTGCCATCACGGGGCAGGCCGCCTATCGAGACGCGCCGCATGTTTTTCCTCACGCCGAAGTTCATCAAGCAGGGTCGCCTTTACATCAAGGAGGCCGAGAAGCGCGTGTCGTACAATCGTGACCGATGGGCGCCGGAGACTGTGGCCACCTTCGAGCAGGAAATCGGACGTCTCACCGACGCTCTGAAGAGTCGCGACAAAGATGCTGTGAAGGCCAGCGAGCAGGCGCTCGACAAGCTGTGCGGCCAGCATTGCCCGCTCGGGCCGAATGCGGGCATCGCGGAGAATGTGGAGGTCGTCCTCGTCGCGATCATCGTCGCGCTCGGTATCCGCACGTATTTTCTCCAGCCGTTCACGATTCCCACGTCATCGATGTTTCCGACGCTGAACGGCATCACCGGCAGAGCCACGGCAGACGAGCCGCCGAATCTCCTGATCCGTGCCTACCAGACGGCCGCATACGGTCGGACGTGGCACAATGTCGTCGCCGAAGCGGATGAGATGGTGACGAATGTCGGCGATGCCGTGCGTCCGGGTCTGCGGAAATTCTTCACCTATACCCGCGTGGATACGAATGCGGGGAACACGTATTGGATCGCCGAGACGGAGCGCCCGGTGCGCGATACTTTCAAGATTCACCCCGGACGGACTTACAAAAAAGGCGAGTCCATCGCGCGCGGCTTCACGGACACAGGCGACCATGTCTTCGTGGACAAATTCAGCTACCACTTCCGCAAGCCCACGCGTGGAGAGGTGTTCGTCTTCACGACGCAGAACATCGAGGCGATGGGCAATCTCGGCCCGCCGCCGCGGAAGCCGTCGCAGTTTTACATCAAGCGTCTCGCGGGCGTGCCCGGCGACGAACTGCGCATTGCTGCGCCCGAGCTTTTTCACAATGGCCACCGTGCGGAGGAGGCGGGGTTTGTGCGTGTGATGAAGGGCAGCGATGAGAATCCGTGGGAGGAATATCGCGGATACTCGAATACGATCGGCGAGAGATTCCTGCCGCACAGCCTGCGCACCGCTGACTCGAAATTTCGCGTGCCGGACCAGAGGTATTTTGCGCTCGGCGACAACAGCTACAACAGTTCCGACAGCCGCGCCTGGGGCACGGTGCCGCAGGAGAATCTGATGGGTCCTGGCTTCATGGTGTACTGGCCTTTCCTCAATGATCGCGGCTCGCACTTCGGGCTGATCAAATAGTGGCTGCGCTTGTCAAAGCGCGGGCTGATCTCCGGGGATGAAACGAAAGTGTGCCCGCGCTTTGACAAGCGCGGCTGCGGATTCATAGCAGCGCGAGCACCGTGTCGAGTTCCTCCTCGGTGTTGTAAAAATGCGGGCTGAAGCGCAGGTATTCGCGGCCTTCGCGATCGTGGCGGAGTGAGCAGACGACGCCCGCCTGATCGAGCTTTGCGTGCAGCTCGGCCATGCTGCGCTTTTCATCGCGGAATGTCGTGATGCCGCTCGCCGCCGGGCCGGCGATCGGGCTTTGCATCTCGTAGCCGCGTGCGCGGAGTCCGTCGGCGAGGTGCGCGGTGAGTTCGAGGATTCGCGATGCGATGCGCGCGGTGCCGTGGCGCAGAAACATCGCGATGGCCGCCTGCATGCCGTAGATGCCGGCGATGTTCAGCACGCCCGGCTCGTAACGCTGCGCGGTCGGGACGAAGCGCACTTCATCCTGCGCCTGAAAGTTTGGCGAATGCACATTCCATGCGCCGAGCAGCGTCGGGCGGCAGAGGTCGAAGTTCCTGCGCTTCACATACACGATGCCGATGGCGACGGGGCCGAGCATCCACTTGTGCGCATCGGCGCTCATGAAATCCACGTGCTCGACGCTCAGTGGAAATGCGCCGAGCGTCTGGATCGCGTCGAGCGAAAAAAGCACGCCGCGCGCGTGCAGCAGCCGGCCGATGGCATCCACATCGATCCGGTAGCCGGTGAAAAAATGGCAGCTCGCGAGCGCGACGAGCCTCGTCTGCGGAGTGAGTGCCGCGGCGACGAGTTCCGGCGTGATCTCGCCGGGACGCGCGGGCTGGAGCAGCGTCACTTTCACGCCGCGCCGCCGGAGATCGATCCACGGATACACATTCGCCGGGTAGTCGCCCGCGTAGCAGATCACCTCGTCGCCCGGCTGCCACGCGATGCCATTCGCAAAGAGGCTCAGGCCGAGCGAAGTCGGGCCGAGCAGCGCGATTTCGTCCGCCTCTGCGCCGATGAATTCCGCGCAAAGCTGCCGCGCATTTTTGATGTCGCGCAGCACCTCGCCGAATTCCTGCGGCATCTCGCACGACGTGCGGATGTGCGCGCACATCGCATCGGCGACGCATGCGGGCAGCGCGGTGACGGCGGCGTGCCCGAGGAAGATTTTCGATTTGCAGACGGGAAAAAGACGCTGCCGCTCGGACTCGTCGGCGAAAAGATTCAGCATGTCGTATGTTCAGTTTGCGGGCGCGGGCGCGATGCCTTTTTCCGGCTGGCTGGCCTCCTGCGATGGCGGGGCAGGGAGCTTTTTCAGCAGGTCCGGTGTCGCGATTTGCGTCTCCACGGTGAATTCATGCACGACTTTCAGCGCCTGTCCGTCGGGTGCGCGGACGGTCATCGTGCTCGTACTGAAGTTCGGCTCGATTGGCTTCGGCTGCGGCGCCTTTGAAGTGCGCATGTTGTCCACGATCATGATCACGCAGAGGTGCGCGGCGAGCACACCCACGATCACGCAGCCCCAGGTTTTTGCATTCACGGCTGCTTGCCGGATTTTGCGCCCGCCTCGATGAGCTTCCAGAAGCCGTCCTTCGAGCTGAGCTGCTCGTCCTCGGCGGAGGAGAGCTTCGAGCGGAAGAGGAAATCCTGGAGCGTGTTCTTATGCAGCACGCGATGGACGGTGATGCCTTCGGGCCGGCGCTCGAAGTAGATGCGATGCTCCTTGGCGCGATAGCGGTGCAGCGTCTTGCCATTGCGCTCGAGCCGGCCAAATTTTTCCGGGTCCAGAGCGTCGAGATTTTCCGGGAGTTCCGAGAACTCCGCGAGCAGGTCGAGCTGAAGCTCCTTGGGCAGTGCGGCCATCTCTGCGGCGCTGATTTCGTTGAAGATGATCTGGTACATCGGCTGTTCGCTGAGGGATCACTACGCGGGAATCGGCGCAGTGGAAATAGAAGAAGCAGAAGAATCGGGATCGCGATGCAGTCTCGCGACGCGCGGGCCGATGCCGGTGAAAATGTCCCACACGATCGTGCCTGCGAGCTTGGCGAGGCTGGACGCATGGATCGTCTCGTTGCCCTGCGTGCCGATGAGCACGGCCTCGTCGCCGGGCATCACTTTCACGAGTGTCACGTCCACCATGATCTGATCCATCGTCACTCGCCCGAGGATCGCGCAGCGCTTTCCTCCGATGAGCACGGTGGCACCTTTCCCCGAGACCTGCCGCGGGTAGCCGTCGGCGTAGCCGGCCGCGAGTGTCGCGACCCGCATCGTGGTCGGAGTGATGAAATCGCGGCCATAGCTGACGCTGCGGCCTCTCCCAAAATCACGGACGAGCACCACGCGCGTCTTCCATGTGAGCGCACGTGCGAGCCTGGGCTGGAATGCCGCGAGCGGGGATTCGCCGTAGATTGCGAGGCCGGGTCTGGCGAGTGCGCCCGCGAGGTTTGGGTATGCGAGCAGCGCGGCGCTGTTCTCGACATGCACGAGTGCGTCGCGCAGGCCGCTGCCTGGGAGATCGCGGAGCCGCGCCACGATCGAGTGAAACCGGGTGAGCTGCCGCTGGGTAAAACCCGAGTCCTCGTCTGCGACAGGAAGGTGCGAGCCGATGCCGGTGATCTCGATGCCGGGGAGAGCCATGATTTTTTGCGCGACCTGCAGGGCGTCGTCCTGCCACACGCCGAGCCGGCCCATGCCGGTGTCCACAGCGAGATGCACTTTCACGGGACTGCCCGTCGAGAGCGCTGCGTATTGCGCTGCTTCGTCAAGGCTCGACACGATGGGAATGAAGCCGCGCCGCACGATGGCTGCATGCTCCTGCGGGAGTGTCCCGCTGAGCAGGCAGATCGGGGTGGCGCGTGCGTGTGTGGAGATTTCCTCCGCCTCCGCGAGATTCGCCACGCCGAACATCGCGACCTTTCCCGCGAGCGTACCGGCCACTGCCGCCGCGCCGTGCCCATAGGCATTCGCCTTCACGACGGCCATGATTTTCACCGAAGGCCCGGCGATGCCTTCGAGTGTGGCGACGTTGCGCCGGATCACGGCAAGGTCCACCTCGACCCAGCTTCGCAGCGTTGCTGGGGCTTCATCGGTGGCGGACATGGAAGACAGGCTCGACAAGTGGCCTCCGTAGAACACTATTTCCCTTTCATTGCCAACCAAACCCATGCGCAAGCTTTTCGCCGCACTCATCCTGACATCATTCGTCCTGCCTCTCCACGCACAACGCGGCGCGGTGCCTCCGCGTTACGTGAATGTTCCCCCGGAAAAGGAAGCGGTGGCGAAAAAGTCCGGTGATTCCCGTTCATTTTTACAGCGGATGTTCGGGTCGCGCCCGACTCCGACCCCGACGCCCGCGCCCACGCCTGCGCCTGCGCCGGTGATCAGGAAGCGCCCGAAGCCGACGCCCGCGCCCGACGCGACGACTCCGGATGCGCCCGCAAAAGTGACGCCCAAGACCCGGCCTGCGGCAACGGTGACGCCGCTGACTTCCGTCGTGCCGGCCCCTGCGGCCACGGTGAAGCCCAAGACCGGCAATGGCACGGTGAAGAAGGGCACGCCGGTCAGCACCGATCCCGCCGGGCTCGATGACGTGACGAAATTCAGGAACGCGAAGTCCAAGGCGCTCGAGGATGCGCACATCAAGGATCTCAAGGGCAAGGCCGACAGCGAGGTGAATGAGGCCGAGGCGCACAAGGCGCTCATGAATTACAACAAGGCGCTCTTTCAAAAAATCCGCGAAGTGGATCCGAGTGTCGGCGACTACTCTGGCAAGGTGGAGCAATCCATGACCAAGCGGATCGGCTCGGAGAAGGCCAAGTAGGCGCGCCGCATTGCGGACGATGCGACCGGAGGTGCGCGAATGACCACCATCCGGCATCTCTATTTCCACATTCCGTTCTGCCCGAAGCTGTGCCCGTATTGCAGCTTCTACGTCGAGACCGGCGCGAAGAATAAGAACCGCGACTTCCTCGATGCGCTGCTGCGCGAGGTGGACAGGGCGGGGAAAAAATACGCGCTGCGTCCCGAGACGATCTATTTCGGCGGCGGCACGCCGACTTCGCTGCTGACCAGTCAGCTCGAATATCTGCTCGGCGGATTGCGCGAGCGGCTCGACCTTTCCGCGCTGTGCGAATGGACCGTGGAGGCAAATCCTGCGACGGTGCGCGAGGAAAAGGCGCGGCTCATGCGAGACATGGGCGTCACACGCGTGAGCCTCGGAGTGCAGTCGTGGGACGACGCGCTGCTGAAGACGCTCGGGCGTGTGCATTCCGCCGCGCAGGCGGAGCGCACGTATGAGGTGCTGCGCGCGGCTGGTTTCCCGGCGATCAATCTCGATCTCATGTTTGCCGTGCCAGGGCAGCGTCCGTCGCAGTGGCGCGCGACTTTGGCAAAGACGGTCGCGCTGAAGCCGGATCACATCTCGAGCTACTGCCTGACGTATGAGGAGGACACCGCATATTTTCAAAAGCTCGCAGGCGGTGATTTCCGGCAGGACGTGGAGCGCGATGCGCAGCTTTTCGAGGAGACGATGGATACGCTGACGGCGGGCGGTTTTGCGCAATACGAAATCTCAAACTACGCGCGTGAAGGCCGCGAGTCGCAGCATAACCGCGCGTACTGGCTCGGCGCGGACTACCTCGGCTTCGGGCCGGGTGCGTTCAGCACGGTGGGATTTTCCCGATGGGAAAATGTGCGCGACACCGCCGGCTACACGCGCGGCATGCTCGGCGATGTGCCGTTGTTCGGGGTCCGTGAGGAATTGGATGCTGCGACGCGCATGGGCGAGATTGCCGCGTTTCGCGTGCGAATGGCCGAGGGCATCCCACGTGCGGAACTCACCCGATGGATTGAGGCCATCGCGGAGTTCGAGCGCATCGGCCTGCTGCACGAAATCTCCGGCAGCCTCCGGCTGACACGCCGCGGAAAACTGCTCGCGGACAGCGTGGCCGAGGCGTTTGTCTAGCCGTGGGCTGACGTTGCGCCACGGTCTCCAGTCACATGGCCGGTGAAAGGAATACCAGAAGCGCGGATTAGATCACACCAGCTTCAGCACGACGATGAGTGCGGTCACCGTGACCATGCTGAAGAGCGTGCTCCAGAATACCGCGCCGGTCGCGTATTCCGTGTCCGCCTTGAATTCATGCGCGATGAGCGCCGTGTTCACCGCGGTCGGGAATGCGGTGCTGAGGATCATCGTCTTCAGCATCTCGCCGTGAAAGCCGAACAGCAGCGCCATGCCCCAGCCGATGAGCGGGCCGACGAGCAGGCGCAGCGTGAGCGCCCATCCGAGGCGCGGCAATGTCGCGCGTGCGGCGGTCTTGGAAAGCTGCACGCCGAGCGTGATGAGCGCCATTGCCACGAGGCCGTCGTGAAAATATCTCACCGGAGTCCAGAGCCATCGCATCGAGGGGACAAAGTGCTCGGGATCGAACGGCCCGTGGATGCCGCGTGCGATCAGAGCAGCGGTGACGGCCCACACGCTCGCCTGCCGCAGCATGGGCAGCACGGCACGCCAGCCGCGATGTTTTGCCGAGGAGACGAGGAAGATGCCGACGGTGAAATTGCCGATGTTCTGCACGAGCACGATGAACACCTGCAGCGCCTCGCTCGGGCCGGGAAAGGCGAGGTGCATGAGCGGGATGCCGTAGTTCGCGGAATTGTAAAAGACGCTCGCGATCTGCATCGAGCGCGTCTGCGCAAACGAGTAGCCGCGCCATTTTCCCACGAGGCCTGCGATGATGAAAAGCACGGCGACCACCGACACTGTGTAGCCGATGGCCAGCCATGCATCGCGGCCCGCGACGGTCTTCGTGGTCAGCTCATAGAAGATGAAGCATGGCACGAAGACGTTGATGTTCAGCTTCACCACGGTCGCGAGGTCCAGCTTCCACTTCCGGTCCAGCGCCCAGCCCGCGCCGAACATGATCAGGATGGGCAGCAGGACTTGGGTGAAGACGTCGAGGACGAGCACGATGCCGCGCACCATCCGCAATCGGGGGCCGGGTGTTCAATCGCCAATCGTGGCCAGCATCCCGCGATTTGCGGGAGTGGTTGGCCGACTAGGATTCGAACCTAGACTAGGGGAGTCAAAGTCCCCTGTGCTACCTTTACACCATCGGCCAGTTGGAAAGTTGAGAGGTGAGGGTTGAGAGTTGAGAGGTCGGAGGCCCGACTCTCAATCCTAAATTCCCCACCTCTCAACCCTCAACACTCATCTCTCAACTCCGCCTCTTCAGCGTGATGCGCTTGATCCGTGCGTCATCCTGCGGGCTCCACGTCATCACTTCGGGGTCGTCCTTGAATGCGTTGTGGATGACGCGGCGCTGGTAGCTGTTCATCGGCTCAAGCTGGTACGGGCGGCCACTCGTGCGGACGCCTTCGGCGATCTGGCGGATGCGATGCACGAGGCTGTCATCCTGGATCTCACGCCAGTGCTCGATGTCCACGACCACGCGGGGCGCGTCTTTTTCCTGCGCGATGATCATGCGGTTCAGGAGATACTGGATGTCCTCGAGGAGTTCGCCGCGGCGGCCGAGGAGGCGTTCGCGCTCGGGGGAATAGACCTGTAGCGTGAGTCCCTTTTCATTCGGGAATTCCTTGATCTCGAATGAGAAGTCCAGGTGGCCGAGCATGGTGTCGAGCATCTCTTTGGGATTCGCATTCATGGCTTCGGACTTTTTGAGGTCGTGGTTTTACGCGGAAGTGGGAACGAGTGTGACCTTGTTCTGCCTCTTGGTAATTTGCAACTGCACGATCGAGATCACATTCTGGATGGTCCAGTAGAGCGCGAGTGCGGATGCGAAATTGTAGCACATGAAGATGAAGATGAGCGGCATGAACATCATCATTTTCCGCTGTGCGGGATCGCCGCCCTGCGGGCTGAGCTTCATCTGCGCCAGCATGGTGATGGCCATGAGGAGCGGGAGCGGATTGATCGGGAAGCCCGCGAGGTGGGCGACGGTGTCGGGCTGCGAGAGATCCTTCACCCACCAGAAGCCGTGGTGGCGGAGTTCGACGGCCTTGCCGAGCATGTTGTAGAAGCCGATGAAGATCGGGATCTGGATGAACATGGGCCAGCAGCCACTGAGCGGATTCACGCCGGCCTTCTTCCAGACCTTGCCCATCTCCTGCTGGAATTTCACGGGCTCCTCCTTGTACTTGTCCTGCAGCCGCTTCATCTCCGGCTGGAGGGCGGACATCTTCTTCATGTTGTTGTTTGCCTTGTTCTGGAGCGGCCAGAGAAGCGCTTTCACGCAGATGGTGAGCAGCACGATGGCGAGCGCGTAGCTGCCGGTGAAGGAGTAAAGGCCGTTCATCGAGAGCAGCAGCCCACGGCTGAAGGGGCCGGTGGGAATGCCGAGGAAGGAGCCGTAGTCGAGGACGTCCTTCTCCTTGTTGTCGAGCAGGCGCAGCCGGCGAAATTCCCGCGGCCCGGAATAGATGCGAAAATGTTTCGTGGCCTTGCCGCCCTTTTCCAAAGCGAATCCCGGCACTGCGAGCGCGCCGTCCACCTTGTGAAGGCCCTGCTTCGCGCCGTCGAGGACATGGCCGGCGTTGCGCCACGTGTCGGCGGAAATCTCAGTGCGCTTTGCCCATACACCTGTGCCCAGATTCTTCACGAGATCCTCGCTGTTCCCGGCGTCGTAGCCGAGGATGGTGACCATCGTGGTGAAATACTGGTTCGTCACCGCGGCCCAGCGGATCTGGTCGCCATTCTGGCGGAAGACCGGTCGCTCCGGGTGGCTCCACGCGAGGATGCCACCGGCGGAAAACCAGTCCACGTTCTGGAAGTTGTTTGTGCCGTCGCGCCACCAGTCGAAGCCCTGGTATTGCCGCGTCTCGGAGGAGTTCACCGGCGCGGCGCTGCCGGTGTGGAGGAAGAGCGTGGGCACCATCATGGGCTGCTCGCCGAGATTGGTGAAAGTCACGTCGAGCCCGATGCTGTATTCGGCATTCAGCGTCTTCTCGCGCGGGAGGAAGAAAGTCTTTGTGACTTTGATTTTGCGCGCCTCGTCGGTGCGCTCGAAGGTGACGGTGTGATCGGCGTCGTTCACGGACATCTTCCACGGCAGCTTCAGCAGCGCATCGTCGCCCGGCTCCTCGGTCAATGCGCCGATCGGGATGCTGCCGAATTCATTGATGACGATCTGCGTGCCTTTGGTCTTGTCCTTGAAGTGCTCGCGCAGGGTGCCGCGGATGATGCCGCCGCCGTGCGACGTGAATTCGTAGTCCACCGTCCCAGGGACGCTCGCGAGCACCTTGGTCTGCTCGGGCTCGGAGGGTGCGGCAGTCGGAGCGGGCGGGGGAGTCGTCGTGCTGGCTGTGCTGGTCGTGCCGGGTTGTGCGGCAGCGGTGTTCGGTGCATCAGGCGCGGGCACAGGCTGCTTTGCCTTTTCCTCCTCGGCCTTTTGTTTTTTGAGCGCCTCGTACGCCTGCTTCTGCTTTTCCGCGCGTGGCGCGTAATAGCCGAAGTGCCAGCCCATCATGAGCCCGGCGGTGATGAGAATCGTGAGCAGTGCTTTGCGGTCCATAGGTCAGCGGGAAGTTTTTTGAGATTCAAGTGGCGATGCCTGCGCTGGGATTGGCGATGCCTTCGCCGAGGGAACGGGATCGTAGCCGGGCGCGCACCACGGATTGCAGCGGCAGATGCGGACCAAACCGAGCCGCGTGCCGCGGAAAACGCCGTGCGTCTCGACGGCCTCGGCAAAGTATTCCGAGCAGCTCGGCTGGAAACGGCAGCCGGAGCCCGGCCCCGCGATCCAGTGCAGCAGCGGCGAGAGCGCGAGCTTGTAAATGCGCTGGAGCAGGCGGACGAAAAATTTCATGACGCGCAATCCTTCATCGGGTCGCGGAGTATCCTGCCGCGTTGCACGAGCTGCGAGAATTCCTCGCCGAGTGCAGCCGAGGTCGCCTTTGCCGCAGGTGATTTGGCCACCACGACGAGCCATAGCCCGGGAATCAGCCGCGGGCGGATCGCCCGGAAAAGCTCACGCAGCCTGCGGCGAACGAGGTTCCGGATCACGGCGTTGCCGACACGTCGGCTGGTGACGATGCCCACGCGGCCATCCTTTTCACCGCAGCCCTTGAGCACGCCGAGCGTGATCATTTTTCCGTGGATCGGCCTGCCTTCCGTCCGCACCCGTGCAAACTCCGCCGTCTGTGTGAGACGGGCTGCCTTGGGGAATCGGAGGCGCGGATTGCGCTCACCGGACTGGCGCGGCTTCCGCCCGCCCGACGGGAGCGGATTGCGCCCTTCCGGTTTCCCGGTCGTGGCGTCGTCGGGCACTGGAATGAGGCCTAGGCCTGGGTGTGACGTGCGAAATGCACCTCGACGCCCTTCGGCATGAGACGCTTGCGGCCGCGCTGGCGGCGGCGTGCGAGAATGGCGCGGCCATTCTTGGTGGTCATCCGCTTGCGGAAGCCGAATTGCTGTTTGCGGGTGCGCTTGGATGCCTGATAGGTGCGTTTCATGGTTCGAAAGTGTTGTCAAAAAGGGCGCACACATTAGCGGCAGGCGTGGGTGTGTCAACCTATCGGAGCAAGTTTGTCAGCCGCCGTCCCGGCTATTCCTGCGCAGCCTTCAGGCGCGGGTCGGAGAGGTCGAGGCGGTAGAGGATCTGGTTGTAGTCGTAGTGCGGCGTGCGCTGGGTGCGGCCGGAGAAAGTGAAGCTGTAGGTGCCCTCGAAGTAGATCGTGCGCCCGCCGTCCTCGTCGAAGAACGCGTGCTGTGCGGGATTGTAGAACGAATATTTGTCGTGCGTGACGATCTTCACCGCGTGCTTCCACGGGCCGGTCGGCGACGTGGACTCCGCATACCAGACCTCGCCGAGGAAGGACGGCTTCCCAAATTGCTGCACGGCGATGAGCACCCAGCGTTTGCGGAATTCATTCCAGCACACGCTGCCTTCGTGCAGCGACACGCGGTCCTTCGTTGCGACGTCCTCCGGCAGCACGCGGCATTCGTCCGGCTTGATGAGCCCGGTCTTCACCCACTTCGCCTCCTCCTGCGATTCGATCGGCGGCGTGTCTTTGCGCCATGCAAAGTCGAGCGCTCCGTCAGGTTTGCGACGCGGGACCATTTTCCCCGCGCACGTCCAAGCCTCATAGCTCGCGGGATCGAGCACATCACGCAAAGTCGCGCGTACGCGGATGCATAGTCCGGCATCGCCGAAATAGATGTAGTCCGTTCCGCCGTCGTTCAATGCCGTCGCGCGTCCGCGAGGGTAGCGCCACTTTTCATCCAGCGGCAAAGTGGCTGCGCGCTCGAAGATTTCCTTCTCGTCGTTGAACACCGCGATGCCGTGCTCGAACACCTTCTCCAGCCCGCCGCGTCGCGCGTAGTGCGCGATGAGTTTTTCCGCGCCCGCTTCGTCTCGCACCACGCACAGTCCGAAGAGCCACACCACGCCTTCCTTTTTTTCCAGCGGGCACATCTCCTTCGCGAAGCCATCCTTCCCCACGTAGTAGTGCAGGTTCGCGCCCTGCGACGGCGGCAGCCCGCCCTTTGCCGGCAGTTCCGACCACGCGCATGCCGTGCGGAAATTTCCCAGCGGATAAGCCATCCGCATCGTGTCGCCCCAGAGCCAGAAAATGCGCCCCTTGTAGATCGCCGTCTGCACGGAATCCTGCCCGACGACTCCGCCATTCGTCAGCGGCTCCGTGAGCGGCGGCCTTTCGCCGAGCAGCACCGTGTCGCGGTAAATGCCCTGGCCTGTGAGCCGCACCACGCGCTCCGCGATGTTCAGCCGCTTCGCCTTCACCACCGCCTTTCCTCCCGCGAGCGGTGTGAACCGCATCCCCGTCATCCCGAAGCCATCGAACGGAAACTCATACCCGTGCGAGCGCATCGAAAACCACACCGGCACGCCCATCTGCCCTGACTCATCGAATGCGACGCGCCCGGCGCTGTCGGTGACATAGAGGCGGTTGTCCATCGTCTCCAGTTCCACGAGCGGCACGCCGCGCCCGGTCGCCGCATCCACGACATCGATCCCGAATGGTTTGCCCGCCATTCCGCTGTGCGAAAAAAGGACGCACAGCGCGAGGACGCGGCACGCGGTGGCAGCAGTGGGATTCATGCCTCGCAGCAGAGCGGATCGTGAAAGTCTTTGCCAGCGCGGAGCTTGAGTCTTCACCGATGAATGCACGGTCATATTTTCCATGATCTGGCACTCTCGTTGCTATCCCAAATCCCAGTATGAAAGACGAAATCAATCAGGTCGGTACGACGTGGAACACTCAGGTGGCAGAGATGAATCGGCTGAGCCAGCGCGCCGCAAAACTTTCCGAACGAGGGGCACACTATTTTGTCGGCTGGCTCATCGGGGCGGGCGTGCAAAAGCCTGCGCTGATGGCCGAGTTTGAGAAAGTGCTGACGCGGCTGGAGAACGATTTGGAATTGCGCCACTGCTGGAGGGATGCCGCCACTGTGGACGTTGCTGCGTCGCCTGCCGAAGTGATCGTCGCTGCCACTTCGATCGCTGTCTCCGAGGGACAGCCTGATGTCGCGGCCGAAGCCCTCTCAGCCGCGGCTGAGAACCCGGCCATCGTGACCGAGGCGCCTCCGGTTCCCGTCTTTGAGGAACACGTGCATGAGCACGCACGCAGCGGCATGGTGAAGTTTGAAACTGCATCCGATGCCGGGGCTCCGGAGCGTCAGGGCTTCTTCGCAAAAATATTCCGCAGGCAGCGCATGGCGGCCTAAGAAATTGTGTAAAAAGTCCGCGGCGCCGGAGGAACACGGCCATCCTAGCTGTGCGGACTGCGGGCATCCTGCCTGCAGCCACGCATCCGGCAGGCTGGAAGCCCGCCAGCCGCACAGGCAAGGATGCCTGTGTTCCTTCGCAGGCCGGACTTTTTACACAGTCTCTAAGCGCCGGACTGATCGTCCGCGCGGCACCTGTGGATGCGGGTGCGCCTCCGCAGGTTCAGCGGTGCGCGATTATTCGACGCCAGCGGTGTCCTTCGCTCCGGCGACGGCGTATTCGCGATTCAGTTTCGCAATGACGGTCGCCGGGATTTCCGCAGGGCACACAGCCTCGCACTCGTAGTAGTTTGAGCAGTTGCCGAAGCCTTCCTTGTCCATCTGCGCGACCATCGAGAGCACGCGGCGCTGGCGCTCGGGCTGGCCTTGCGGCAGCTCCGCAAGATGCGTGACTTTTGCGCCGACGAAGAGCATCGCGCTGCCATTCGGGCAGGCGCCGACGCATGCGCCGCAGCCGATGCACGCAGCGGCTTCCATCGCGAGGTCGGCGTTCTGTTTCGGGACGAGGATAGCATTTCCGTCCGGCGCGCTGCCGACGCGGGCGGTGATGAAGCCGCCGGCCTGCTGGATGCGATCGAACGCGGCGCGGTCCACGCACAGGTCGCGGATGACGGGGAATGCCTTCGCGCGGAAGGGCTCGATGTAAATCGTGTCGCCGTCCTTGAATTTCCGCATGTAGAGCTGGCACGTCGTCGTCTCGCTCGGGCCGTGCGGGATGCCGTTGATCGAGAGCGAGCACGTGCCGCAGATGCCCTCGCGGCAGTCGTGGTCGAACGCGATGGGCTCGTCGCCCTTGCGCGTGAGTTCGTCGTTCACGATGTCGAGCATCTCGAGGAACGATGCCTCGGGCGGGATGCTGTTCGCGGTGATGTCCACGAGGCGTCCCTCGCTGTTGCGGTCCTTCTGGCGCCAGACTTTGAGTTTCAGGTTCATTGCGCGGTCGTTCGGTAAAAGTGTCAGTTCTTAGCGGTAGCTTCGCACGGCGGGCTTCACGACTTCGTAGATGAGCGGCTCGGTGTGGCGCAGCGGCTTCACCGTTTCACCTGTGTGTTCCCAGCAGGCGACGTGGCAGAAGTTCTCGTCGTCGCGCTTCACATCGCCGGCGCAGACTTTGCCGCTCTGCACTTCGGGATCTTTTTCCGTGTACTGGAATTCCTCGCGGAAATGTCCGCCGCAGCTCTCGCGGCGTTCGAGTGCGTCGAGGCACATCAGCTCGCCGAATTCGAGGAAATCGGCGACGCGCCCTGCTTTTTCGAGCGAGATGTTCAGCGACTCGCCGCTGCCGGGGACGTTCACATTCGTCCAGAATTCCTCACGCAGTGTGGGGATGCGGGACAGTGCGCGGGAGAGTGATTTTTCCGTGCGTGCCATGCCGCAGAGGTCCCACATGAGCAGGCCGAGTTCGCGGTGGAATTCGTCCACAGTCTTCTTGCCTTTGATCGAGAGGAGCTTTGCCGTGCGCGCGGTCGTCGCTTCCTCGGCGGCGCGGAATTCGGCGTGGTCGGCGGTCGGGCGTTTGTCGGGCGCGACGGTCGCGAGGTAGTTGCCGATCGTCGAGGGCAGGATGAAGTAGCCGTCCGCGAGCCCCTGCATGAGCGCGCTCGCGCCGAGGCGGTTTGCGCCGTGGTCGCTGAAGTTTGCCTCACCGAGCACGAAGAGGCCGGGGACATTTGACATGAGGTTGTAGTCCACCCACAGCCCGCCCATGGTGTAATGCACCGCCGGATACACGCGCATCGGCTGCTCGTAGCCGCTCTCCGCCGTGATCTGGTGATACATGTCGAAGAGGTTTCCGTAGAGCGCCTGCACCTTGTCCTTGCCGCGCGTGCGCGCCTCGGTTTCGGAAATATTTGCACCACCGACAGTGCCACGTCCGTAGCGGAGGATCGCATCGCGGAAATCCACATACACGCCGAAGCCGCCGGGGCCGACGCCGCGCCCGTCGTCGCACTGCATCTTCGCGGCGCGCGAGGCGATGTCGCGCGGGGCGAGATTTCCGAACGCGGGATACATGCGTTCG
>JAYWEO010000068.1:0-23640 GCA_043779225.1 Prosthecobacter sp.
CCGTCGTCGTCGCCATGCGTGCGCCGAGATCCTGGCGGAATGCGGCGAGACCCTTTGCGAGCCGCAGCATGAGCGGCTCGATGAGTGTCTGCTGGGTGAAATGTGAATCCCAGCCGCCGAGGTCCACGCTCGCGGCGTCGAGGCCCACATCGGCCTGGATGAGCTGCGCGACCTGCCGCAGGCCGCGTGCAAAAGAATCGCGTTCATCGTAGTCCGCGCCGTTGCCGGGTCGCGCATTCGGATCGATCGCCTCGATGCGTGCGATGGCGTCGAAGGTGTTCCGCGCGGCGTCGCGGAGTGCGTCGGTTTCGAGTTCATAGAGCCGACGCAGCTCGCGGGAAAAATTCACGGGCAGCCGTTTCCCGCCGCCGCGTCCGCCGAGAGAAAAATCACTGAGCGACTCGAAGGCCGCGGCGGACGGCGCACCTGAGAGCACCTCCGGCATCGTGGGCGAAAGTGCGATCGCACTGAGCGGATTTGGCGTCGGATTGACTGCGCGGAGGAAGCGCCCGAGCCAGCCGCCGGATGCGGGGCCGCCGTGCTCCATCAGCTCCTGAGCCTCGAAGTGCGAGCGCGTGTCACTCTCGCCACCCGCGCCGTGGACGATGCACAGCTCGCCGTCCTTCCACGCGGGTTCGAGCGCGCGGAGATTGGCGTGCAGTCCGAAAAATCCGTCGAGCGCGACAGCGTCCTCGCGCTTCACCGCAAGACGCGGGCGAAACTTGCGGTAGTTGTCGTCGCCGAGTGGCGCGACGAGCGTGAGGCCGTCCGCCGCACCGCGAAGGAAGACCACGACAAGCGTGCGCTTGTCGTCGCGATTTTGTGTCACGGAAAGCTGCGTGTTCATGGCATGGGGAAAAACGCGCAGGAAAACGTCCAACGTCCAACGTCCAACGCCCAACCTCCAAATAAGCACCGGCTTGGCGGCGTTGGACGTTGGGCGTTGGACGTTGGACGTTGGAGGTTCATATCAGCAGCGTTGGAATGCGGGCGATGCGATCATCAGCGCGAGGCCATCGCCGCTCCTGAGCCACGCGTCACTTTCCTCCGCGCGCGGCTGGCGGCCGAGCAGCGTGGACATGAGGCCGACATCCGATCCGATGTGCGACTGCAAGCGTGCGCGCGCAATGCTCGTGCCGCCGATCTGGTTGTTGGCGAGAGCGAGGGCAAAATTCCAACGCCACAGCAGCGTCGAATGCCAGTGCTGCGCCGTGGCGGGGTAGCCGTCCGGCGTCGGCCAGCGGAACGGCATGTGACCCATGCGTTCGAGGTAGGAAAGGAGCGGACGGTCTGCGGTCGTCGAGGCATTTGTTGCGCGCAGCGCGGAGACGATGAAGTGGAATGGGCGCTTGAATTTCCCGCCCGTGCTCGATGCAAATTCCGGCGTCGCGAACAGCGCGCGCAGCGTTGTCCGGATGTCGCCTTTGCTCGCAGAAAATGCGGACGCGACCGCACTCACCGCAGCAGCGGGCGGCTCATCGGCGATGAAGCGCACGCACAGCTTGTGCGCGATGAACTGCGCGGTGCTCGCATGGCCGCCCACGATCTCGATGACCCGGTCGATGTCGCCTTTTCCGAGACCCGCGGGGATGTCCGTGCCGAGCACGTGCTTCGCGGCGTTGTCGTGCGCCTCGCTGCGAAAGAACACCGCGAAGTGATCGGTCTGCGGCGAGATCAGCGTCTTGGCAAAGCCGTCGTCACGGCGCGCGCGGATGGTCCAGCCGGTGAGGCAGCGCGCGACTTCCATCACGTCCTGCTGCGAGTAGCCGCCGTGGACGCCGAGCGTGTGCAGCTCCATGAGTTCGCGCGCGTAGTTCTCGTTCGGCTTTTCGTCGGGCTTGCGCTTCACGTTCGCGCGGCCATCGAGATACCACAGCATCGCGGGGCTGAGCGCGGAGGCGCGGAGCAGGTCGCGGAAATTTCCGAGCGCGTGTCTGCGGATCACATCGGCGTCGTCGGCCGGCTTCGTCCAGCGGCAATCGCCCTTGCCGGGATCGATGTTGAAATGATCGCTCCAGAATTCGCACATCACCTCGAAGAGCTGGCGCTCGCTGTAAACGGCGCGCAGCAGCGTGACGCGCCGCAGCAGCGGCGCCAGGGCCTCGGGCTCCGCGTCGTATTGCTCGCCGAGCGGCTCGTTCCACATGTCGCCGAACCGCGCGATCACGCGATCGCAGAGCGAGTCATCCATCTTCTCCGGCTCGAGCTGCTCCTCGATGAATGACTGCACACCCATCGCAGAGACACGCGCATGGTCGCCGGGGCCGGGGCCAAAGGCGAGGCGGTTCAGAGCGTGCGAGACGGAATCGATGTCGCGCGCAGCCGGCGGCGTGAGCCGGCCATCGAGCGGACGCTCGGCACCCATGCCCGCGACCTGGCCGATCTGCGTGAGCCAGCCCTGCGTGCTTCGGAAAATCGCGTAACTCAGCGCGACCCCACCCGCGCTGGCGGCGATAAATTCGCGTCGCGTGGAATTTTTCACGGCAGCGCCGGGGCGGGATTTGCGTCGTCCGAAATGAGATTTTCCGCCGAGGATTTCCATGGCTTCGCGAGCAGGAATGCGCCGAAGCCGCTCGCGAGCCCCGCGTGCAGAAGGAAGCCCCAGCCGAGCACGGGCGTGATGAAGACGAGCCCGAGCATCACTCCGCCGCGCAGGCATTGCTCCCAGTGCGAGGCGGACGCGCAGAGATTCCTGCCGATGCGCATCGCGAGTCCCGCGCTGCCTGCGAGTGCGATGAGCAATGCGATGACTCCGGCGGCGATGGCGGCGATGCGCAACGGAGTGCCAGGCAGCTTCGCGGCATTCAGCGCAATGAGGATGATCGGCCCGTACGTGAGCAGGCCGAGCAGCAGGGCGCGCACGGGACGGCGATCATATTGCCGCACGATCGAGGAGACCGCCGAGGGAAACATGCCGCCGGCGACGAGCCAGTGGCCGAGGAGGATGAGAAAAAGTGCGGCGTGCAGCGCGAGGAAGAAGAGGACGTTTCCGGTGTAGGGCATGGGTGGTTTCTTTGCCCGTGAGACGCGATGTGGCGCGCGCAGGTTACGCTCAAAAATCAGGGCCGCGCGATCATCGAGCGATAGTGCGCGACATAGTCGTCCACCATCTTCGTGTGGCTGAAGCGCGACGCGGCGTGTTCGCGGACCTTGCGGCGATCAAGGGTGCGGGCCTTGGCGACGAGGGGCGCGAGTTCGGCAGGCGTCGGCGCGGTGAAGCCGGTGATGCCTTCATCCACGACCTCGCCGACGGAGCCGCGCTTCACGGCGAGCACGGGCGTGCCGCAGGCCATCGCTTCGATCATCACGAGGCCGAATGGCTCGTCCCACTGGATCGGGAACACGAGCGCGGCGGCATCGTGGAGCAATGCGATTTTCTGTGCGTGATCCGCCGGACCGATCCAGCGGACGCGCTCGCCATCAATGAGCGGCTGCACTTCGTCGCGGAAATAATTTTCCTCGGCGGCGTTCTGCGGCTTCCCGGCAAGGACGATCGGCATGCCCGCGACTTGCGCGATGCGGATGGCATCGAGCGGGTTTTTTTCGCGCGACATGCGGCCGAGGAAGGCGAGATATTTTCCCGGCTCGAACGACGCATCGTAGCGCGCGAAGTCCACGCCATTGAACACGACGGGGAATTTTCTCCCGAGTTTCGCGGACGCTGCGGCGACCTGGGCGTGGCTGATCGCGACGACTCCGGCCTGCGAAAAATTTAACATCGCCCACTCGTCATCCGCGTGCGGGCTCGTGTGCAGGGTGAAGGTGCATGGCGTGCGCATCGCCGCCGCGAAGGGCAGCCACGCGGGCGGGAGGTGGCAGTGGATGATGTCGAACTGATCCTGCGCCGCGAGCACGGAGGCCATCGCGGCGTTCATGTAGTACTCGTACATCAGCGCGTCGCCGCGCGACATCAGCTCGCCGAGGTTCACGGGGATGACCGCGCGGAGTTTCGCCGCAGTGCGGCAGTCGCCGCTGGCGAAGAGCGTCACGTCGTGCCCGCGCGCGGTGAGTTCGTCGCAAAGCAGCGCGAGAAGGAGTTCGATGCCGCCGTAGGTGGACGGCGGGATGGGGGTCCAAAGCGGGGCGACTTGTGCGATGCGGAGCTTGTTTCCGGCGGGAATTGGCATATCTACGGCCCGCACATGCTAGACTGTTTCCGATTCGCGCCAACCATGATCGCTGCCCTCGCGCTGGCGGCACCCACCTTTGCCCAGGAGAAAACGGACGCGGTGCCGTTGAAGAGATTTGCGGCCGACGCAGCGCCAAAGCCCGCAACACCGCCGGCTGAGACAAAGCATGCCCCCGCTCCGAAACTTGCGGCGGAAGCAAAGACCTCCCCCACGAAGCCCGCTGCGGAGGTGAAACCTGCGAAGCCTGAAAAACCGGCGGTCGCTGAAAAGGCGAACGTGCCCGCCGACGCAGAACCGGAGGCGGCGCGCGCGATCCTCGTGACGAAGCGCGAGATCACTGCGCAGCTCCAGATTTTCCTCGATCAGCAGCTTTTCAGCCCTGGGATGATCGATGGCAGGCCGGGCAAATTTGTGACCAATGCGCTGAAGCGCTGGCAGCGTGCCCATGCCCTGCCGGAGACTGGCGTGGTGGATGAAAATGTGCCGCTCGACAGCGTGTATCCCGTGTACACTTTTCACACGGTCGCGAAGACCGATTTCAAATATGTCGGCGATCTTCCGAGGGCGACCGCGGAACAGTCGCACCGGAAATTCCTGCCATATCCGGGCTATTCGGATTTCCTCGCGGAACGGTACCACTGCTCGACGGAATTTCTCGTGAAGCTGAATCCCAAGATGAGCTTCAGCAAACTGAAGCCCGACGACCAAGTCCGCGTGCCGAATGTCGCGCCTTTCAAAATCGAGGACATGCCGGACACGGGCAATCTGCCGGAGGTCGAGGAATACAAGTCGCGCCACATCGTCATCACCCGCAAGGATACGATCCTGGAGCTTTTCGAAGGCGACAAACTGATCGCGGCCATCCCGATCGCGCCGGGTTCCTCGGCGCACCCCACGCCTCCGGGCAAGTGGCACATCGTCGGCATCGCCTCCATGCCCACATTCCGGTGGGATGCCGGTGTGCTGAATCGCGGAGTGCGCACGGGCAATTTCTACATGCTGCCCGCCGGGCCGAGGAATCCGGTCGGCGTCGCGTGGATCGGCCTGAACAAGGCCGGCATCGGCATCCACGGGACGAACAATCCCTACAGCATCGGCACCTTCGCGAGCCACGGCTGCATGCGCACAGCAAACTGGGACGCCTCGCGCATCTGCCACATGGTGACGGCGGGCGTGCCCGTGGAAATCAAGTAGCCGCTACTGCGCGCCGGGCGCGGGTTCCTTTCCCGGTTCGGGAGCCGGACTCGGGGCGGACTGGCCAAAGAATAGCGCGCGGTCACTCTGGTATTCGGGCTTGCGGTTCACGGCATCGTCCATGAGCGCCTGTCCTTCGCTGAAGAGTTGCGTGAAAAGGCAGAATACCGAGGCCTGCCATTCGCGATCCGCGATTGCAGACTGCGCGAGGGTGGGCTTCATGAAAGTGCGCGCCATCTGCAGGACGGTCATCGGGCTGAGGTCGGTCCACTTCACGCCGGGCAGCGTGCCGAACTGCACGCGGATCTCTAGCTGCTGATCGTCCGCACGGGCCGCGGTGCCGAGGAGTTTATGGCCGTTCTTTTTCACCAGAGGCGCGGTGCAGCCGGCCACGTTGATGTCCTCGATGAGGCGTTTCTTGAACTCGACCAGCCACTCCACGCGCTTCGCGAGCAGGTCGCGCTCGCTGATGCTGCGCTCCGACTTCACATCCACGGCGCGGATCAATGCGACGGCCTCGATGAACCGGTAGTTCTCGCAGAGATCCTTGATCTGGAGCTTGGCATCCGTGAGCAGCTTTTCCTCGTGCGCCTCGGCTTCGGCCATTTTCTGCTTCGCCGCCTGATCCGCCGCGACCATGGCTGCCTGGACTTTTTCGCCGGCCTCAGCTTCCAGCGCCCTGAGTTTTTCGATGAGTTTTTTTGAGCGCATCCTGCCCGCGGCGCCGGGGATTTTTTTCAGCGCGGTCTCGGCGATCTTTGGCGAGGTGCCGGCCCTGGCGACATCCTCGGCGATGTCGCGGTAGATTCCGAACTCCTCAAGGTAGCGCGTGACCAGCGGGCGGCAGTCGGCGACCCACGCATCGTCGCCGGCAGGGGCGGCGTTTTGGAAGCGCTTCATAAGCGTGATGCCTTCCTCGAATTCCCCTGCCTCCCAGTGCTTCAGCCCCGCGACGAGGAAGGCCAGCGACTCGTAGGTCGTCGCGTTGAATTCCTCCCACTTCGGTTCCTCCTTGGCCTTTGGCGAGGCCACTTGCAGGAGCTGGTGGAAAAATGCGACGAGCTTCCCATCGAGGCCGATCACGGTGGGTGTCGCGCGCTCGGTGAGCGTCTTCAGCGTCGTGTGCGCCGGGCCGGGCTTGCCCGCGAAGAACTCCGCAAGCCCGGCATGCACGGCCGCCCAGCTATGCTTCGGCTCCGGCAGGCGGCCCTCTTCATACAGCGCGTGGAAGGTCTTTGCCGCGTCGGCGAAGTGCTCCTCGGTGAGCTGTTTCCGCGCGAGGCCGAAGCGCTTCTCTGCGGAAAGGTCGGCCTCGGCGGGTTCTGCCACCGTGGTGCCAGAGGCACCTTGGGGCCGACTGGCAGGCCGGTTCACCCAGAAGTAGAGCCCGCCACCGACGACGAGTGCGACGATGGCAAATGTCACCCAGCTTCCCGCCTGTGCTCCGTCGCCCACCTTGAGCACCTTGGGCCTGCGCCGTCTGGCGGGATTTTTTTTCAGGGCTGCGAGCGCGTATTCCAGGCTCTCGATGAAATGCGCGTAGCTGTCGAAACGATCCTCGGGCCTGAAGCTGAGCGCGCGGTCGATCGCGTAGGCCGTGGGCGTGGAGACGTGCGGTGCGTAGTTCAGCAGCCGCACGGGCTGGCTCTTGATCTTGCGCAGCTCGCTCATCGAGTTCGACTCCGAGATGAATGGCGGACGCCCGGCGATGGCGTGGAAAAGGGTCGCCGCGAGCGAATACATGTCGCTGCGGAAATCTTCCGCGCGGCCTTCGAGTTTCTCCGGCGCGACGTAGTAAGGTGTCGCCCACACCTCGCCCTGCTCCTCGTGCTGCTTCTCGACTAGGATGGCCAGGCCAAAATCCACGATTTTCGCCGTCTGCCCGTCGGCAAAGAGCACGTTGCCAGGCTTGATGTCGCGATGGATGAGGCCGAGCTCGAGACCGGCCTTCAGTCCGATGGCAATCTGGATGCCGATGGTGAGCGCCTGCTCCTCGGGCATCATTTTCAACTGCGCCATGAGCGCCTCCAGGCTGCCCTGATCCACGACCTCCATCGCGAGATAGAGGAGGCCATTGTACTCGCCCGAAGAGTATATCTTTACGATGTGCGGATTGTTCAGGCTGGCCGTGATCCGCGCCTCGCTGCCGAAACGCTTCACGAAATCGGGGTCGGCGCTGTACTGGCGCTTCATCACCTTGACGGCCACCTGTCGGCCCAGCTTCTTGTCCAGGGCACGATAGACGATGCCCTGCCCGCCTTCGCCGAGGACGTCCTGGATTTCAAAATTTGCGAAATCCCGCCTCACCCGCATGCGTGCGCCGCAGACCGAGCAGTTCACCAGCGTGAATGGCTCCTGCTCGGAGACATCAATCATGGTGCCGCAGCTATGGCAGACGGCGATATTGGGATCAGGCGATGTCATCAAGCGGCTGCACCGATACATGTGAATGGCATACCCGGCAAGCGGACAGGGCAGCGCCTTTTTTTCTGTACAAATCGCGACTGAGAGAGGAGACACAGGAGCGTCGGTAGCCAAAGGGTTCTGATATGGTTTTTATAAAAACTTTTGCAGGCGGAGGGATCTGGAATGGAGCCTGCTTATAAGTTCCATAATTAACCGTTAAATTAGATGCCCGCAATCCAGACTCGAACTATGAAGACTCAGCCCCTATCCTCCTTGAAGCCCATGACCCTCACCGCGCTCCTTCGGAGCGCCACCATCTTCGCAGGCACTCTCCTCGCCACGTCCGCATTTGCAGGGCAGGCTCCATACTCTCACGGCGACCCGTCCGCGCTGGAGCAGCAGATGCTGGAACTGGTGAACCGTTCCCGGCTGAACCCCGCGCAGGAAGGCATCATCCTCGACACAGTGAATACGTGGTATTCCGTGGCCGCACGGACGCAGTCTCCGGCATTCTTCACGAGTCTCCGCACAGAATTCGCATCCTATCCGGCGGTGGCGCCGCTCGCATTCCATCCCCAGCTCCTCCAGTCGGCGCGGGCGCATGCGCAGGACATGATCACGAATCACTACTTTGCCCACGTGAATCTCGCGGGCAAGGATCCGACCGCGCGGGCTGCTGCAGCCGGCTATACGAGCGGCGTCGGTGAAAATCTCGCCGGCTCCGGGGCAAGCAATGGGGATGACATTTTCCAGTCCCACTTCGACCTGATGGTGGACTACAACAACATCGATGCATCCCACCCGCTCGGTCACCGCTACAATGTCCTCGATTCCAGCTACTCGGAAATCGGCATCGGTGTCGCAGGGCCCCGCAGCGGAGGGATGATCACGCAGGATTTCGGCGCCCCGGCGCGCTCCTACATCCTCGGCGCGGCCTATCAGGATACGAATGCCAACGGGCGCTACGACGCGGGCGAAGGCATGGCAGGCATCACGGTGACTCCAGAGTCCGGCAATTGGTTTGCCGTCACCTCGACCTCGGGTGGTTTCGCCATCCCGGTGGATTCCGTGGAGACCGTCACAGACACGGTGAACGTCCCATTCGCCGTGCAGACCACTCCGTGGGCAAGCATCCTGCCCTACGATAGCGCATACCGCCAGCAGCAACTGGCCGCCGCCCCGACGATGACCGTGAATCTCACCTGGAGCGGCGGTTCACTCGCCTCACCGATCACCACCGCCGTGACCATGAAGCGGCCCGTGCTGCGCAATTACAAACTCTTGGGGACCGACGGCTGGTATTACAACTTGAGCATGGTGACTTCGCAGAATGCGAAGGCCGACCTCACCCCCGCCACCGCATCGATCACCCCGCCCGCGGTAAGCGCACCGCTCCGGGACTTCGACGGCGACGGAAAGGCCGACCTGCTTTTCCAGAACAATATCGGCCAGATCGCCGTCTGGCACATGGACGGCAACGGATCGCGGACCAGTTCCGCATTCCTCACCACCTCCGCCCTCGGCGACTGGAAAGTGGCGTGCATGGCAGACCTGAACAAGGATGGCATCACCGATCTGGTCTTCCAGAACAATGCCGGCCAGATCGCCGTCTGGTATATGAATGCAAACGGCACCGTCGCAAGCAACACACTGCTTTACAGCGGCGGCATGGGCGACTGGCGCGTGAAATGCGCCGCGGATATGAACGCCGACGGCAACGTTGACCTCATCTTCCAGAACAACTTCGGCCAGATCGTCGTATGGTACATGAACGGCGCCGGCGCCCGCACTAGCTTTGCATTTCTCTATAGCGGCGGCTTGGGCGACTGGAAACTGAATTGCGCCGTGGATGTGAATGGCGATGGCAATCCCGACCTCGTCTTCCAGAACACTGCCGGCCAGCTCGTCGCATGGTATATGAATGCGAGCGGAACCCGCACCGGCTACACCTTTCTCAATGCCACCGGCCTGGGTGACTGGAAATTGAAATGCACGGCGGACATCAATGGGGACGGCAATGCCGACCTCATCTTCCAGAACAACTTCGGCCAGATGGCCGTGTGGTACATGAATGGCCGCAGCGCCAAGACTTCCTCCGCCTTCCTCTACACCGGCGGCCTCGGTGACTGGAAGGTGCGCTGATCCCCTCTCCCCGCGCCCCCGCGCCCCCTGGCAAGCTCCGCCTCACCGCGGAGCTTGTCCTGTTTCAGGCGACACGCTAACGGGCTCCATGCCCCAGCCGCGCCGCACGAAGCCGGATCCTCGCAATCCGCGCTTCATTCCCGGAATCTACAACTATTGCGACCGCTGGTGCGAGCGGTGCGAGTTCTCCCACCGCTGCGCCCAGTTCGCCATGCGCAGCCAGGACCGGCCCGATGATCCGCGCACCCGCGACAGCGAAAACCGGAAATTCTGGGACGCCCTCGGCGCGGCGGCGCTCACCGGAAAGCCAGCCCTGAAGATCAAACGCCGGATCACAAAAAGTCCGCCGGCCCGCCCCGCGAGCATCGAGGCCGCCGCCGCGCACGAGAAGCACCTCGACCGCCGCGCCCGCATGCTCGGCCAGCGCGAGACCAATGCCGCGCTCACCTACTCGCACATGGTGGACGAGTGGTTCAACAACGAGCTGCGCCTCCCGCTCCAGCACGTGCGCAATCTTGAGCGCCGCGTGGAAAAAGGCCTCACCACCGTCGCCTCCGCCAAAGGCGAGCTCGTCCGGCTGAACGACTGCGTCGAAGTCATCCGCTGGTATCAGGCATTCATCTACGTGAAAATCTGCCGCGCCTTCATGTCCCTCGTCGAGGAGGAGGATGACCGCTCGCTCGCCACCACGCGCGATTCCGCAGGCTCGGCCAAGGTCGCACTCATCGCCATCGAGCGCAGCCTCGCCGCATGGGTCGCGATGCGCGAGATGTTCCCCGAGGAGACGGATTCGATGCTGGAAATCCTCCTCCTCCTCGACCGGCTGCGCAAAAGCGTGAAGCGGAAATTTCCCAAGGCAAAATCCTTCAAGCGCCCCGGCTTCGACGCGAAGGGCTGAGCCCGCGGCACCCGGACAAAGAAAACTCTCGCACTCGCCAGCACGCCTTCCGCACTGTTCCCCACTTCATGTTCAAGTATCTCCTGCAAGGCATGGCGCTCGCGCGGCCCTACTCGCTGCGGCTCACCATCGGCATCATCTGCGGCTTCCTCGCCGGCATCGCGAACCCGCTCCTCATGGTCAGCGTCCGCCTCGCCGTGAACACCATTTTCCAGACCGCATCCGGCGATCCCACCGGCGGACTTCTCGGCGCGGGTGCCGTCCCCGGATTCCTGCAGAAAATCATCAACGTCGCAAACTCGCTCACACCCTCCGCCGGCGGCAACGCGTCGAACACAGTAATCGTCCTCATCATCATGATGATTCCATTCTCGATGTTCCTCCGCGCGGGCCTCGGCTACGTGAACGTCTATCTCATGAACTGGGTCTCCATGCGCGTGGTCATGGATCTCCGCGTGCGGATGTTCCGCCATGTGCTCACGCTGGGCTCCAGTTTTTTCTCACGCTCGAGCACCGGCACGCTCATGTCGCAGCTCCAGGCCGCCGACAGCATCCAGCACGCGCTCGGAAATTCCTGGGTCACCATCATCCGCGAGCCCATCACCGTCATCAGCCTCGTGGCCGTCCTGCTGGTGAGGCACTCGCAGCTCACCGTGCTCTCGATGTGCATCCTGCCGCTCACGCTGCTGCCCTACGTGCTCTATTCCCGCCGTGTGCGGAAATCCACGCGCATCCTCGTCCAGCAGATCAGCGATCAGGGCAAGCTCGTCCACGAATCGCTCAGCGGCTACCGCATCCTCAAGGCCTACAATCTGGAAAAGAAGGCGACGGACGAGTTTGACAACACTTCCCGCCTCATGGCGAACCACCAGATGCGCATCGTCCGCGCAGGCGAGCTGCCGAGCGGCCTCATGGAAATCCTCGGCTCCATCGGCGTCGCCTCATTCTTCCTCTACATCGCGTTCTGGACAAAGCCCGGCGCGATGAAGCCGGGCGACATCATGGAATTCACCGGCTGCATCTTCCTGCTCTACCAGCCGATGAAATCGCTCATCCGCCTGCATAACCAGCTCGAACAGGCACGCCAGATTTCCGCGATGGTCTTCGCGCTGCTCGACACGAAGAATGACATCATCGAGCCGGAAAATCCGAAGCCGCTCCACGCCGCGGGAGCCGACGTGAAATTCGAGCAGGTCAATTTCAGCTACACGGACAAGCCCGTCGTGCGCGACTTCAACCTCACCGTGAAGGCCGGCCAGCTCATCGCGCTCGTCGGAAAAAGCGGGGCCGGCAAGACGACCGTCACCAACCTGCTGCTCCGTTTCCACGACCCGCAGACCGGCCGCATCACCATCGGCGGAACGGAAATCAAGGACGTGCGGAGCTACGATCTGCGCGACCAGATTGCCGTCGTCACGCAGGACACCGTGCTCTTCAACGACACCATCTTCAACAACATCGCCCTCGGCCGGCCCGGCTCCACGCGCGAGCAGGTGATGGAAGCCGCGAAGCACGCATACGCGCATGATTTCATCACCGAAAAACCCGGCGGCTACGACGAGCCCATCGGTGAAAAGGGCGCGATGCTTTCCGGCGGCCAGCGCCAGCGCATCGCCATCGCACGCGCCATCGTGAGAAACGCACCGATCCTCATCCTCGACGAAGCGACCAGCGCGCTCGACGCCGAATCCGAACGCGCCGTGCAGGCCGCACTCGAGGAACTCATGGTGGGCCGCACGACCTTCTGCATCGCACACCGTCTGTCCACCATCCAGCGCGCGGACGTCATCATCGTGATGGAGGAAGGCCGCATCGTCGAGACCGGCAGCCACGCCGAACTGCTGCAACTCAACGGCGCATACAAGCGGCTCTACGATCTGAACTTCCCGCAGTAGTCCCGCTCCATGCACGCGCGGACTACAGCCGCGTGACCGTCTCGTGCAGATTCAGGATCGCGCGCGCCACCGCGGCATAAGATGCGAGATCGACGCGCGAGACTTCATCCGGAACCGGCGTGAAGCCGACCTTCAGGAGTTCACCGCTCGCATCGGCATTTTGCGCGATCGCAGCGCGCTGCCTGTCGAGTAGTCCGCGCAGCACCGTGATCTCCTCGGGCTTCGCGGCACGTCCGGTGGCCTCACGCCAGGCCCATGCGATGCGCGCCTCGGGCGTCGTGCCACCCTCTTGCAAAATCCTCGCGGCAAATGCCCGCGCGGCCTCGACGAATTCCGGATCATTCAGCAGCACGAGCGCCTGCTGCGGGATGTTCGAGCGCACGCGATCCGCCGAGCATTCCTCACGCGTCGGCGCATCGAATGCCAGCATCGCGGGATGCACATAGCTGCGCTGCCACCACGTGTAGAGGCCGCGACGCCACTGGTTCTCGTCCTTGGCGTCCTCCCATTTGCGCACGGGAAAATTGAGGTTCTCCCAATATCCCTCGGGCTGGTACGGCTTCACGCTCGGGCCGCCGATCCGCTGCACGATGAGGCCGGAAATGCTCAGCGCATTGTCGCGGACGAATTCCGCATCGAGCCGCCAGCGGCTGGCGCGCGCAAGTTCGCGATTCTCGGGATCGCGCGCGCGCGAATCCTTCGTCGCAGTGCTCGACTGGCGGTACGCGCCACTCGTCACCATGAGCTTCACGAGGTGCTTCACGTCCCAGCTCGAGTCCATGAATTCCGCCGCCAGCCAGTCGAGCAGCGGCTGATGCGGAGGCACCTCGCCCTGCGTGCCGAGATCCTCAAGCGTCTTCACGAGACCCGTTCCGTAAAATTGTTTCCAAAGCCGGTTCACGAAAGTGCGCGCGGTGAGCGGATTGCCGCGGCCCACGAGCCACCTCGCAAGATCGAGGCGGGAAAGACGCGCGCTTTCATTGCCTAGGGCGGCCTTCGGCGCACCGGGGAGATACGCGGGCGTCGCGGGCGTTACGACCTCGCCCTTGTCGTTCATCCAGTCGCCGCGCGGAAGGATTCGCACGGTGCGGAATTCAGGCGCAGTGCTCAAGCTCACGAGCGTCTTCGGCAATGGGTCGAAGAGTTTCTTTCGCTCCGCCTCCGCCGCATCGAGCGCCTTTCGCAAGGGCGCGAGCTGCGGGTGATTATGCTCCACGTAATCGGTGATCGCCTGCGCCTGCTTCGCGTTGCGCTTTGCTTTTTCGACCGCGAGCGCAGCGGCGACCTCCTTCGGGATGCCGTGATTCTTGGGATTCGCGGCGATGCGCAAGTGAAGCTCGGACTCTCCAAACTGCGGTTCCTTCTCAGTCGCCTTCACGCGATCGGCGAGGCCCGCGCGTGCGTTTGCGAGTGTGGCATCGAGCACGCTGAGCTTCGCCTGCGTCGCCTCGTCAGCGACGGGCATTCCTTCCTCACGCTTGCCGATGGCACTCTCCTTGATGTCCGCAAAAAATGCGCCGAGCGAGTAGAAGTCGCGCGCCGTGAACGGATCGTATTTGTGGTCGTGGCACTCAGCGCACATGAAGGTCTGCGCGAGAAACGTGGTGCCGATGCTTTTCACGCGATCGACTACGGACTTCGCCTCATATTGCTTCGCCTGCGCGCCGCCCTCCTCGGTGGTGAGCGTGAGCCGGTTGTAGCCGCTCGCGACTTTTTGCGAGACGGTCGCGCCGGGCAGCAGATCGCCCGCGACCTGCTCGATGGTGAACTGATCGAATCGCATGTTCGCATTGAACGCGCGGATGACGTAATCGCGATACGGCCAGACGTTGCGCGGGGTGTCCGAGTGGTAGCCGATCGTGTCCGCGTATCGCACGAGATCGAGCCACCACACCGCCATGCGTTCGCCGAAGTGCTCGGAGGCGAGCAACTTTTCAACGAGATGCTCCACAGCATCGGCGCGCGTGTCTTTCACAAAGGCATCCACGTCCGTCTGCTTCGGTGGCAGGCCGGTGATGTCGAGATGCAGGCGGCGGCAGAGCGTCGCGGCATCGGCATCGGCGACGTGCTTCAGTGCGAGTTCGCGCTGGCGTGCGAGCACGAAGGCATCGATCGCATTGCGCGAAAAGCCGTCTTCCTTCACTGCGGGCACGACCGGCCTTTGCACCGGCACGTAGGCCCAGTGCGGCTCGTATTCCGCGCCTTGCTCGATCCACTTTTGGATCACCTTGCGTTCGCGTGCGGTGAGCTGGCGGTGCTCCTTGCGCGGCGGCATCACGTCGTCCTCGTCCTGCGTGATGATTCGCTTCCACACGTCGCTCTCAGCGGGCTTGCCGGGAACGATGGGGAATACGTCGTCAATCTTCGCAAGCGCGGCCTCACGCACATCGAGCCGCAGGTCGGCCTTGCGCGTGGCCTTGTCGAAGCCGTGGCAGCGGAAGCACGTGTCGGCGAGAATGGGGCGCACATCGCGATTGTAGGTCACCTTCGCCGGTATCGGCGCATCCGCGGCAAATGCGGACGAGAGCAGCAGCGAAAAAAGGAGGGCGCGTTTCACGACAAGAATCTTTCCGATGTCCCATCGCAACGCAAGGCAGGCGATCCCGCGATGGACAAGCCGCGAGCCGCGCTGTTTAACCGCAGCATGACCCGCCGAACCTTCCTCCTCGCCACCATGCTCGCCACTTCATTTCCCACATTTGCCGCCGAAAAGGACACGCGCTGTTTCGAGATGCGGACCTACTTTGCTGCGCGGGGCAAGCTCGATGCGCTGCTCGCACGTTTCCGCGATCACACGGTGAAGCTTTTTGAAAAGCACGGCATCACGAATATCGGCTACTGGGTGCCGATCGAGAACACGGACAACAAGCTCGTGTACGTGATCGCATTTCCAAATCGCGAGGCGCGCGAAGGTGCGTCCGGTTCGTGGAAGGCATTTGCTGCGGACCCGGAATGGAAGGCGGCGCAAAAGGCGTCCGAGGTGAATGGCAAGCTCGTGGAAAAGGTGGAGTCCGTGTTTCTCAGCGCGACGGATTTTTCTCCGGCGATCCAGCCATCGGTTGCGGAGCCGCGCGTGTTTGAGCTGCGCACCTACACCACGACTCCCGGCAATCTCGGGCGTCTGCAGGCGCGCTTCCGCGATCACACCGTCGCGCTTTTTGCGAAACACGGCATGACGAATCTCTTTTACTGGACGCCGATGGCGGATCAGAAAAACGCGGACAGCACGCTCGTGTATCTGCTCGCGCACAAGGACACGGACGCGGCGAAGGCATCGTTCGGCGCATTCCGCGCGGACCCGATCTGGATCGCGGCGAAAGAAGCCAGCGAGAAAGAAGGTGGCGGATCACTCACGGTGCCGGACGGGGTGAAATCGGAATTCCTGAAGGCGACCGACTTCTCGCCGACACGGTAGGCGTGGTTGCGTCGCGCAGACGCAGGCTTACCTTCTGCCATACTCCCGTGAACATTCCGCGCCCGAGGCTCTCCGCAGACGACCAGCGCAAACTGGATGATCTCCACGCGCGGTTCTCGCGGTTGAAGCGCTACTACGTCGGGTATCCGTGTAACGAGGAATTCGACTTCACGGAGCTGCTGCCGTTCTTCGAGTTTGCGATCAACAACGTCGGCGATCCCTTCAGCGGATCGAATATCCCGCTGAACACGCATGACCTCGAACGCGAGGTGCTCGCCGATTTTGCGGAGTTCACCCATGCGCCGAAGGACGGCTGGTGGGGCTACGTGACGAGCGGCGGCACGGAGGGAAACATGTACGGGCTCTACGTCGCACGGGAGCTTTTCCCCGAGGGCATCTGCTATTTTTCCGAGGACACGCACTACTCTGTCGCGAAGGTGCTGCGGCTCCAGCACACGCGGAACATCATGCTGAAAAGCCAGCAGAACGGCGAACTCGACTACACGGATCTGCGCGAGACGCTGCGCATCCATCGCGACGTGCCGCCGATCATTTTTGCCAACATCGGCACGACGATGAAGGGCGCGGTGGACAACCTCGCAAAGATCCGCGCAGTGCTCGACGATCTCGCGATCACGAACGCCTACATCCATGCCGACGCGGCGCTGAGCGGGATGATCCTGCCCTTCGTGGAAAAGCCGCAGCCGTGGGACTTCGCGGCGGGCGCGGACAGCATCGCGATCTCGGGGCACAAGATGCTCGGCTCGCCGCTGCCAAGCGGCGTGGTGCTCGCGAAAAAATCGCACGTGGATCGCATCTCGCGAAGCATCGAATACATCGGCGCGCTCGATACGACGATCTCCGGTTCGCGCAGCGCGATCGGGCCGCTCTTTCTCTGGTATCGCCTGCGCACGCTCGGGCGCGATGGCATCACCGCGATGGTGCGCGGCAGCCTGGAATGCGCGGCCTACGCCGTGGATGCGCTGAAGGCCCACGGCATTGATGCGTGGCGCAATGAGAACTCCGTGACCGTCGTCTTTCCGCGCCCGCCAGAGGCCGTGATGAAGAAATGGATCATCGCGCCGAAGCGCGGCATCGGGCACCTCATCACGATGCCTCATGTGAAGAAGGACATCGTGGATGAGTTCGCCGCCGATTTTGCCGCGGCGATCGCGGCGGAGAAAAAATCAAGCTCGCCATGAAAATCCTGCACGTGCTCGCACCGAACCAGCCCGGCGTCCTCGCGCGCATCGCCGAGGGGCTCGCCGCGGCGGGCGTGAACATCGAGGACTTCGACGTGGAGAGCCACGATGCGGAGGGCATCATCTCGCTCAGCGTGGACCGATACGACGAGGCGCTGCACGTGCTGCGCGACCTCGGCTACCGGGCGATCACGCAGGACACGCTGCTCATCCGCCTGGAGGACAAGCCGGGGGCGCTGGCGAAAATCGCGCTGCGGCTGAAGGACGAAAACCTGGACCTGCGCTCGATGCACATCGTGCGGCGGGCGGGTGCATTCAGCATCGTGAGCCTCGTGGCCAGCGACAATGCCGCCGCCGCGGCGGTGCTGCGCGACGTGCTTATCGGCGACCCGCCGGAGTGAGCCAGTGTGGCAGGGGCATTGCACATGGCCCTGTCCCTGCTATACACGACCTCCCTTTCAGCAGAAATACAGCCCAAGAATGCCGACCTACGAATACGAATGTGAGAAGTGCGAGGGTGCCTTTGAGTGCGTGCAGTCCATGAAGGACGACGCGTTCAAAACGTGCCCGAAGGAGCTTTGCCAGATGAAAAAGTGGGGCAAGGGCAAGGTCCGCCGGCTCATGGGCACGGGTGCGGGACTGATTTTCAAAGGCTCGGGATTTTACATCACCGACTACCGCTCCGAGGGCTACAAGGCGGCGGCGAAAAAAGATTCCAGCGACTCCGCGCCTGCGAAACCTGCGGAAAGCAAACCCGCGGAAAGCAAGCCTGCCGAGAGCAAGCCCGCAGCCGCGCCCAAGAAACCCGCGAAGAAAGACTGAACCCCGCGCCCTTCCCTTTTCCATGTCCAAGCCCGACCCGCGCAGGCTCACCTGCACCTCCTGCCAGCACGAAAACGAAATCGAGCGCGTCTATTGCCACAATTGCGGCGAGAAGCTCGACCGCTCGCTGCTGCCTGCGCCGACCGAGTCGGAATCCCACGACGATCGGGCGAAGGAAAGGAAGAAGATCAAGGGCATGATGAATCCGAATCGGCTCAACTGGTTGCGAACCATCAAGACCTTTGTGCTCATCGAGCTCCTCGCGGCGGCCGTGGCCGCCGGCTATCTGGCGATACAGGCTCCCGGCTTCGTGCCGGCGGCGGGAAAAGACAAATTTCCGGAACTCGAAGTCGGCGACGTGTGGCCCGGGATGATGAACGCGAAACCCTCGGTATCCGTCACCTTCAAGGAATTCGACATCAATTACTATCTGCGCAAGGTCCTCAAGGGAGCCGAAGGCCCGCTCGGCACGAAGTTCGTGAGAGCCTTCACGCATCTGGAGCCCGGCCTCGTCACGCTCACCTCGGAACGCAATGCGTGGGGGCTGCCATTTTACAGCAGCACCACCTTCAAGCCCGTGCTCAAGGACGGAAAATGGAGCGCGGACCTGACGGGGCTTGCCATCGGGCGGCTCACGATCCCGCCCGCCTTTGCGAAGCTCGTGAAGCTCGACACCTTCACTCTCGGCGCACTGACGCAGGCCTTTGAAAAGGAAATCAAGAATCTTTCCCGGATTGAAAAAATCGAGCCCCGCGACGGCGTGATCACCTTCACGACCAAGCCCCAGCAATGACCCCGCGCCCGACGAGGGCTCTCACGTTTCTTTTCATCCTCGCGCTGCTGCACGGCGCGACCTCGCTCGCCGTGGATCTGCGGCACCGCAGCGTCAGCAACTCGGGGCAATTCGTGATCTACTGCGACGACCGCGATGCACGCAGCCGCATCTCCAGCTTTTCCGAGGAGGTGAAAGGCGAACTGCTCCGCGTCCTGCACGAGGGCGATGACTGGAAGCTCCCCATCGTGATGACCATCGAGCCGGAGGCCGACGCGCAGGGGCAATCGCAGCCCGTGAGTATCACGCTCGTGAACACTGTCGCAGGGCCGAAGGTGGATGTCGTCGTGCGGATCGGCGACGACCCGACGAAGGTTTTCCTCCAGCGGAACATCGTCCACGCGCTGCTCCTCGAAATGGCATACCGCGACCGTCCGCCGATCCGCGGAGGCGAGCGCTTCCAGTATCCGGCGTGGTGGCTCACCGAGGGCTTGCTCCAAGGCATCCGCGCGCACGCGGGCATGCGCGATCCCGACATTTTCAAGAGCATCGTGAACACCGAGAAGCTGCCTTCGCTCGACAAGATGCTGACGCAGCCGCCCGTGCGCCTCGACACCGCCGCCGGCACCGTGGACCGCGCCAGCGCATTTGCACTCACCGAAGCCCTCCTGCGCCTGCCCGGCGGCGCGGCGAATCTCGGCCGCTTCCTGCGCGCGTGGCCAGACGGCGCACGCGATCCGGTCACGCTGCTCGCCAGCCATTTCCCTGTACTCGGACAATCGCCGCAGAGCCTCGCAAAATGGTGGACGCTCCAGCTCGCCGCGCTCGGAAAATCCGAGACCCTGCGCGGCCTCAGCTCCGCGGAGGCCGACGCCGAACTCACCACCCTGCTCACTCTCGAAATCAGCACCGGAAAGCCGCCGCGCAACGAGCGCTTCGCCCTGCGTGATTTTGAAAGATACGCCAAGCTCCCCGGCGCGCGCCCGGCCCTGCGGATCGCGCAGGTGAAAATCGTCACCCTCGCCGCCAAGGCGCACGTGCTCTACCGCCCGATCCTGAAGGAATACGAGGAGGTGTGCGCCCTCCTTGCCTCAGGCAAGACCTCGGGAATCGCCGATCGCATCGCGCGCACCGAGCGTTTCCGCGCCTCGATCCTCCAGCGCTCCGAGATGATCACCGACTACCTGAACTGGTACGAGGCCACGCAGACACCCGGCCGCACGGGGCAGTTCGATCGCTATCTGCGCGCCGTCGAGGATCGCGACGAAAAAATGAAGCAGCCCGTGGTGCCCGTGGACCCGAAGATCGCAGAATACCTCGATTCACTGGAGCAGGAATTCGCCCCGCTGCGGCCAAACATGCTCCCCGGCACCGAGTCCGCAGGCAGCGCGGAACGATAGGCTGGGATCTCCGCTAGGCTCCACGGATCACGCGGAGTGCGAGAGATACTCGACGACTTCGCGGCATTGCGGGTTGCCGAGGACGGAATCGCAGCAGGCGCTCTCGACGATCTCGCCCGCGCCGTCGCGGATGCAGACGCACGCGAGCCAGTCGGTGACGCGGCGGGCCTGCGCGATGTTGTGCGTGACGAGCACGATCGTGTGGCGCTCTTTCAGACGCAGGATAAGATCCTCGATGGCCTGCGTGGACTTCGGGTCGAGCGCGCTGGTGGGCTCGTCCATGAGGATCACTTCGGGCTGCATGGCGAGGGTGCGCGCGAGGCAGAGGCGCTGCTGCTGGCCGACGGAGAGCGTGAGCGCGGAGGCGGAGAGGCGGTCGCGCACTTCGTCCCAGAGCGCGGCTTCACGGAGCGCGCGCTCGACGAGTTCGTGCTTTTCGGCGCGGCTCAGTCGGCGGAGGTGTCTCGCGCCGAAGAGGACATTTTCGGCGACGCTCGCGGGAAACACGACGGGCTGCTGGAAGAGCATGCCGATGCGCGCGCGCAGGGCGTCCACATCGGCGCCGGCGGCGTAGATGGATTCGCCGCGGAGCCGCACATCGCCGGTGACGCGGAGTCCGGGAATCAAATCGGTGAGCCGGTTCAGCGCCCGGAGCAGGGTGCTTTTTCCCGCGCCGGACGGGCCGATGATGCCGAAGACCTGCCCGGCGTGGACGTCGAAGCGCGCATGGCGCACGAGCGGTTTTCCATTCGCATGAACGGCGAGATCGCGGACTTCGAGCACGGGCGGCGTCGCGGGCGGCGGGCCGCATTTTGCAGAGGATGAGAGAGGATCAGACATTGGCTTCCTCGTGCATTTTCAAACGGCCCGGCAGCGCGATGCCGCTGAGCAGCAGGACGAGCGCAAGGAGGACGAGCGCGGCGCCCCAGAGCTTCGCGCCGACGGCCGGATCGAACGAGTCCTGCGCGAGGATGAAGATGTGATAGGGCAGCGAGAGGACGGGGCTTTCCTTCACGCCGTGCGGCAGCGTCGCGCCGGCAAAAATCGTCGCGGTGAACATGATCGGCGCAGTCTCGCCTGCGGCGCGCGCCATGCCGAGCAGCGAGCCTGTGAGCAGGCCGCTGCGCGACTGCGGGAGGATGACGGACCAGATGATTTGCGACTGCTTCAGCCCGAGCGCGGCGGCGGCCTGCACGTAGCGCTGCGGGAGCGCCTTCATGCGCTCGATGAGCGCGACGGTGACGGTCGGGAGAATCATCATGCCGAGGAGGATTCCGCCGCCGAGCCACGATTTGCCCCAGCCGAGCCACTTCACAAAAACGAGGAAGCCGAAGATGCCGAAGACGATCGAAGGCAGGCCGTTCAGCGTGTAGAGAAAGATCCCGAGCGCTCGTCGCCACCGCTCGCTGCGGACATAGACGCGCTCGAGCAGCGCGAGGCCGATGGCGACCGGCGTGCAGACGATGAGCGCGGTGGCGATGAGGATGACGGTGCCGACGAGGTTGAAAAAGATGCCGCCCTGCGCGCCGACCTGCCGGATTTGCTCGGTGAGAAATGTCCAGCTCAGTGCAGGCGCGCCGCGCTGTGCGATGACGGACACCACGCCGATGAGCAGCGCGCAGACGAGGAGTGCCGTCGCGCCGCAAATCGCGAACAGGAGCCGATCGAGCAGCCTACGCATCGGGCCCCACTTTCTTCCAGACGCCGCCGATGGTCGTCACGATGACGATGGCGAGGAGCAGGAGGCCGAGGCCCATCATCGCGGCCCAGTGGAGCGGATCGCCGTATGCGATGTTCGTCTCGGAGCCACCGAGTTTGCTGGTGAGCGTCTGGCCGGATTCGAGGAGCGGGCGGAGCGAGAGCCAGCGTTCGGGGAGGTGGTTATCCTGGCGGCCGATGACGAGGAACACGGCGATGGTCTCGCCGATCGCACGGCCGAGGCCGAGCAGCAGCGCGGAGACGAGGCCGCGAGCACTTTGCCGCAGGCTCACGGAGAAAATCGTCTCGGCGTGCGTGAGGCCGAGCGAGCGGGCGGCGTGGCGCTGTGCTCCCGGCACGCCGCGCAAGGCGTCGTCGCTGAGCGTGACGACGGTCGGCAGGATCATCACCGCGAGGAGGACGGCGGCGGTGAGCAGCGTGTCGCCGCTGGAAATATCGAAGCGCGCGAAGAGGTCGTAGATCCAGTTGCGGAGCAGGAGGATTCCGAGCAAGCCGTAGATCACGGACGGGAAGCCGGCGAGCAGCTCGATGAGCACTTTCACCGCGAGCCGCGCCTTTCGCGGGAGATATTCCGCCGTGAAAATCGCCGAGGCCAGTCCGACCGGCGCAGCGAGGAGCAGCGCCACTCCCGAGACGACGATCGTGCCGTAGATCATCGGCAGCGCGCCGAACTGATGCGTGCGAAAAAACCACCGGCTGCCCGTGACGTAGCCTGCGCCAGAGTGCTGCCACGCGGGGATGCTCTGCACCACGAAGATCCCAAGGAGCAGCGCGAAAAATGCGACCGCGAAGGCGCTGAATGCGATGCTCCAAAATTTCGTCATGCGCGGGGACGCTACTTCCCGGCGGCAGGCTTGGCGAGCTGGTCGAGCGAGAGGTAGCCGTGCTTGCGGACGAGCGCCTGGCCCGCCGGCGAAAGCAGGTAATCCACGAGCACGCTGGCGTCGCCTTTCGGCTCGCCGTCCGTGAGAACGAAGAGCGGGCGGCTCATCGGATACGCGTGGCTGGCGATGTTCTCGTTCGTCGGCAGGACGGCCTTGCCGTCGTCGCCCTTGATACCGAGCGCGAAAACTTTTTTCCCGTCCGCCCATGCGGATGAAAGCTGCGAGATCGCGCCGCGCGTCGAGCCGACTTTGTTGCGCGTCTCCTCGTTGCCGCCGACTTCCGGCAGGCTCACCTGTGGCGCTTTTTTCGGATCACCATAGGCCCAGTGCGCGAAAACTTCCCATGTCCCGCGGCCGGGTTCCTTGTTCAGAAAGACGATCTTCTGCGCGTTCCCGCCGACGTCCTTCCAATTCGTGACGCGGCCCTCGTAGATGTCGCGCACCTGCTGCTTCGTGAGCTCGTGGACGCCGCCGTCCCACACGTCCTTGGCGACGATGAGCGCGACCGCGTCCTCGCCGATGTGGGTTTCATGGAATGTCACCTTCGGAAATTTCGCGCGGTCATCGGCGCTCACGTGCTTCGACGCCATGCCCACCTGCACGAGCCCTTCACCGAGCATCGAGATGCCGCCGGAACTTCCGCCCTGCGTGTCCACCTGGATGTCCATTTTCTTCTCCGCGCGGAGATTTTCCGCCGCCTCGGCGACGGGGAGATTGACGGTCGTCGAGCCGTTGATCTTCAGCGTCCCGGCATGGGCGAA
>JAYWEO010000069.1:0-22974 GCA_043779225.1 Prosthecobacter sp.
CGCGGCATCCGCATTCCGGCCGATATCCTGCGGCGCTACAAGCTGGGGAAGTCCGTCATCCTGGAGGAGCGCCCCGATGAACTGGCGTTGCGTCCGAGCAAACAGACCAAGCATTCGTGGAAGGAGACGTATGCCGAGATGGCGGCGGAAAAGGAAGACTGGTCCGCATGGGATACCACGAGCGGGGACGGGCTGCAATGACACCCAAACGGTACGACGTCGTGCTGGTGGGCCTCGATCCCGTGATCGGGAGCGAGATGGCGAAGACCCGCCCCGCAGCGGTGATCAGCAGCGATGAGATGAATGCCGCGCTCACAACCGTCGTCGTCTGCCCTCTCACGACGAAACTTCATCCGAACTGGCGCAGCCGCGTGCAAATCACCACTGGTGGCAAGCGGGCCGAAATCGCCGTCGATCAAATTCGCACGGTGAGCCAGCAACGGCTTGTCCGCCGTCTCGACAAACTCTCCGCCAAAGCTGCGGCTGAACTCCGCCGGACGATCACCGAGATGTATGGAGAAGGGTGACGTCGCCCGCCTCGCCGCCCGCCTCCCCGCGAGCCGCGAGCGGGCGGAGGAAAATCTCGTCTATCTCGAAGTCCTCAGCCCATGACTGCCCGCGAAGAAGAACTCATCGCACGACAACTCCTCGCCCGGCAGGAGTTGATCGACGTGTATCTCAAAGAGAAGCGCTGGGCCGAAGTCGCCGCCCTCGTCCGCTTCACCCGGCGCGAAGTGCCACCCGCCCTCACCAGCACCGACCCTGCGCTATACAAAACACTGCGCGAGCAAATCACCCGCTTTTTCCTGAATGGCGGTGCGGTCTTTTCCCTCGCGCGCCTGGAAGAACTCGCCGGCCACTGAGCGCCGCATATTTGCTGTAAGTCCGTCACTTTATTCTCCATTCTCCGCCCCATGAAATTCCCCACCCTCGCAAAAATCTGCTGTGCAGCCACCCTCGCCGCGTTCAGCGTCCCGACCCTTATGGCTGATCCCAATCTCGAAAAAGGCGAAGCATTCCTCGCGGAAAACGCGAAGAAGGAAGGCGTGAAAACCACCGCCAGCGGACTGCAATACAAGGTGCTCAAGGAAGGCACGGGCAAGAGCCCGCAGGCCACCGACACCGTCCAGGTCCACTACAAGGGCACGCTGCTCGACGGCACGGAATTCGACAGCTCCATCAAGCGCGGCCAGCCCGCCGAGTTCCCGCTGAACCGCGTCATCCCCGGCTGGACCGAGGGCGTGCAGCTCATGAAGGAAGGCGCGAAGTATCAGTTCACGATCCCCTCGAAACTGGCCTACGGCGAGCGCGGCACCCCCGGCGGCCCCATCCCGCCGAATGCGACGCTGATCTTCGAGGTCGAACTAATCTCGATTCGCTAACGCGACACAATTACGGACCCGACGGCGAAACCGCTCGGCATCCCATGAATCACCAAAGCCGTCCGGGAAACCGGACGGCTTTTTTGTTCACCGGCGCGGGCGCTGGGTCGCGAGCCAGCCTGCGAGGAATTGCGTGGCGAAGGTGCCGATGAAAAAGAAATTGAGCGCGTTCATCGCGGCTGCGCCGAGGGAGGAATTTGGCGAGGTGTCCGAGAAGAGCATCACGAACACCGCGAAAAGACCTGTCGCGGCGAGCACGGCGGTGACGGCCACCATCGTCTTGCGAGGCCAGCCGCGCGAACAGCCGAAGACAGCCATCGTCGGAATCGCGAGCAGCCCGAGCACGAGTGCGGTGAGGATGAACTCGATCTTTTTTTTCTGTGTAAAACCACATGCCGAGCGAGGCGAGCGCGAGGCCGAGGATGAGGCCGATCCACGAGGCCTGCTCGCGCTGATCCTGGCTCAGTGCATGGCGGCCCTGCGGGTGGAGGAAGAGCATGAGATTGAAAATGGGATGCGCCAGCCACGTGAGCAGCGCGAAGGCGACATACGCGACGCGGATCGGATCGATCCATGGCGACCACGAGGGATTGCTCCGCGACAGTTCGCCGAGCATGCGGTTTCCGAAATAGCCGCCGAGCACGATGCCCCATTGCGCGCGGCTCGAGAGTTTCGCCATCCACAGGAAATATTTCAGCATCACGGCGTAGATGGGATTGCCCGCCTTGATTGCCTCCACGAGTCCCGCGCGCGCCCAGTCGCTCGTCGGGTCGAGGCGCAGGCTTTCGCGGAAATGCCCCATCGCCTCCTTGCGCTTCCCTTGCTCCAACAGCGTCCAGCCCTTGTTCGCGTGCGACACCGCGTTGTCCGGATCGCGCGAAAGTGTGGAATCAATCGTCGCGCCCGCCTCGGCTTTGCGCCCGAGTTTCACGAGCGCCATCGCGCGCAGGTTGTTGCAGTTCACATGCTCGGGGTCGAACTGCAGTCCCGTCTCCGCCGCGTCGAGCGATGGCTGCCAGCGGCGGCGGTGAAATTCAATCGCCGCGAGCATCCCGTGGTAATCGGCATCCGTGGGCTCCAGCCGGATCGCCTCCTGGATCGCCACCGCTGCCTCGTCTTCGCGGTTGCGCGACGACAGCACGCGCGCCATCGCGTAGTGTGAAAATGCGGCATCCGGCGCGAGTCCGATCGCTTCGCGCGCGGATTCCTGCGCCTCGTCCAGCCGATCCATTTCCGCGAGATTCAGCGCGAGCACTGCGTGCGCAAATCCATGCGTCGGCGCCTCGGCGAGATGCTGCCGGAGTTCCTTTTCCGCAAGGTCGTGGCGACCCTGCGACTGGAGGACCAGCGCGCGCTGGAGATGGGGCGACTCGCTCACAGATCAGAGCTTCAGATACTTCAGGATGTCGTCGTACGTGCCGCCCTGATTCGAATAGAGCGCGTAGTTTTTTGCCGTGGCGAACCACTCGCGCGTCGTGGCCTTCTGCACGCCCGCGGCGGTCAGCAGATCCTTCGTGCGAATCGGCGTCGGCGTGCCGGATTTCATCGCGTCGCGCAGCTTGTTCTCGATCGTGATGTCCACGACCGCCTTCAGGTCCGCACCGGAAAAGCCGTCGCACTTTTTCGCCACCGCATCGTAGTCGAGATCCTCCTGCGGCTTTCCTTTCAACTGGAGACGCAGCACCGCAGCACGCGCGGGCCCATCCGGCGGCGGGACGAAGAGGATGCGGTCGAAACGCCCCGGACGACGGAATGCGCTGTCGAGATGCCACGGCGCATTCGTCGCACCGAGGATCAGCACGCCTTCGTTGCTCGCCTTCACGCCGTCGAGTTCGGAGAGGAACTGATTGATGAGATGCCGCCCCGCGCTCGTCTTCATGTCGGTGCGGCTCGCACCGAGCGCGTCCACTTCGTCGAAAAAAAGCACGCACGGCGCATGGCGGCGCGCCTGCTCGAAGAGCGAATGCAGATTCCGCTCGCTGTTGCCGATCCACATGTCGAGCACGTCGTGGATGCCCACGGAGATGAAACCCGCCTTCACCTCGCCTGCGGTCGCACGCGCGAGGTGTGTCTTTCCGCATCCGGGCGGCCCATACATCAGGATGCCGCCGCCGATGCCCTTGCCGTACGCCTTGAACATCTCCGCGTGCGAAAGCGGATAGATGATCTTCAGCCGGATTTCCTCCTTCAGCGCATCCATGCCGCCCACGTCCGCAAAAGTGATCCCCGGCTTTTCAATCTCCAGCACCGGCGCATCGTCCGCGCCTTCCCACGACTGCCGCACGCGGCCATCCACAACCTCCTCCTCATCATCGCTGGGTGAGGAAAATATCGGCGCGTCCTCGGACTCCGGCACCGCGCGGATGCCGAGCCGCTGCGCGAATTCCATGTCCGCCGCCGAGCGATCCTTTTCCACACCGCGCTGATACTGGCGGACGGCCTGCTCGACTTCACCGATGCCCGCGAGAATCCGCGCGTGCAGCACAAACGCACGCGCCGGCGCATCGGGCGACTTCACGAGATCCTCCAGCACCACGAGCGCGTGGCTGCTCTTGCCACCCGCGAGAAAGGCGCGCGCGAGGCCGACCTTCAGCGCCGCGTTGTCCTTCGATTGCGCGAGCGCGGACTTGAATTCCGCCTCCGCCTCCGCCGCGAGCCCGTGCCCGAGCAGCGCCTCGCCGAGCGCCACACGCAGCGGCATATTTTCCGGCGAAAGACGCACTGCGTCCCGCAAGGATCGGATCTGCTCGGAATCACCTGTCGAAGCCATCCCCGCACTTGCCAGCGCGCCCGAGGCATTCCAAGCCGAAAGAAGTCCTCGACGAACCATTTGAAAATAGCCCAGCGATTCATCGCTGGGCAACATTCGTGTGAAGGCCAAGAGTCCCGGCAGGGACGAAAGAAAAGCTCTGCCGTCCCTACCGGGACTTTGGAAACTCTCTACGAGGCAACCCAGTGCTGAAGCACTGGGCTATTTTCAAAAGCGAACGAGCTGAAACGCGAACGGCCTATCTCCGCAAATCCTGGCTCACACCGCCAGCGGGATGCTTTGCGCGAAGTGGAAGAAGTTGTCCGGGTCGTACTGCTGCTTCACCGTCTGGAGACGCGGCAGGTTGCCTTTGTAATACGCGGGCGCGTAGTCGTGCAGATCCGAGTCAATGTAGTTCACGTAGGAAAAGCCGGGGACATGCGGGCGCATCGCGGCATACAGCGCGCGGACGGCGGCGACTTTCCCATTCGTCGAGGCACTTGATGACCACTCGGCGTAATACTGCAGGCAGAATCGCGTGTCGCCGCGGTGAGGAAAGGCGGTGTCCGCCTCGGGCACACGATTGATGGCGCCGCCGTATGCCTCGAAGATGGCCGCGACGGGCGACGCGGAATTCTTCAGCGCGCTGATGAAAGTGCTGACGGCGTCATTCGTCCACGCGCCGAGCGAGTAGTCGGACTTGCCCTTGAAATACACACGGTCGGGATCGCCGTTGCCGGCAAAATAGCGCGCGGCCTCGACGTAGCTGAACTGCTTCGTCGTGAACGTCGGATTTCCGAGCGAGAGCAGCGGCGCGAGCTGTGTGCGGAGGTCGCTCACGGTCGGCGTCTGCCCGGCCGTCTGCGGCAGGAAAAGCCCGGTGCAGCGGATGCCCGTAATGGCACCATTGCCTCCGGTCATCACGAGGACAAAGCCGAGTTCATCCGAGGCGGTCTGCGCAAAGGCCTGCCACCTTTTCAGCGCGTTGGTCGGGTAGTTGTTCGGCCATACGATGCGGAATGCGATGACGCGATTCACCGGGTGGATTTTGAAAGTGAACTCGGTCACGATGCCGAAGTTCCCGCCGCCTCCGCCGCGCAGCGCCCAGAAAAGATCGGGGTTCTCCGTCGCGCTCACGTTCAGCTCGTTGCCATTCGCATCCACGATGTGCGCGGCGATCAGGTTGTCGCATGTGAGGCCGAATTTCCGCGACGAAAGCCCGTGCCCGCCGCCGAGTGTGAGACCGGCGATGCCGACCGGTTTGCACGTGCCCGCGGGCAGCGCGAAGCCTTGCGCGAAGAGCGCCTCGGCGACATTCCCGAGCAGACATCCGGCGCCGATGCGCGCGGTCTGATTCGCGGCGTCGATCGTGATCGAGTCCATCTTCCGCACATCGATCATGAGGCCCGGGCACGACGAATATCCCTCGTAGGAATGCCCGCCGCCGTGGCCGCAAAGTGCGAACTGATTTTGCCGCGCCCATTGCACCGCGAGGCTCACGCCATGCGGCGTGCGGCATTGCGCGATGACCTGCGGCTGGACGGACGTGCGAAGGTTGAACGGCAGCGCAGCATTGAATCCCGCATCCGCAGGACGCAGCACTTTGCCATCGGCCACCGGGATGACGAGGCTGGCGATCGGATCCACCGCTGCCGCAGTCGCGCGCTGCGGTTCACTTTGCAGGCTCGGAAGAATCGGCGCGCGGAACGACGAGTCGGAGAGGATGGCCATGGAGGGAGTCGGGTTCGGATGACGCTTTCGGAAAATGCGCGGCGCGAAGCGGCTACTTCAGAATCTCCCCGAAGAATTTTTTCATCGCGGCCCACGATTCCTTGTCGGCCTTTTCCTGATACGCGGGGCCGGCCTTTGTGAAGCCGTGCTGCGCGCCTTCATAGGTGACGAATTCCATCTGCGCCTTCGCCTTTTCCATCTCGGACTTGAATGCGGGGACCTCGGCATTCACATGCGAATCCGCGCCGCCGTGGCAGACGAGGATGCGGGCCTTGATTTCGCCAGCCCTCGCGGGCAGCGAGGTGGAGAGTCCGCCGTGGAAGCTCACGACGCCGCGCACATCCGTGCCGCTGCGCGCAAGCTCCAGCACGCTCGTGCCGCCGAAGCAGTAGCCGATGGCGGCGAGCTTCGCAGCGTCCACGCCGGGCTGCGCCTTGAGCTGATCGAGCCCGAGCAGCACGCGGCGGCGCAGGAGCGGGAGGTCATTTTTATAAGTGCCAGCCTGCACCGCGCATTCCTTCGTGTCGGTGGGACGCACACCTTTGCCGTAGATGTCGGCGGCGAATGCCACGTAGCCGAGTTCGGCGAGCTGCGTGGCGCGGGACTTTGCGTAGTCCTGCAGGCCGGTCCAGTCGTGGATCACGAGCACACCGGCGCGCGGGCCTTTCACGGCATCATCGTAGGCGACGAAGCCTTCGAGTTCCGCCGCGCCATCCTTGTAGGTGACGGTCGCGGTCTTGATCTCCGCGAATGCGGAAGTGGTGAATGCGGCGAAGGTGAGCAACAGCAGGGAGAGAGTGCGGCGTTTCATGGGCAAACGCTGGCGCAGCGTTCCGCCGATGCAAGCCGGAAGCGGGCCGCGCGGGCATATGGAAAATGGAAGCGCCATTCCGACGGTGCGGCTGTCGCGCACTTCCCTCGGATGCAAAAAGCGTTACGCTGCGCGCATGATTTCTCCCGCCGCCCGCACGCTTCTCGCCATCCTCGCGTGCGGTACGGTGGCGGCTTGCAGCCTGCCTCGCGTCGTCCAGATGGTTCACCTGCCGAAATGGGCGAAACGGAAGGAAGTGCCAAAGGCGGTGCCAGTCCGCTTTCCGAAACCGAATACGGCGGATGCATCGAGCGGGAAGCGCAGGCAGATCGGCACGATCCTGCTGGTGAATGCGGAAGCGGGATTCGTGCTCATCGAGACGCGCGGCGGTGTGCAGCCCGAGGCGGGCATGGCGCTGAAGTGCATCCGCGACGGCGCGGACTCGGGCGTCCTGATCGTGAGCGGCGAGCGCCAGGGCTCGCACGTCATCGCCGACATCACGACGGGCACACCGAAGAAGGGCGATCAGGTCTTTCAGTAATCGCGTGCGGACAGCGGCCGCGTCACGCCACGGGCGGCCCGATGCGCTCGAAGCGGAAGCGGGCATCGTAGCGCCCGCGATTATGCGCGCGGCAGCAGTTCAGGCACGCGGAGCCGCGACGCAGCGGCTGCACGCGCGCGATCGTGATCGCGCAAGACGGGCAGCGGTAATGGTGGCGCCTCGCGACCATGCGGCGCGGCAGCGGGAGATCGTGCGTGCGCTTTTCATCCGGCAGCCCGAGATCCACGCACGCGCGACGCCACTCCGCGCCATGCGGTGCGATCCTGCGGCGGCCCGCGCGCTCGTGCGCGAGGAGGTGCGCGAGTTCATGCAGCAGCGTGCGGCGGACTTCTGCTTCGCCAAATTCATGCAGGCGCGGATTCAGCCGAACGAGCGACCGCCCCGGAAATGCCAGCCCGGCGGTGCTGCGCATGCGTGCATTCCACTCGATGCGCACCCGCTCCGCGAGTGCCGGCACGCCGACGGAGCGGAGCAGCGCACGGGCTTCGCCGAGCAGCGGCTCATGCGGCTCGGCGACGACTTTCACCGCGAGCGGCGCAGGACTCATCTCGCGGGCACGGGGACGATCCCGTTTTCCAAAGAGCCGCCTGAGAAAATCGAACTGCATCGCCGGATGATCCACCATTCCGCCACAAAGCGCGAGCGCTGCGTGATTCCACCGACGTCTTCTCGCGGATTTTCCCAAAGCCCGCGGAGCATCGGCGGTTTTCCACTTCGCAAACGGCAAGAGTCTTCAACGTAATCGTGATCCTGATCTTACTCCCCCGCAGGCGCGCTGCGGCGAACGGAATGAAGATAGAGATTGGGATTAAGATTATGAACCTGCCGCACCACACCAACTCTCGACACCTCTGACCGGCGCGCTAGCGTCCACACCTCTCCAATCAAGCCATGAACCGCATCATCACCCCGCCCTCCTTCACCCGTCGTTCCTTTCTCCATCGCGGTGCCGCTGGCGCCGCCGGTGCAGCGCTCGTCGGCGCATTTCCGCACATCGTGAATGCGCAGGCTGCGAAGGCCATCAAGATCGGCATCGTCGGCTGCGGCGGGCGCGGCTCGGGCGCGCTCACGGATTCGATGAATGCGGACAAGAATGTCGTGCTCACCGCGATGGGCGATGTGCATGCGGACAAGCTGGAGATCAGCTTCAATAACATCTCCAGTTCGCGTCCCGATCAGGTGAAGGTGCCGGACAATCAGAAATTTTCCGGCTGGGACGCGATCGACAGGGTGCTCGCGACGGACATTGACATCGTGCTGCTCACGACGCCTCCCGGCTTCCGCCCCGCGCACCTGCACAAGGCAATCAACGCGGGCAAGCACGTCTTCTGCGAGAAGCCGCTCGGCGTGGACGCCCCGGCGATCCGCCACGCGATGGAGGCCGTGAAGAAGGCGAAGGAGAAGAACCTCGCGATCCAGACGGGCTTTTGCTGGCGCTACAATTTCGCCGAGCGCGCGACGTGGGCGAAGATGCACGAAGGCTTCATCGGCGACATCCGCGGCTACTACGGCACGTATCTCACGAGCAGCCCGTGGGCGCCGCACGAGCGCCAGCCCGACTGGCCGGAACTCGAATACCAGCTCCGCAACTGGCTCTATTACACGTGGCTCAGCGGCGACATCATCGTCGAGCAGGCCGTGCATTCCGTGGACAAGATGAGCTGGGCTTTCAAGGACGTGCCGCCGGTGAAATGCACCGCGCTCGGCGGACGCCAGCAGCGCATCGAGCCCGAATTTGGCAATGTGTATGACCACTTCGCCGTGATGTATGAGTTCCCGAATGGCGGGCGTGGCCACATCTACGCGCGCCAGCAGGGCGGCTGCTCGAATGAAAATGCGGACTACATCGTCGGCGCAAACGGCACCGGCCAGGTGAACGGCTTCAAGCCGCTGCACGTCCTCGACACGACCGACGGCAAGCGCTGGATGTATGAGAAGAACGGCGGCGCGGACGGCACATCGCCCGGCGAAAAAAACCTGATGTATGTCGAGGAGCACAAGGAACTCATCGAGAGCATCAAAGCCGGCAAGCCTGTGAACATGGGCGAGCAGCTCGCGCACAGTTCGCTGCTCGCGATCATGGGTCGCCTGAGCGCCTACACCGGCAAGACGGTCACGTGGGACGAAGTCCTCGAATCGAAGGAGACATGGTCGGCGATCGACGTGAACAAGCTCGACTGGAACTCCAAGATCGAGAAACCCGAAGTCGCGATGCCCGGCCGCTACAAGATCCCGGCCTAGCGCCGCAGCCGCGCCCCGAGAGAACGCGGGCACTTCCAAAAATCGGATGAGCCTGCACTTCGACAGGCACCGCTGCGGGTGGTGGAGCGCGACCTCCATGCACACTTCGCAGGCAGTCGGCCATTGACCGCCCGCGCAGCCGCGCCGAACACTTGCAAACCCGTCCACAGAATTTAATTCAACCAACCACACCGCACCATGCCAGACGAAATCGCACTATCCGCAGTTCCTCCGGAGGAAATCCCGCAACCCAAGTGCCCGTTCCACCACGCTGCCGGCGGCGGCACGGTGAACCATGACTGGTGGCCGAACCGGTTGAAGGTCGAACTGCTGCACCAGCATTCCTCGAAGTCCGATCCGATGGACGGGGACTTCGACTACGCGGAAGCATTCAAGAGCCTCGACCTCGCGGCGGTGAAGAAGGATCTCGCGGCGCTGATGACCGACTCGCAGGACTGGTGGCCGGCGGACTTCGGGCACTACGGCCCGCTTTTCATCCGCATGGCTTGGCACAGCGCCGGCACCTACCGCACTGGTGACGGCCGCGGCGGCGGCGGCAGGGGCCAGCAGCGGTTTGCGCCGCTTAATAGCTGGCCGGACAACGTGAGCCTCGACAAAGCGCGGCGCCTGCTCTGGCCGATCAAGCAGAAGTACGGCCGCAAGATTTCCTGGGCCGACCTGATGATTCTCACCGGAAACGTCGCGCTCGAAACGATGGGATTCAAAACATTCGGTTTCGGCGGTGGTCGCGCGGACGTGTGGGAGCCGGATCAGGACGTCTATTGGGGCAAGGAGAAGACGTGGCTGGATGACAAGCGCTACACCGGGGACCGGCATCTCGAAAACCCGCTCGCAGCCGTGCAGATGGGGCTGATCTACGTGAACCCGGAAGGCCCGAACGGGAACCCCGATCCGATCGCCGCGGCGCGGGACATCCGCGAGACCTTCGCGCGCATGGCGATGAACGACGAGGAAACGGTGGCGCTCATCGCCGGCGGCCACAGCTTCGGCAAGACCCACGGCGCAGGCCCGGCATCCCATGTGGGGCTGGATCCGGAAGCGGCCGGCCTCGATGAACAGGGGATGGGATGGAAGAGCAGCTTCGGCACGGGCGCGGGCGGTGACGCGATCACCAGCGGCCTGGAAGTGACGTGGACCACGACACCGACGAAGTGGAGCAACAACTTTTTCGAGAACCTCTTCAACTACGAATGGGAACTCACGAAGAGCCCCGCCGGTGCAAATCAATGGACGCCGAAAAATGGCGCTGGCGACGGCGCCGTGCCGCACGCGCACGACGCGGCGAAGCGGATCGCGCCTTCCATGCTGACCACGGACCTCGCCCTGCGCTTCGACCCTGCCTACGAAAAAATCTCGCGGCGCTTCCTCGCGAATCCCGCTCAGTTCGCCGACGCATTCGCCCGCGCGTGGTTCAAGCTGACGCACCGCGACATGGGTCCGCGCGCGCGTTATCTCGGGCCGGAGATTCCCTCGGAGGAACTCATCTGGCAGGATCCCATTCCCGCGGTGAATCACCCATTGATCGATGCGCAGGACATTGCATCGCTGAAGGTCAAGGTCCTGGCTTCCGGTCTGTCCGTCTCGGAACTGATCTCCACCGCGTGGGCATCGGCGTCCACTTTCCGCGGCTCCGACATGCGCGGCGGCGCAAACGGCGCGCGCATTCGGCTGGCGCCGCAGAAATTCTGGGCCGTCAATGAACCGACCCAGCTCGGCAAGGTGCTCGGCACGCTGGAGGGCATCCAGAGTGCGTTCAACAGCGTGGCATCCGGCGGCAAGAAAATCTCGCTCGCGGACGTGATCGTTCTGGCCGGCTGCGCAGGAGTCGAGAAGGCCGCGAAGAATGCCGGTCACGAGATGGCGGTTCCTTTCACCCCCGGCCGCATGGACGCCTCACCGGAGCAGACCGATGTGGAAGCCTTCGCCGTGCTCGAACCCATCGCGGACGGCTTCCGCAACTACCTCAAGGGCAAATACACCGTGTCGGCCGAAGCGCTGCTGGTGGACCAGGCGCAGCTGCTGACCCTGACCGCGCCCGAAATGACGGTGCTCATCGGCGGCATGCGCGTCCTGAAAACCAACTTCGGAGGCGCGCAGCACGGTGCCTTCACCAAGCGGCCGGAGGCGCTGACGAACGACTTCTTCGTGAACCTGCTCGACATGGGCACGGAGTGGAAGCCGGTCTCGCAGGACGCGGACGTGTTTGAAGGTCGCGATCGCAAAACGGGCGCGGTCAAGTGGACCGGCACGCGTGTGGACCTTGTCTTCGGTTCCAACTCCCAACTCCGCGCCCTCGCTGAAGTCTATGGAAGCTCCGACGCGGACAAGAAGTTCGTCCACGACTTTGTCGCGGCCTGGAACAAGGTGATGAACCTGGATCGCTTCGACCTCACGTAAGCCCTGATCTTTCCTCGATCGAGCCATTGCCAGCCTCTCAGGTGAAAAGGACGGCGGGCGGGCCATGCACTTCACAAGCCAGCCGCACTGGGACGCCCAGCGTTGAGTTCCCGCTCAGCGGCTGAGCTGATCGATCGCCTTCGTCGCGGCGCGGCGGACGTAGTCATTTCCGTCGGCCAGCAGGGGCTTCAGCTTCTCGATGAGCGGACGGCCTTTGGAGCCAAGTTTCGCCGCGCGCTCACACGCCCAGGCGCGCGCCTCGGCGGACTTGAGCACGAGCGCCTGCTCGATCGCCGGGATGTCGCGCACGTGCGAGGAGCGCAGTGCTTCGAGGGCAAATGTGCGATCCTCGCTGCTCGCGAGCATCGCGACGAGCGGGCTGAGTGCAGGCACGACCTTGTCGGTTTCCCTGTCGCCGATCTGGCCGATCAATTCCGCCGCGGTGCGGCGCACGGAGATTTGCGGATCATGCAGCGCCTCGATCAAAGCGGGGAGCGATTCCTTCACCGACGCATGCACTTTCACACTGGCAGCCAGGGCCTTCGCACGAATCTCCGCATCGCCGTCCTGAACGGCTGAGACGATGAGTCTCACGGACTCCGCGGCGGCACCGGGGCCGGAAGCACCCAGCGCATTCAGGATCGCGAGCCGGTCCGGCTTTGGTGAGTTCGGGTAAAGCTCGATCAACTTTGCGGCGGCGGCCGCGTCCGCGCCGGTCTTCGCGAGCGAGGAAAGCGCAGCGCCACGCGCAAGGGGATCGTCGAGGCTTGCGGCAAGGCGCCTCGTCAGCGCCTCGTCGCTGCCTCCGAGTGCGCCGGCAGCTCGCAGCGCGGCGGCCCGCACGGCAGGCTCCTTGTCGTCGAGCAGCGGCGTGAGCGAGGCGGCGAGTCCGCGTGCGGTCGCACCGAGCGCTTCCGCTGCCATCGCCGCGGAGAGCCGCACGACCGGGGCCGGATCACGCATCGCGGCCTCGATTTTTTTCAAGGTGCCGCCCGTGTCCGTGGCCATCGAGACGACCGCGCTGAGCGCCGTCGCGCGCACAAATGGATCGCTGTCGCCCGTGAGCTGGAGCACCGCCGGACGCACCTCGCGCGACTGCTCGCCGAGTTCGTTCAGCGTGCCGAGCGCGGCCACGCGCACGGACGCGGCGGGCGAAGCGAGCGCCCTTTCGAGCTCGGGCAATCCGGCTGCGCCGATTCCTGCGAGCAGCTGGATCGTCCAGTGCTCGCGGTTCAGCGAAGCGGCGGGGACATTTTCGACCCGCTTCAGCACTTCGGACACAGCAGGCCTTCCGATTTCCGTGAGCGCGATGCGGTATTTTTCATGTTGCTCCGCAAACACGACCAGCCTCGGCAGCGCCAGACGCGCGGCGGAGCCGAAGCGGCCGAGTGCAAGTGCGGCGCGTTCGGAAATGCCCGCCTGCGAATCCATAAGCAGTGCGGCGAGCGCCGGGACGACGAGCTTCTCCGCAGGACGGATCGTGAGCAGGGCGTTCAGCGCGACGGATTGGATTTCCTCGTCACCATTTCGGAATGCCTTCACGAGCGGCGGCACGATCTGCTCCTGCGGCAGCCCGACGCGCGGCAGCGCAGTGAACAGCGCCGCGCGGACCGCGCTTTCTTTTTCGGACTGCAACTGCGTGAGGATTTCCGGACCCGCAGTCGCCGCTGCGGTGCCGATGGCGGCGAGTGCGCGGGCGGAGCCGGAGCGGAGTCTCGGGTCGGGCCACGAGAGGGATTTCGTGAGCGGTGCGACAGCCTCGGCACCGATGAGGCCGAGGGTTTCGATGACTTCGCTGCGGAGTTCCTCGTCGGAGTGGCCGAGGTTTTCGATCAGCGCCGGGATTGCGTCACGGGAACGCCCGCCCATTTCGCCGAGCGCCTTTGCAGCACCGAGGCGCAGGCCCGTGTCGTCGTCTTTCAGGGCCGCGATGAGCGCCGGCCGCGCGGCGTCGCCGATGCATGCGAGCGCGTGGGCGGCGCGCATGCGCTTCTGTGCCTTGTCGCGCTCGCGGTAGTCGTTCGACTTTCGCATATCGAGTGCGTCGAGCAGTCGCGGGATCGCGTCGGCGGCCTCCGGGCCGATGGCGGCGATGGCGGCAAATGCATTCGCCCACACCTGCTTGTCGGAATCATCGAGCGCCATGATGAGCGCAGGCAGCGCGGGCTTTGCGCCCGGGCCGAGCTTTTCCAAGGAATGTCCGGCCTCGCGTCGCGCGTCGCGGTCGGTCGAGGCGAGCTGTGCCGCGAGCTTCACGACATCAGCGGGCGGTTCCGCAGCGATGGAAAAAATCGCGCAGAGCAGCAGCACGAAGATGACGGTGAGGCTGCGCGAAGGCATCGGCAGCAGCACGGCGTGCCTCGGGTAGCGCGGGCTTCCAGCCTGCTGTGTGCCGCGTCTCGGGGAAAACACGTGGACGTCGGGAGAGGTGCGAACACAAGCTGACGTCCGCCGGGTGCCGCGCAAGATGCGCGGCACGGCAGGCGGGACGCCCACCCTACCCAAGGCACACCGCTCGGATTTTTCGCGCGCCACTTTCACTGAGCGGGAAAGAATCACGCGCACGATTTGCATGCCGCTGCGCGCCTGCATCGCGTGTCAGCCTTCCAATCCGCGCAGCATCCCGGTGCTGTCGCCGTGCCTCGGCGCATCCACTCCGGCCTTGCTCATCATCGTGAGGAGCAGGTTGCACATCGGCGTCTCCGAGGGATAGCGCACGTGGCGGCCAGTCATGATGCTTCCGCCGCCGCGGCCTGCGAGGATGAGCGGGAGGTTTTCGTGCTCGTGGCGATTTCCGTCCGCGAGCGCTGCGCCGTAGAGCAGCATCGTGTTGTCGAGCACACTCCCCTCGCCTTCCGGCATGCCCTTAAGCTTGCCGACGAGATACGCGAACTGACGCATGTGGAAGCGGTTGATCTCGCGGATCTGCCGGAGATTCTCCGCGTTGTTCTGATGATGCGACAGCTCGTGGTGGCCGCGCGTGATGCTCAGATTGCGGTACGCACGGTTGCTGCCTTCGTTCGCAAGCATGCAGGTCGCGATGCGCGTGGTGTCCGTCTGGAAAGCGAGCGCGACCATGTCGAGCATGAGCCGCGCGTGCTCCTCGTAGCTCTCGGGGATGCTCTCGGGAACGTCGTATGCCTCGATGACTCCGGAATGCTGCACGGCGGCGACGCTGCGCTGCGTGGCCTCCACGCGCTCCTCGATCTCGCGCACGGCGGTGAGATATTCGTCGAGCTTCTGCCGGTCGCTGCCGCCGACTTTCGCGCTGAGCGTGCGCGCATCGGCGAGGACAAAATCGAGGATGCTCTTGCGCTGGCGCTCGCGGCGCGCGGTGCCCTCGTTGGCGAGCTTCGGGTTCGACGATGCGAACAGTCGCTCAAAGACCAGCCGCGGGTTGATCTCCGCACCGCTCGGTGTCGCCTCGCTGCGCCAGGAAATGTTGTTCGAGTAGGCGCACGCGTAGCCGCTGTCGCATTTGCCGCCCTGCCGCGCAGGCTCGACGCCGAGCTCGATGCTCGGGAAGCGCGTCTGCCGCCCGATGGCGTCCGCCATCACCTGATCCGCCGAGACGCCGGAGCGGATGCGCGAGCTCTCGCTCTTCAACGGCTGCGCGCCGGTGAGCCACGTGGACGCCGCGCGCGCATGGTCGCCCGCGCCGTCGCCGTTCGCGCGGCCTTTGTCCTGCGCGAGGCCGCTGAGCACGAGCACGTCGTTCTTATGCGCCTGCAGCGGTTCGAGGGTGTACGGCAGTTGAAAATCGGCGCCGAATTGCTTCGGCGTCCAGTCCGTCATGTTCACGCCGTTCGGCACGTAGAGAAACGCCGTGCGGATCGGTGCGCGCCCCGCACTCGCGGCGGCTGCGGCGCCACGCGGCATCATCGCCTCGAGGAATGGCAGCGCCATCGTGACCCCGAGTCCATGGAGAAAAGTGCGGCGGCTGAGCGGCTGTGCAGTCATGTCGAAATTATCAGTTCGGATTCGGCCATAAATTAGGGCCTCGTTTCACGGTGCGCAAACGGAGTTGCGCCTTCGTGCAGACCGTCATGCAGACCGTCATTTTTCCGGCAGCGCGTCGGGCGCTGGAGATTTTGATGGCGGCGATTTCGGCGGCTCACACGGCAGCAGCGTCGGATCGGAGACCGGCACCGGTGGCCCGGAGGGGAACGGGATATCCACTGCCGGGTTCGGCGGCTGCGCGAGCTTCAGAGCGTCCTCCGGCTTTTCCGGCCGCGCCGGATTCCCCAGATTCAGCATCGGCTTTTCATCCGGCAGCGCGGCTGCCTCCGGCTCACGGTTCTGCACGAAATCCGCGCCATCGATCAGATGCGGCGCGGAATCGTGCTGCGCGATGAGCCGGAGTTGCAGCGCGGGGATGTTCGCCTGCGGCGTGTCATCGAGAATGCCGGACGACTGAAGCGCGCGGAAGCGTTTCTCTGCGTCGTCCCATTTCCCGAGCCGCCGCTCGATCTCGCCGCACAGCAGCGCGAGATCGCTGCGCAGCCGGTAGTCCCTGCCAGCCTCGGCGCGGGCGGCCACGTAGTGTTCGAGCGCTTTTTCCAAAAGCCTGCGGCAAATGACATCCCGATCCTCGACCTGCCACGACGCGCGCAGATAGCTCAACGCGATCACGCGATGCGGTGCCTTGAGAAGCTGCTGCACCTGCGCGAGCGCAAAGTAGGATGGATTTTTCGCCGTGAGCATCTGGAAATCCGCGCCGCGCACGAACGTCCTGAGCTGCTTGAAAGCCGCCGCCTTCGCGGGATCGTTTGCCTGCTGGACGAGCCCGTCGCTGAAAAGCGGGAAGCGGCACTTGGTGCATTGCGGCAGCGATGGCGGATCGACGACATCGCCCGTCTGCCGCAGATCCAGCCGCAGGCCGCTCGCGCGCCCGGAGGTCTCGACGCGCTGCTGCCAGTGCGTGCCACACACGGGGCAGAGAAATTCCTGCTCCAGCGAATTCACCGCATGGCCGATGCATGCGAGGAGCAGCAGCGGAAGCAGGGTGAAAATGAACTTCATCGCCGGGAGAATGGCGTGCACAGCGGCGGAGGTAAAGCGTGGCGCGGGCGCTGCCAGACGCGCCACCGGCTAGGCCACGGCAGCCGCCCCGGAGGCGGTTCCTTTGCACTCAGAGACTGTGTAAAAAGTCCGGCCTGCGAAGGAACACAGGCATCCTTGCCTGTGCGCCCGGCGGGCTTCCAGCCTGCAGGATGCGTGGCTGCAGGCAGGATGCCCGCAGTCCGCACAGCCAGGATGGCCGTGTTCCTCCGGCACCACCGACTTTTTACACAGTTTATCAGAGCGGTGGGAGCGTCAGATAGGTTGGCGGCACGTAAGCGTCCTCCGAGGGTCCCGGCCCGGACTGGCTTGGTGTCGCGGCCACGACTTCACCCGCACCGCCTTCGCCCGCGTGATGTCCGTCGCCAGTGTGATGCTCGTCGTGGTAGTGCCCGCTTTCGTCGTGCCCGAGATGCTCATCATGGTGCTCGTCGTAATAGCCGTGGTGCGGGTCCTCGTGCGGATACGAGATGGGCTGCTCCTTGCGGGCCTCCGCCTCCTCGTGTTTCGCGCGGCTCTTTTCCAGGAAGAAGACGATCCAGATGCAGATCTCAAACAGCGCCATGATCGGCAGCGCGAAGATGAAGAGCATGAACAAATCCGGCGTCGGCGAAATGATGCCCGCAAGCACGAGCGCGATCGCGTAGCCGTAAATGCGCATTCCTTTCAGCCATGCGTAGCTGATCAAGCCGATGGCGCTGAGCGTGACCATCACCACTGGCAGCTCGAAGATGAGGCCCACGGCGATGCACATGTGGGTCACAAATCCGTAGTATTCCTTCATCGTCCAACTCGGGCGGACGCCGAACCCGGCGGCATCCTGATGCAACCACTTGAGTGTCGGCGGCAGAACATAGAAAAAACAAAGCAGCACGCCCAGCAGGAAAAGCCCGAAGCCCACACCCACTGCGGGCAGCACGTATTTCTTCTCTTTCCTCGTCAATGCGGGCAGCAGGAATTCCGCGAGAAAAAAGAACAGGAATGGGAACGACACCACGATGCCCGCATAGAAGGACAGGGTGAAGGACATCGTGACGGCATCAATCGGACCGATGGTGATCAGGGTTTCCCCGATGCCAGCCTTTTCCAGCGGATGATGCAGCCAGGCCGCGAGGGTCTTGCGGAATCCAAACGCGACCGTCATCGCCGACGCGAGCACGCTGACCATCTTGATCAGCGTCCACCGCAGGTCCTCGAGGTGATCCAAGAACGGCTTCACGATGTCGCCGTCGCCGGCGAGCTGCTCGTCGCGTTTCTTAAAAAGCTTTTTCAGGAACCACATGGGCGGCGGAAGATGGGGAGTCGGGCGGCGCGTGGGAAGCGGAATTCCACGGAGAAGTGAACCGGGCCCGGCAGCACTCCTTCGCTGATTTTTCCAAATGAAAAATCGGCGGACGCGATGGGACGACGGATGCCGTCCGTCCTAAAGGTCGGTGCGGGGGTCAGAAGCTCAGCTTGAGCCCCATCTGGCCGTAGAACGATCCGCTCTTGGTCTGAAAATTGTCGCCGACCTTGTGATAGTCGAAATTCCGGTAGGCCATGTAGCCGAGTTCCATGTCGAGCGCGCCTTTCGGGCTGAGCTTCCAGGAGGCGCCTGCGCCTGCGCGGACTTCGGTGTAGTCCACGAGCGCGTTGCTATAGTTCCGCGTGGGAGTGCCGCCGAAGTTCTTATTCACGCGGAAGGTGGAGCTGAGGATCTGCCCGCCTGCATAGAGCGTGAGATCGTCCGTGGCCTTGAATTCAATCCGGGGATTCGGAGGGACGAAGTTCAGCGTCCAGCGGTCCGCCATTTTCCAGCGGAAGCCGATGCCGCCCATCACGGGATTGCTGGCGTTCGGATTGTAATACAGGCCGGCGATCCACTGGAAATCCTTGCTGACGAGATAGGACGCTCCGAGGATCACGGGGACGTTGAAATCGCCCGCATTGAAGCCGCGATCGTCGCCGTAAAATCCGGGCTGTGCCTCGATGCGGATCAGGAAATCGGAAAGCCTGAGATCGATCCCAGCGACGAGATTCACCGACTGGAGTGCGCCAGGGATAAAGCCCGGGCCGGCAAAGCCAAAGTCGTAACGATCGTAGCCGACGCCCAGCCGGAAGACGGGCTTCCCGGGCAGCGCGTATCCGAAGACGTATTGGACGTGCGTATTTTGCTCCGAGATATTCGCATCGCGCACCGGGCTGACGTTGCTGCGCGCACCGGCGCTGGCATTATAGCTGGCCTCGAACTCGTGGCTGATCTCGGCGGAGCCGCGGGTCTGGACCTCTTGGATAACCTGGCCCGCCGACGACGATGCAGCCGTCCCGAAGAGCAATGACGTGAGGATGAATGATGGTTTCATGATTTTATGCAGGATGAATGTGAGCATTCAGCGCTGCGAGGAAATATCCTTCACCATGGCGCTGATGTTTTTCTGGATCTCCTTGCGCATCGCGACGGACGAGCCGGACCGCTCAATGCCGTGGAGTTCGCCGAGCTGGCTGGAGGAAAGCATGTCGCCGCGCCACACGAGCGTCGCGGCCCTCCCGTCGATCTGCACCGGCCACATCTGCGAAAAGCTGAGCAGCACGTAGAACCCGTCGCTGGAATAAAACTGCACCGTGCCGCTCTGGATGCTCTCTCCTGCAGCATGGGTATATGTCGCGCCGAGCGAAAGGGCCGCACGTCCCTCCACATCGAACAGCTCGTAATAGAGCGACGGACTGCCGCCGCCGCCGCCCGTCATCGCGGCGGCGAGCGAAGAGAACTGCTTGCGGATGGACGGACGCTCGCGGAGCAGCTCCGCAGCTTCGCCTGCCGGGCGCACGCCACCATCGCGACCGGCATACGCCGGCTGGCCCGCGAGCCCGCCCGAGAGGAAAGCACTCGCGCGGCCATTCAGCAGCCCGCTCCAAAATGCCGCGACGCCCGCAGACATCGCGCCTTTTCCACCGGGCTCAAATTTGCCCGCGCCTTTCGCCTCCGCCGCACTCATCTGCAGCTCGGGCCGCTCGGGATTCAGCTTCTCAGTCGCGGCGGCAAATTTTCCAATCGAGGAATTGTGCGGCGCGGAGGCGAGGCGCTGGAAATCCTGCGCGGACGGGCGGCGCGGCAAGTCCACATGCTGATACACCTTCAGCTCCGAATGCCGCGTGCTGTCCCACTTTTGCTGCGCCTCGTTTGCCTTCGCGACCGGCACCGGGAGGATGAAAAGTGACTCCACCTCGAGGCCTCGGGCAAATCGCATCGTCGGCCCGCTCGCCGCGATCACGTCGCCTTTCGCGAGCTTCTTCATGTCCACTTCCTTGAAGACCGAGAAGGAGCTGATCTCCACAGCCGGGTCAGCCATGAGGCGGGAGGCGGTGGCAACGATGGAAACGATGAGCGGGAGAATCGGAAAATGGCGCATGGTTGGGTTGATGGGATGCTTGCGAACGTGGGCCATATTTGTCAACGGCCCGCGGCGCATGGCAGACGCGCGGTCACTTCAGAAAATTCAGGGGAACTCCGACAGCGACGGGAGAGGGGCTCTCCGCCTGTCCGACTTCGACGATGAAAACGAGTGAGTTCCAGATGCACATTCACAGAATCGGTTTGCGCCGCGGAATGGCTGTAAATATCTCCTCGATACGGAAACCGGGCACGTGCATCGCGCGGCTGCCGCACGTTTCCCCCACTCCGCATTTCACGAGATCAGCCACCGGCCACGGCCGATTCGCCGCGAGCATGTTGCGGTTTTGCTTCGTTCTGCTAAGCCTGCGCGTCCATGCCGGAACCGATCATCGTCCTTGAAAACCTGCGCAAAGCCTACGGCTCGACGATTGCGGCGAACGATCTGAACCTTTCCATCCCGCGCGGCGAAATCTTCGGCTTCCTCGGTGCGAACGGCGCAGGCAAGACCACGACCATCCGCATGCTCTGCGGCCTGACGCGGCCGACCTCGGGCCACGGGTTCATTGATGGCCTCGACGTGTGGAATGACCGCTACAAAATCCGATCCAAGTTCGGCTACGTCGCGCAAAAATTCAGCCTCTACCCGGACCTCAGCGTCACGGAGAACCTCGCATTTTTCGGCGGCGCATTCCGCGTCCCGCGCGAGACACTCGGCGCGCGAATCGAGGTGCTGCTGAGGCAGATGGATCTCCTCAGCAAACGCGACGCGATGGCCGGCAGCCTCTCCGGCGGAATGAAGCAGCTCCTCGCGCTCGCGTGCGCGCTCGTCCACTCCCCGCCGCTGCTTTTTCTCGATGAGCCGACGAGCGGCCTCGACCCGGTCCATCGCCAGCAGCTCTGGAACCTGCTCTACGATCTCGGCACCGCAGGCACGACCATCTTCATCACCACGCACTACATGGACGAGGCCGAGCGCTGCACGGAAGTCGGCTTCGTGAGCGAGGGCCGGCTGCTCGTGAAGGAATCGCCGCGCAGCCTGAAGGCGTCGTTCAAATCCAAGCTGCTCGAACTCCAGATCGATCCCGTGATGCCCGCGCTCGCCGCGCTGCGCAACGCGCCCGGCGTGCTCGATGCCACACTGCGCAGCGGCCATGCGCGCATCTACGCCGCCGACCCTGAAGCACTGCTGCGCGAATGGCAGCGCGCGTGGCCTTTTCCCGATCTGAAATGGATCGGCCATGCGTGGGTGGAGCCGGACATGGAGGACGTCTTCAAGGCGTGGTCGCAGGGCTACACTTCACTTCTCGACCGCACTGCAAAATGAACATCCGCGAAATCTGGAATGCCATCGCAAGCGTGGCGCTGAAGGAGTTTCTCCACGTCTGGCGCGACAAGCGCATCCTCGCGCTCATCCTCATCCTGCCGCCGTTTTTCACGCTGCTCTTCGGGTACGCCTTCGAGGCCACAGAGCTGACCGGCGTGCCCGCGATGATCATCGACCGCGACCAGTCCGAGCAGAGCGCGAAGCTCGCGGAGATGCTGGGAAAAAAGAAGACCTTCGCGTGGAAGAAGGCCAAGGACACCGGCGCCGATCCCGACCTGCTGCCTCTGCACGTGACCGCCGCGCTGGTCATTCCAAAGGACTGGGCGAGCACGCTCGAAGCAGGCACGCCGACGCCGCTGAAGCTTTTTCTCGACGGCACCGATGCGACTTCCGCCGAGGAACTCGAAGGTCGCCTGCGCGAAATGCTCGGTGATTTCCAAGGCCAGGACGATGTGCAGGAGCTGACGGTAAAGCCGCTGCTCGACGAGCTGCCATCCGAGGTCTTCGACGCGCTGAAGACAATGAATCCCGAAGGCCGCGCGAAGCTGAAGGTGGAATTCCAGAAGCTCGTGAAGCCGTGGCACACGGACACAAAGATTCTGTACAACCCAGGGCTGCGGTTCATTGATTACGTCACGCCCGGCATCATCGGCCTCATCCTGCAGCTCCTCACCGTCACCCTCATGGCCTGCACCATCGCGCGCGAACGCGAGGCCGGCACGCTCGCGCAGCTCATCGTCACACCACTGCGGCGTGTGGAGATCGTGATCGGAAAAGTGGTGCCCTATCTCGGCATCTCGCTCTTCCTCATCGGCATCACGATCGGTGTCTCGTATTTCCACTTCGGCGTGCATTTCCGCCAGCCGCTCATGCTCGGCATCATCTGCCTGCTCTTCCTGCTCTGCTCGCTCGGCTCGGGTCTGCTCATCTCCGCGTTCTGCCACACGCAGACGCAGGCGATCCAAGTCGCCGTGTTTTACCTGCTCCCGGTCTTCCCGCTATCGGGCGCATTCGCACCGATCGAGCGCCTCCCCGACGGCGTTCGGATCGTGTCGGACATTTTCCCGCTCACGCATTTCTGCGAGGCATTCCGCATGGCGAGTTTGCGAAATGCGGACATCTCATTCTTCGCCGGCGACCTCCTTTTCCTCGCCGTCGGCGCCATCGTGACGTGCGGCGGCGCGGCTTGGATCCTGAGCCGGACGGATGCGTAGATCGGTCTGCGTCAGCGGCGCATTTCTAAAAATCGCAGCCCTCCTGAGCGAAGCGTCGGCACGCATCGGGGAGCACAGGCGATCCGCCTGTCGTGCTGCGCGACTCGC
>JAYWEO010000070.1:0-5220 GCA_043779225.1 Prosthecobacter sp.
TCGAATCCGCATGGCGCGGCCTCGATTTCCTCGTGCGCAATGCCAGCGACAACGTGAAAATTCACGCGCTTTCCATTTCCCGCGCGGAACTCGAAAGCCAGCTCGCCACGCAGGGAAATCTCGCCGGCACCGGCATCGGCCGCACGCTCGAACAGCTCGCGCCCGCCGTCGTGCTCAGCGCATTTTCATTCGGCGAAAAGGACACCTCCCTGCTCGGCCAGATCGCAAGGCTCGCCGCCGCGTGCCGCACGGCGTTCATCGCAGGCGGCGACTCGGATCTCGCGGGCTGCGTCTCATTCGCCACGAAGCCAAATCCGCTCGACTGGACTCCCTCCCCTTGCGCCGCATTCGCCGAACTGCGCCGCGCACCCGAGGCAAATCATCTCGGCCTCGCGCTGCCGCGATTCCTTTTGCGCCAGCCGTACGCGGCGGGCAGCGATGCCATCGAGACGTTCCCTTTCACCGAGCTGCCGCCCGACGACAATCACGAGTGCAAGCTCTGGGGCAGCTCCGCATTCATCTGCGGGCAACTGCTGCTCGATGCTTTTTCCAACGAAGGCTGGGAAATGGAACTCGGCGGCTCCGGCGGCGAAATCGGCGGACTGCCGATCCACACCTTCAAGCAGGATGGCGGCAAGGAAGTGACGCCCTGCGCCGAGGCGTGGCTCTCGGAAAAGGCCGCCGATGCGATCCTTTCGCGCGGCCTCATGCCTGTGCTCTCCGTGAAGGGGCGCGACTCCGTCCTGCTCGTCAGCCTGCGCTCGATCGCCGAGCCGGCAAAGGCGCTCGCATTCCGCGTCGGCTGAATTTCACCACGAAGATCACAATGGGCACGAAGCGATTCAAGCACGTGCTCGTTTGCAGATTCAGCATCTTTGCGAACTTCGTGATCTTCGCAGTTAAAATTGAACTGCGCCGTGCATCCGCACTTGCATCGCAGGACTCGCAGCGCAGCATCGCCGCATGAGCGATCAACCCACCGTGGCCGCAAAGGCCCCCGCGAAAGTCACCCTCGAAGCCGGCAAGGACTATTGGTTCTGCACGTGCGGGAAATCCGCCACGCAGCCGTTCTGCAACGGAGCACACAAGGGATCGTCCTTTGCGCCGAAAAAATTCACCGCGGAAAAATCCGGCGATGCGTGGCTCTGCCAGTGCAAGCACACCGCGAACGCGCCCTTCTGCGACGGCACGCACAAGGGGCTCTGAGCGACAACGCGGCTACCGCGAGATGCCGCACTGATAGACGAACCATGCGGGATTCAGCGGACCGCAGCGCGGGCGCAGCTTGTCGAGTTCCGCGGCAGGGCCGTGCAGTTCGACACGCACGAGATCGGAGAGCGTGAGCATTTCGTCGAGCAGTGCGCCGACATTGTCGAGGTGCGCGGCCACACCTTCAGCGCCGACATATGCCTCGCGGCAATGCACGGTGTCGCCATCGAGCGTGAAGTCATACCAGAGGCAGTTCTTTTCACCCTGCGTCTTCGCGACAAATGCGCGGAGCAGCGGTTGCACGGCATCCATCTTGCCGGCGTGGACTTTGAAATACGGGTGGATGCTAACGACGTTGCTGGGCTGTGGCATGGCTGGAAAAGATGAGGCTGGCTGTGGAGAGATTCTCAGGAATGCCGGGCATCGCAAGACGAACGATCCGTCACGGCCGAGTGATGCGGACGCGCATGAACTGCCAGCCTCCGGGGGCCGGGGCGAGGAGCGAACCGACCGTCACCGTCTCGGTCGTGCCGTGGTCCACCGTGCCGAGGACCGAGGTGTACGTCACGCCGGAGAACCATGTCGAAAGATTGTTCGAGACCTCGACGGTGTACGTGATGTCCGTCGCGCTCTTCACATGCGTGTAGGCGATGGCCAGCGCACCGCCGGGCTGGATGCTAATATTAGGCAGGCCGAGGGTGTCGGAAGTCTTCGGCGCGAGGCCGAAGGCGTATTCGAGCAAGTTCACGGTGCCGTCCTTTTCAAAGTCGGCGAGGTCGCCGCTCTGCGCGGGAGCGGCGAGTTCCGCAGTGGTGAATTTTGAAAAGCGCCATGCGTCCATCGGCTTGTCCTGAATCGTCACCGTCGCGCTGCCCTGCGCGCCGATCGTGTAAAGCGGATCGCCCGTGAGCGTGAGCACGACGGTCTCGGCTCCCTCGGCGACATTGTCCGAGACGGGCGTGACCGCAATCGTGGCGGAACTCGCGCCGGACGGAATCGTGACGTTGGCAGAAATCGGTGAGTAATCCGTGCCGTTCGTCGCTGTCCCCGAGGCGGAGCAAGTGACGGTGAGCGCCGCGCTCGTGTCGCCGCCGCGCGTGATCGTGAACTGCCCCGGCACCGGTCCGATTTCCGCAGCCGTCGGGATCGTCGCGGCGATGTTCACGACCGGCACGGAAATCCACGCGAGACCGTAGCTGATGCCCGCGGTGTCGGCAGTCACCTCCATCGCATAGCGGCCCGGCGCAAGCGAGGTCTGCCAGACGTGCTCCACATTATCCACGGTGCTCGCGCTGGTATCCACGAGCGAGCCCAGAGTGAAGCCGGATGCCGCGTAGAGCTTCAGCGTGAGGTTCGCGAGGCTCGAAGATGGGGAAGGAAATGCGCCTGAGATGACACGATTCCAAGTGAGGACAGCCGACAGCGAGGACGTGCCGCCTGCCGGTATGTCGAAAAAATAAAGGCGGCTGCCACCGCTCGTGGTCCCGAAGTCCCATCCCCGTCTGCTCACCGTCCCGATCACACTCGCGGCCTGCTGGCCCGCGGCGAGGATGTGCTGGCTGTTGTACACATTCACCTGCCCAGCGCCGAAGACCGCATCGAGCGGATGCGTGGCCGAGCGGCTCCACGAGGGGAACTGGCTCTTCGTCGCGCCAGCCATGAGGATGGCTTTCATCGTCACCGGCTTCGTCGCATTTGCCGGAGCGCCCTGGCTGAGCATCGCAGCGGTGGACGCGACGATCGGCGTCGCAAAACTCGTGGCGCCCTGCGGTGCGACGATGTCCGGCTTCGTGCGGCCACTGCCATCGGCGGTGTTCGTGCCGTAGCTGTGGCCCCCATTCGTGAGGCCGACGCTGATGCCATTGTAGCAACTCCCGAGCAGCGCCGGCACATTGCCGGGATTTCCGTTGTTCAGCGCGATCACTCCGAGGAAGCCGGACTGCTGGATCGCATAGTCGAATCGCCGCAGCGCCTCCACATCGCCCGCTCCTCCGCTGTCGATCGTTCCAATCCAACTGCTGTTCGTGATTTTCTGCGACTCAGCCAGCGGCGCGCTGGTTGTGCCGTAGTTCAGGAATCCCGTCTGAAGCCATTTGTTCGCATCGTAATTGTGAATGCTCGTCACTCCCGGCGCGACGCTGGTCGCGCTGCCGTAGAAAAGCTGCCCGACCGTCGTCGCGTGGCTGTTCGCGGTCCCACTGCCCGAGAGAGGTGTGAATGTCTTCCCGGCGAACTCCGAGAGCGCCGTATCCGGCAGATAGTCGGTACCACTCGATACCTCGACCTGCGTGACGCCGATGCCGCTGCCCGTGGGCAATGCGCCGCCGAGTTCGAGCGCGAGCTTCGTGTAGCCAATGTCGTCCTTGTAGTCGGCATGGAGCGTCGCGAGCAGCGCGCACAGCATCGCGACGATGAGCATTGCACCCGTGCAGCGGGGATTCTGCAAATGCGGGAGTCTGGAGGAGGGACTTGCGATGGAGACCCGATACGATCAGCGCCGAACTTTTCAAGTGACAGTTCGGTTTCCCGGAGCACGCGCCCCATGTGCGCCTTCCACTTCACCGGGCCAATTGGAACCTCGCACGCCGCCGCATCCAGGCCGTATTCTCCGCCGATGCGCCCTCCATTCCTCCCGCTCGCACTCGTCATCAGTGCGTCCGCATCCTCGCTCGCCGCTCCCGTTCCGAAGCTCGACTTTGGCGAGGTGCGCGAGGAGCATATCATGATTCCGATGCGCGACGGGAAGCGGTTGTCGGCCTACGTGTTTTTTCCGAAGGGCGATCGTGCGGATCAAAAATGGCCCGCGATTTTCGAGCAGCGCTATGCGGATATCTCGAGCGCAGGCTCGCGCAAGGCGGCGGCGAAATTCGCGGAAGGCGGCTTCGTCATCGCGCTCGTGAACTACCGCGGCACGCACGAGAGCGAGGGCATCTATCGCGGCTACCGCGGGCTGCAATGGGGCGAGCTGCGCGACGGCTACGACGTGTGCGAATGGCTCGCCACGCAGCCGTGGTGCACGGGGAAAGTCGGCACGTATGGCGGTTCGCAGGCAGGCTATGCGCAGAACTATCTCGCCGTCACGCAGCCCCCGCATCTCGTCGCGCAATATATGACGGACACGGGCCTGAGCCTTTTCCAGGAAGGCTACCGCATCGGCGGCGCGACGAAGCCGCAGCGCTTCATCAAGGGCGGCACTGTGGCGCGCGACATCGCGGACAACGACGCGCTGCTCCGCGAATGGGACGCGCACCCGGACTACGACGACTACTGGCGCGACGAGGACGCCTCGCTGCACTTCGATAAGATGAACGTGCCGTGCTTCACCATCGGCAGTTGGTTCGACTTCATGGTGCAGGGCAGCGTCGCAAGCTTCATCGGGCGCGACAAAAAGGGCGGGCCTAATTCGCGCGGCGCGCAGCAGCTCATCATCGGCCCGTGGCTGCACGGCGGCTATCCGAAGTCGAACAAGATCGGCGACCTCGTCTTCCCGGAGAACGCGCAGTTCGACGTGTACGCGCACATGACGAAGTGGTTTCACCACTTCCTCAAAGGCGAGGACAACGGCATCGAAAAGGAAGTCCCCGTGCGCTATTACGTGATGGGTGCCGTCGGCGAAAAAGCCGCACCGGGCAATGTTTGGCGCGAGGCGAAGGACTGGCCGCCGAAGACGGAGAGCAGACCGTATTACTTATATGGCGATGGAGAACTGATGCCCGCGTTCAATGCCTACGCCGGGCATCTCCACGTGAGTCCGGCGAGACTGGGCAAAGACGACGACTCAAAGAGCACCAGCTACGCGAGCGATCCGCGCCAGCCGATGAGCCTGCCCTTCACCGGCTTCCCCGGCGCAAAGGACGCGCGGCCTTTTGAACTGCAGAGCGAAGTCCGCACATGGACCACCGCGCCGCTCAGCGATCCCATCGAGTGGACCGGTGAAGTCACCGCCGAGGTGTGGGTGAGTTCCTCCGCGAAGGACACCGACTTCATCCTACGTGTGAGCGACGTGTATCC
>JAYWEO010000071.1:0-6230 GCA_043779225.1 Prosthecobacter sp.
CTCGTGACCCTCGTACTCCAAAATGTTATAGAGATGCGATAAGATCTCCTGTCTGGGCCGCAGCTGTTGATAAAGAATTGACCAAATTCGAAGTCAACCACTGCCTTCATCTTGTCCCATACACGGGGCATCTCCACACCGTGCTCGACTGCCCCGGAGGCACGTTTCAGGGCGCGGGCGTGAAGACCGTGGTGCTGTTCTTCGAGAAGGGCGCGCCGACGCGCAAGGTGTGGTTCTACCAGCTCGATCCCGGTCGCAACATGGGCAAGACGAACCCGCTTTCTGATCCCGACCTCGCCGAGTTCGTGAAGCTGCAAAAGACCTTCGCCGACTCGGACAAGAGCTGGAGCGTGGACGCCAAGACGATTGACCAAAAGACCTTCGACCTCTCCGTGAAGAACCCGAATGGCGGCGAGGAAATCACGCACCGCATTCCGGCGGTCATCATGGACGAGATCGCCGCGCTGGATGCCGAGAGTGCCGAGGTGCTGGGGAATATCCGGGCGCTGCTATGAAGAAAGGGTGGCTGACAAAAAAGCTACGTGAGGTGTGCGAGTTGATAAACGGACGCGCCTACAGCAAGCCAGAGCTACTTGCTGAGGGAAAATATCGCGTTCTTCGCGTCGGCAACTTTTTCACCAACGAACATTGGTATTACTCCGACATGGAACTGGAGGAAAAAAAATACTGCGACACCGGAGACCTGCTTTATGCGTGGTCGGCATCATTCGGGCCGCGCATGTGGACTGGTGGCAAAGTGATCTACCACTACCATATATGGAAGGTCGCTCATGACCGCAGGGAGATTGACCAGAAGTTCCTGTTCTACTTCTTCCAGTGGGACACTGAGAAAATCAAAGAGGATCAAGGGACAGGCACGACAATGATGCACGTCTCAATGGGTTCGATGAATGAGCGTGACATTCAGCTCCCACCTCTCGCTGAACAGCAGCGGATCGTCGGCCTGCTGGACGAGGCATTCGCGGGCCTCGCCACCGCAAAGGCCAACGCCGAAAAGAACCGCCAAAACGCCCGCGCCCTCTTTGAAAGCCACCTCAAATCCGTCTTCACCCAGCGCGGCGAGGGGTGGGTTGAGAACAAACTAAAATCCATCACGACAAAGATTGGCAGCGGGGCAACGCCACGCGGCGGCGGAGAATCCTACAAGGCCGAAGGCTTATCGCTGATCCGCAGCCTCAATGTTCACGACTTAGGTTTCAAGTATGCCAAGCTCGCATTCCTCGATGACAAGCAGGCCGATGAATTGTCGAACGTCGCGGTGCAGCCGAGAGACGTTTTGCTGAACATCACCGGAGCTTCGGTAGCTCGATGCTGCATTGTTCCCGAGGATGTGTTGCCCGCTCGCGTGAATCAGCATGTCTCCATCATCAGACCGATTGCCGGAAAACTAGATCCCGATTTTCTGCACTACCTCCTCATTTCAAAACCCTACAAAGACCAGTTACTCCAAACGGGTGAAGAGGGTGGATCGACGAGGCAGGCAATCACGAAGGCTCAGATTCAAGATTTCACCGTCGAATATCCGGCAACGCTCGATGAGCAAAAAACCATCGTGGCTAGACTCGACGCCATGCTTGCCGAAACCCAGCGCCTCGCGAGCCTCTACGAGCGGAAGCTCGCCGCGCTGGAGGCGTTGAAGAAGTCGCTGCTGCACCAAGCCTTCACCGGGGAGCTTTGACGTGTCGCCGGGTTCGACACGTCCGGCCATCGTGTCGAAATCACCCGCTTTTTTCGACATGTCCGGAGCGGCGGCAGCCCGCTTGACTGATAACTTGACTCACGCTTGACTCATCCGGTGAGCTACGAGCCGCAATTCACCATCAGCCATCGCCTGTTGAGGCGGGTCGAGGCGGTGTCGGCTTTGCGGGAGCGCATTCAGGCCGCCGCCGTGGAGCTTTCGTGGATTCCCGCACTGCAGAAGGACTGTCGCACGCGCAACGTCCACGCCTCCACCGCCATCGAGGGCAACCCGCTCACATTGGAACAGGTGCGCGCCCTGGAGGAAGGCCGTCCGCTGGCCGCTTCCAGCGCGCGTTCGCAGCGCGAGGTGCTGAATTATTTCGCCGGCCTGCGCTATGTGGAAAAGAACGCGGCCAGGAAAACTTTGCGGCATGAGGATATTTTCAAGCTGCACCGCCTGCTCGCGGCGGAGGTGATGGATCAGGGCGACGCCGGGCGTTACCGCACCATCGCGGTCCGTGTGGGCAAATTTCTGCCACCGCCGCCAGCGGATGTTTCCGGCCTGATGTTTGAACTGCTGGAGTGGTGGAACAAACGGGCGGCGGAACTTTCGCCGCTGCTGAGTTCGGCCATCGTGCATTATCGCTTCGAGGCGATTCATCCATTTGCGGACGGGAACGGGCGCACGGGCCGCGCGCTGGCGTTGTGGGAGCTTTACCGGCAGGGCTTTGACACGCATCACATTTTCTCGGTGGATGAATATTATTGGGAGGATCGTCCGCGCTACTACACCGCGCTGGATGCGGTGCGGCGCGAGGGCGAGGATTTGACGGCCTGGCTGGAGTATTGCGCCGAGGGTCTGCGCCAGACGCTGGAGCGGGTGTGGCTGCGGGTGCAGGCGTTCAATCCCAAACCGGGCGAAAAACTGGTGCTGCGTCCCAAACAGGAGCGGTTGCTGCAACTGCTCCGCGATCACGGCAACATGTCCCCGGCGGAACTCTGGGCGGCGTTGAAAGTTTCCAAACAGGGAGCGATGGATATGCTACACCCGTTGATCGAAGCCGGTTTGGTGGAAAAGATTGGCAGCAAGAAAACCGGGCGCTACGCCCTGCGCCGCAAGTGAACGAAGCCGAGACGAGAGCCGAGCACATTGACCCCGCACTGAAGGCGGCGGGCTGGGGTGTCGTCGAGGGGAGCCGCATCCGGCGGGAGTATCCGATCACGCTGGGACGCATCGAGGGGCACGGCAAGCGGGGCAGGGCGCTGACGGCGGATTACGTGCTGGAGTATCGCAACACGAAGCTCGCCGTGGTGGAGGCGAAGGCGCTCGACGAGGAACTGACCGAGGGCGTGGGGCAGGCGAAGAATTACGCGGGGAAGCTCGCCATCCGCCACACCTACGCGACGAACGGCAGGGGCATTTACGGGATCGACATGCAGACGGGCACCGAAGGCGAGGTGCCGAAGTTTCCGACGCCCGACGAACTCTGGGCGATGACTTTTGCCAAGGCCGATGCGTGGCGGGATCGTTTCGCGGAAGTGCCGTTCGAGGACAAGGGCGGGAGCCATCCGAGCCGCTACTATCAGGACATCGCCATCGCGCGCGTGCTGGAGGCCATCGCTGCGGGGCAGCAGCGCGTGCTGCTCACGCTGGCGACGGGCACGGGCAAGACGTTCATCGCGTTCCAGCTCGCGTGGAAACTTTTCCACAGCCGGTGGAATCTGAGCCGTGAGGCGACACGCCGCCCGCGCATTTTGTTCCTCGCGGATCGGAACATCCTCGCGAACCAAGCCTACAACGCCTTCTCGGCATTTCCCGAAGATGCGCTGGTGCGGATCGATCCGGGCGACATTCGCAAGAAGGGCAGAGTGCCGAAGAACGGCAGCCTGTTCTTCACGATCTTCCAGACGTTCCTGAGCGGGCCGGAAAAGGACGGGGAGCCGTCGCCCTACTTCGGCGAGTATCCGGCGGACTTCTTCGACCTCATCATCATTGACGAGTGCCACCGCGGCGGCGCGAACGATGAGAGCACTTGGCGCGACATCCTGAACTACTTTGCGCCCGCCGTGCAGCTCGGCCTCACGGCGACGCCGAAGCGGAAGGACAACGTGGACACGTATGCGTATTTCGGCGAGCCGGTGTTCATCTACTCGCTCAAGGACGGCATCAACGACGGCTTCCTGACGCCATTCAAAGTGCGGCAGATTTCCACGACGCTGGACGACTATATCTACACGTCCGACGACGAGGTGGTGGACGGCGAGATCGAGGAGGGAAGGCTGTATGAGGAGCCGGATTTCAACCGGAGCATTCAGATCGAGGAGCGCGAGCGCAAGCGGGTGCAGATTTTCATGGCGCAGATTGACCAGCGGGAAAAGACGCTCGTCTTCTGCGCGAACCAAGGGCACGCGCTGCTCGTGCGGGATCTGATCAATCAGGCGAAGCAGAGCAAAGACCCGAACTACTGCCACCGCGTGACGGCGAACGACGGGGCGCTCGGCGAGCAATGGCTGCGCGACTTTCAGGACAATGAGAAGACGATCCCGACGATCCTCACCACGTCGCAGAAGCTCTCGACCGGCGTGGATGCGCGCAACGTACGGAACATCGTGCTGATGCGCCCCGTGAATTCGATGATCGAGTTCAAGCAGATCATCGGGCGCGGGACGCGGCTCTACGACGGGAAGGACTACTTCACGATCTACGACTTCGTGAAGGCGCACCTCCGGTTCCTCGATGAGGATTGGGACGGCCCTCCGCAGCAGGACGAGCCGTGCTCGAAATGCGGACAGTTTCCATGCGCGTGTGAAAAGACGCCGCCGAAGGCGTGCGAGGTTTGCGGCCAGTCGCCCTGCGAATGTCCATGTCCGAAATGCGGCAAGCGCCCATGCGAATGTGAACGCAGGAAGAAGGTGAAGGTGAAGCTGGCGGACGGGAAGGCGCGCAACATCCAGAGCATGATGGTGACGAGCTTTTGGCACCCGGATGGCACGCCGATGTCGTCGCAGCAGTTCATGGAGCTGCTATTCGGAAAGCTGCCGGAGTTTTTCAAGAACGAGGACGAGCTGCGGGCGCTGTGGAGCGCACCGGATACGCGGGCGAAGCTGCTGGAGGGGCTGGCGGAAAAGGGATTCGGCAGGGAGCAACTCGCGGAGATGCAGAAGATCATTGATGCGGAGAACAGCGATCTTTTCGACGTGCTCGCGCATGTGGCCTACGCGCTCCCGACGCTCACCCGCGAGGCACGCGCAGCGAAGGCCAAGGTGGAGATCAGCACGCACTTCAACAGCAAGCAGCAGGTGTTTCTCGACTTCGTGCTCTCGCATTACGTGAGCGTGGGCGTGGAGGAACTCGAACAGGAAAAGCTGACGCCATTGCTGCGGCTGAGGTATCAGAACTCCATCGCCGACGCTGTGGCCGATCTCGGCAAACCCGAGGAGATCGGGAAGGCGTTCGCTGGGTTCCAGAAGTATCTGTATTCCAGTGCTGCCTGAGCCGTGCGGTGAAGCAGTGAAGTCCCGCGTTTCGCTCGCCCCGCGTGCCGGCCGTGCAAATGCAGACACCGGATTGCGAACCTGCGGTTGCAAAAGACGCCGCGCGTGTTTTCCTCGCCGCCCTCAACTTGCCACATGGCTGCCTTCCGACTTTTCGATTTGAATCCCGAGCAGGAGCGCGCGGTGCGGACCACCGACGGGCCGCTGCTGATCCTCGCGGGCGCAGGCAGCGGCAAGACGCGCGTGATCACCGCGCGCGCCGCATTCCTCATCTCGCGCGGCACCGCACCGGAGAACATCCTCGCGGTCACTTTCACGAACAAGGCGGCGAAGGAAATGCGCGAGCGTCTCGCGACGATGATCGATCCCGACCAGGCGAAGAAGACGGTGATGTCCACCTTTCACGCGCTCTGCGTGCGCATCCTGCGGCAGGACATCGAGAGGCTCGGCTACAAGAAAAACTTCTCGATCTACGACGAGGGCGACACGACCGGGCTGATCAAAAAGATCATCACGCGCACGGCTGCTCGCGACGAAAAACTGGAAGCCAGCCTTGCGAAAAATCTCATCAGTAAGGCGAAGAACACGGGCTGGCGTGAACCGGTGGACGACAAGACGCTCATCGGCGCGGTGTATGCGCGCTACAATCAGGAGCTGAAAAATCTGAACGCGGTGGACTTCGACGATCTGCTGCTGCTGACGGTGCGACTGCTCGGCGAGCACGGCGATGTGCGCGAGCGCTGGCAGCGGAAGTTCCGCTACATCATGGTGGACGAATTCCAGGACACGAACCGCCTGCAGCTCGACCTCATCACGCTGCTCGCTGACGAGAAGAAGAACGTCGCGGTCGTGGGCGACGATGACCAGTCCATCTACGGCTGGCGTGGCGCGGAGGCGTCGAACATTTTGGAATTCGAGACGCACTTTCCGAATCCCGCGGTGATCAAGCTGGAGCAGAACTATCGCTCGACGAACTTCATCCTCGGCACCGCGAATTCGCTCATCAAAAACAACGCGCGTCGCCGCGCGAAGAA
>JAYWEO010000072.1:0-17034 GCA_043779225.1 Prosthecobacter sp.
CGGCCCCGCGTCGTGGATGAAAAGGATGTCCGGCGCCTGCGTGACGATCACGCCGTCCTTGTGAAAGACGAAGCCCGTGACGAGTTCGAGCCCCTCGTAGAAGACCTGCTTCGTGTCCATCACGCCATCGCCCTTGCTCGAAGTGAGGATGCTGATTTTGTCCTGCGCCTTGCGCGTCTGCTCGCCGGGCGTCGGATCAATTCCGCCGTGATCCTTCCACTCCTTGCCGCGGTAATCGGGTCGCATCCCGCGCCGACCATTCGGATACTCCGGCGTCTCCGCGACCCACATCCGCCCCGCGGGATCCCAGTCGAAATTCATCGGCTTCGTGATGAGCGGCTCGGCAGTGACGAGCTTCATCGTGAAGTCCGGATGCACCTCCAGATTCGCCAGCGTCTGCTCCGGCCTCTGCGGCCCGCCCTCGGGATACGTGAGCGAGGAAATCTCCTCCGGCTTGCAAAACTCATCCACATTCGCGCGCTTGCCCGCCCAAGCGATGCCGCGCAGCAGCAGCGCGCGGTAATTCGGCCGCTCAAACGTGCTCCACAAATGCCCCGGAATCGAAACGAAGACGCGATAGGTCTGCGGCGCGGCAGGCTGGAGCACAGGCATCCTGCCTGTGGGCGGGAAAGGAGGAGCAGGCGTCTCGCCTGCTCGCGCAGGCTGTGCAGGCAAGATGCCTGCGCTGCCTTTCCCGCCCACAGACTGGAAGTCTGTGTTCCGCGCACCGGCCAGGTCCGCGGTGTTCCGCTCATACACCCACATCTGCGGTTGGATGTCGTAGATGTTCACCTTGCCGCCAGCGGCGGATTGTTTCCCCTCCTTCACATTCGGCGTGTAGCTCGTCGCGAGCACACGAACGTCCGGCGAGATGTCCATGTCGTAGTAAATCTCGTCGTCGAAATGGAAGTTCGACGCGCCGCGCGTGATCGGATGCCCGCCATCGAGCCGCTGATTTTCCGTGAAGTAGAGATCCATCGGCCCCTCCTTCCACTTCGTCTGCCCCGCCACCCACGAGCCGCCAATGATCGATTTCCAATACGGCGAAGTGTCCGGCTTGTTCGCAACCGAAGCCGTATGAATCACCACGATGCCGCCCCCGCGCTTGATGAAGGTCTCCAGCACTGGCCGCTGCTCCATCGTGATGTTCCCGCTGTCCTGCGCATACATCACGAGCACATCCGCCTTCGCGAGCTGCTCCGCCGTCGGAAATTCCATCCCCCCATCCACCTTCATCCCGCGCTCCGTCAGCAGCGGCGTCCACTTTTCGAGAAAGCGCTGATGCTCATGCTGCTCCGGCCCATGCGATTTTTTCCCGCCCCGGATGAAGACGCGGAGCGGTTCGGCTTGCGCGCTCACGATGGAAAGGACGACGGCGAGGAGTGTGAGGATGCGTTTCATGGTGTTCGTGCGGTGAGTGGGAGAAGTGTCTGTGCTCTTGCGTTGGTGGCAGCACGACGACCGCCGAGCATCCCTGCGCCTTTGCCCAAACGCCATCGCGAAAACGCACCGTTCGCTATCGCGGATGCACGCGGGCGTGAGGTTTTGTTTTGTGCTCGTTTGTCTCGCCTGCGCAGAGCAGAAGGGCGGCACATTTCCCCATGAAAACTCACACGATCCTCAGATTCACCATCACCGCACTTGCACTGGCACTTGCTGAAAATGTTTCGGCGCAGGCTCCTGCCACTGCTTCGTCATCACCGAAGACAGAGAGCAAAGAGCCGGACTTGGGCGGCATGAATGTCTCGATCTGCTACGAGGCATTTTCGCTGCCCATCGCGAAGGCTGGCGAACTCCAGCGCAAGGGGATGACGGATGAGGAACTCTACCAAGAACTGGTCGGCACTGGGAAACTGGAGCGCATGCTCGTGCTGCGGACGAAGTCCGGCCAGCGTGCCGTCGTGGAGAATGTGACCAGCTACATTTACCCGACGGAATTCTCGCAGGCGCAGATTCCCTGCAATATTCCTGAAAAGGGAAAGGAGCCGGCGATTCCGCTGCCGGTAGCGCCGACCGCTTTCGATAAGAAAGATGTTGGCGACAGTCTGGAAGCCGAACCCACGCTGGCGGTGGATGCAATGTCCGTGGATTTTCAAATCACTGTGAGCCACGTCTCACTGGCGAGACGGGAGAAATGGGGCCAGGGAGTTGCGGAGCTGGAGCAGCCGCAGCTCGAATCCCAAAAGCTGAGCACAAACTTCACCGCATCAGTCGGCACGCCGCGTCTTGTCGGGACGCTGAATCCGGTTTTCGGAAACGGCCTCGCTGCACGAGCCGAGCAGAATGTGTGGTTCTGCTTCATCACGACCACGCTGGCGAAAAACAACGCCACGTCGCTGAAGAAGTCGGGACACTGACATTGCCGGTGCCGCTCGACGAAAAACAACTCCTAGAAACCAACCGCCTCGGCGCTGACACGCGCGAGATGCGCGTGCGCGCCTCGGATTGCCCGGCGCTGGCGAATCACCACATCGCACACACCGGCATCGCGGACGCGGCGGTGCCGTATGAAATCGTCCGGCTGAATCTCGGCGGCACCTACCTGCTCGCGTGCTTCGAGGGACGTGGCCGCATTTTCCTCGACGGCGGCTGGCGGTTGCTGCGCGCGGGCGAATGCTGCCTCGCGCCGCCGCACGCGCTGCTCGCGTTCAAGGCCGTGCCGGGTGTGCGCTGGCGCTTTGCGTGGGTGCGCTACCAGCAGCCGCCGGATCAAAAGCCAGTCATCGCGACGAGTTCGCCCGCAGTCGCGAGATTCGATCCCGAGCCGCTTCGCGCGGCAGTGCTCGGGCTGTGGCACGAGATGCAGAGTCGCACAGCGCCCGCGTCTGTCGCGCATTGGGTCGAGCTGATCCAGATTTACGTCACGCGCTTCGCGAGCCCGTGGCAGACGGACGATCGTCTCGGCCATTTGTGGGAGCACGTCGCCTCGCGTCTCGGCGAGCCTTGGTCGCTCGGCATGCTCGCAAAATATTGCCACCTCAGCGGCGAACACCTGCGCCGCCTGTGCCGCCGTGAACTCGGACGCAGCCCGATGAACCACGTCATCTACCTGCGCATGCAGCTCGCCGCGCGCCTCCTCACGACGACGAACGACAAGATCGAAACGATCGCGCACGACGTCGGCTACGAGAATCCATTCGTATTCTCGACGACTTTCAAAAAGTGGGTCGGCTGGCGTCCCAGCGAATACCGCGCAAAGCAAAGCGCGTAATCCGTAGCCGCGTTACACAATCCTGTTCGCGCAGCGGAGCCCCGGGATATGCGAGAAGTGCTTGTCGAATGTGAGCACGACCGCGCCGATGCGGCGCGCGCAGCAGGCGATGAGGATGTCCGTCAGCGGCAGCACCACACCCCGGCGGTCGAGCTGCCACGCGAGGGTTTCCGCGTCGAGCAAGAGATCCTTGTCCGTCGGCACGGAGAGCATGACATCCCAGCGCGCCTGAAATTTCTTCAGGAGCGCGGGGTTACGGATGCCGCGCGCAACTTCTGCGCGGACGATTCCGCAGGTGGCGATGTCGCGGGTAAATTCGATGGGCTGAAGTTCCCGCAGCGGGCGGCGGCCCGCCCGCATGTGCCAGATATACCAAGAGCTATCGACGAGAACGGGGCTTGCGCGCATATTTGACAGGCTTGGGCAAAGCGGCAGGATTTTTGGTTTTCGCAGCCGTCTCTGCAACTTTTGCTGGAAAATCCTCCGCCGCCTCGCCGGGATCCACCCACGCGTTTTTCCAGTCTTCGGCAGTCATGCCGAAGTCATCTTTCGCCAACAATTCCCTTAATTTGTGCCTTCTGTCCATTTCGTGGAGTGCGATGTGAATCGCGTCGGTTTTTGTCTTGGCTCCCGTCGTCTCGCGGACGCGATCGAGGAGTGCGTCGTCAATGTTGAGTGTGAGCTTCATACGAAGAAAATACATATCCCGTATGTATCCGCAAGGTGTAAGTGGCAGATGTGAGCCGAGGGCTAATTTGTGTCAGGCTCGGTCCCTGATGTTTTGCTGCGGCTGCTGGGGTTTTCTTTGAGAACGTATGGCGGCTTTGCCCAGCCGTGAGGCGGGGGAGTCACGGGGGCTTCCGATGTGTTTGGAATGCGTGTGCGATAATGCTGTGCGAGCGCGCCGATGAGCACTGCGCTGAGGATGAAGACGACGAGTTTGATTTCGTCCTTCGTCATTTTGGTTCCTTGGGGTTCACGCGCTCGCTGCGGAATTTGTTGCGGATGTTCGCGCCGAAGAACTGGCCTTTCGATTCCGCGGCGAGGAGCTTGCGGAAGATGTCCTCGGGCACGTCGAGGTAGCGGTAGATTGCGCCGGAGTGGAACTCGATCTCCAACATCCGCCTTTGCGCATCGTAGCCTGCCGATGCGAGCACGGAGGATTCGACTGGCTCCCTTTTGATCTCGCCTGGCTGCGCGGCGAAGAGGGATGCGAGCGGCATCAGCAGGAGCGCGCCGAGTATGCGGCGGAAGAAGTCGCGACGTGTAATTTCACAGGTTCGCGACTGAATGTTCATGGCTCCGTTTTCCTCACGGCGTTCCGCGCCGACCGTGTTGGGTTATTTGCTCTGCGGGGACTCCCAGTTTCCGATGTCGTCCTCGGTGCCGGCCTGGCGATCCGGGCCGGCGCTGAAGACATCGAAGCTCTTCGTGTTATGCCTGCCTGGGAATTCGTAGTGGTAAGGCTCGCTCCACGGATCCAATTCGATCTTTTCCTCGATCTGACTCCACCGCCGAGGGACCGGTTCGCCGGATGGCTTTTGAATGAGGGCGGCGAGGCCCTGCTCTGTGCTCGGCGGTCTGCCGTTCGTGAGCTCGTAGCGTGCGACTGATCCAGCGATGCGGTTGACGTAAATTTCCGCGGTGCTTGACCGGGAGGAAGTCATCGCGTTGCGAATGTTCGGAATCAGCACGGCCATCAGTCCGATGATGATGATGATCACGAGGAGGATCTCGATGAGCGTGAAGCCCGCGTGGGTCTTTGGATGGAGGCGTTTCATTTGCTGGCAGGGGTGAGGATGTAGTCGAAATGTTTCCAATTATGCTTCAGTTGCAACTCCACGTTGCGCACGGCGATGGTGCCGCTGTCGTCGCCGACGCTGATGTTCACGGCGTTCTGGCCGGAGTGCAGGACTTTGCCGGGGATGATGAATTGCGCGCGCAGCCAGCCGGTATATTGAAAGCGCATCCCTTCGAGCGGGCGCGATTCGCCGCGGAAGCCAGGGTCGGCGAGGTCGGGGAAATGCACGCTCGCGTAGCCGGGTTGCCCGTCATTGACGAAGACGATCGGCGGTGCGGTGAGGTCCGCATTCAGCACGTCGAAGGTGACGACTGCGGCGAGCGGCTGCCCGGCGAGGCCGAACTGCCATTGCACGGTGCCTTCACCTTTGCGCGAAAGGCGCACGATGCCGGTGTCCACGGTCGCCTTCACGCGGCCGAAAAGTTTCGAGTCCTGTTCCGCTGGCTGCGATGCCGGGAGATTGCCGAAGGGATCCTGGACTTCCGCCGCCGCATGAAAATCGATCGTCTGTTTTGCCGTCACGTCCTTCAGCGAACTCGCGAGCACGCCGCGGAGATTGCTGCCGTTGCCGGGGACGATCACGTCCACGTAATCCGCGCCGTCGAGCGGGACGATGACACTGTCGTTTGTCGGCAGGCCTGCGCCGAGGCCCATAGGCTCGCCTTGAAAAAGTGAGCGTCCACTTTCCGTCCACGCGGAGACGGCGGGCTGCATGCCAGTGAGGTCGTCGAAAAAGACGCGCAGCAGGAGATCACGATGCAGCGAGGGCATGCGGCGCAGGCGCAGGCGGTACACGGTGCGCGGTGGCTCGCCGTCCTTGGCGGCGACGGGTTCATTTTGAAAGGACTCGAACCAGATCGGCAGCGCGGGCTTCGGAGCGCCGGGCCGGGCGAGGACATTCAGGTCGAGCCACACGGAAAATGAAGTGGGCTGCTCGGAGGTCACGCCGGACTCCTGCGCAGTCGCGAACGCGGTGGCGCAGGCCAGGGTCAGGAGGGAGCGGAGGAACATCGTGCCTCACGTTATGGGGCCGCGATGAAATGGCAAGATCAGCCGACTTTTTCGCCGCGCAGCGCGCGTGAAAGTGCAGTGGCGAGATCGCGGCGGGAATAGGGCTTGTGCACGACATCGAGGACGCCGAGCAGGCTGGCCTCGGTCTCGGTGGCGGCCGAGACGACGTATCCCGTGCAGAGCACGCAGGGCATCTCCGGCTGCCGGGCGTGGATTTCGCGGATGAGGTCGAGGCCGTTCATGCGCGGCATGGAGAAATCAGTGAGCACGGCGGCGTAGTCGCGCGCATTGATGCGAAACTCCTCCAGCGCCTGCTCCGGGCTGTGGCAGATCGTGGATCGGTAGCCGAGACTGGTGAGGAAATTGCGCGCGACTTCCGCGACTTCCGCCTCGTCCTCGACGATGAGCACGCGCTCGCCATGCCCGCGCTGGATCTCGCTGATGCGCGGCACCGGGGCATCCACGATTTTTTCCGCGAGCGGAAAATGCAGCCGGAAAGTGGAGCCCGCACCCGGCGCGCTTTCGACGGTGATGAAGCCGCCGTGTGCGGTGACGATGCCGTGGACCACGGAGAGGCCGAGGCCGGTTCCCTCGTTCGGCTGCTTGGTGGTGTAGAATGGCTCGAAGATCCTGCGCAGGGTGAGCGGGTCCATGCCGTGGCCCGTGTCGCATACGCACACGCGCACCCATCGTCCGTCCTGGAGGCGCGGATTTTCGCGCGCAAGCTGCGGGCTGCCGGTGATGTTCTGGAGGCTCACATTCAACGTGCCGGGGCCGCGGCCCATGGCGTGCACGGCGTTGGTGGCGAGGTTCAGCAGGCTCTGGTGGATCTGGGCGGCGTCGGCGAGCACGCAGTCGTCGGTCTCTTCGAGGTCGGCGTGGATTTCGATCGAGGCGGGGATCGTCGCGCGGATGAGCTGGAGGATTTCGCTGATGATGGGTTTCATCGAGACGGCATGCTTTTCCGGCCTGGGCTTGCGGCTGAAGGTGAGGATGCGGCGCACGAGGTCGCGCGCGCGCTCGCCGGCGCTGAGCACGTGGCCGAGGTCTTCGGAGGAGGGATGGATCGAGGGCAGGCGTGCGCGGGCGAGTTCCGCATAGCCGATGACGCCGGTGAGGATGTTGTTGAAGTCGTGTGCAATCCCGCCGGCGAGTGTGCCGACGGCTTCCATCTTCTGGCTTTGCGCGAGCTGTTCGAGGAGGTGGTGCTTTTCCTGTTCGGAGGAAATGCGCGCGGTGATGTCGCGGAACGACCAGACGCGGCCCACGATTTTGCCCCCGTCGCGCTGAGGTCGCGAGTCGCGCTCGAGGATGCGGCCGTCGCTGAACTCGATGAGATCCGTGTTGGATTCCTCGGGATGCGCGTAGAGGCTTTTCACGCGGGTGATGAATGCGGTGGGATCCTTCAAGTGCCGGAGCACGTGGTTGAGCAGGAACTCGTCGCGCTTATCGTCCCGCAGGTCGCGCGGGATTTTCCACATCTCCATGAAGCGCTCGTTGAAGCTGGTCACGCGCCCGTTCAGATCGACCACGAGCACGCCGTCGGAAATCGAGCCGAAGGTCGCATTCAGGGTGGAGAGCGATCGGCTGAGGGCCCTGGCGGATGCGCGTTTCTGACGGAGCAGCCAGAAAAGCGAGGCGACGGTGGCCAGCAGCACGGTGACGATCGAGCCACTCAGGAGCATCATGCGCCCGTGCGTCTTGAAAATTCCGGGCGGGCGACCGAGGATTTCGGTCCCTTCGGGAAGCGCGCTGAGAGAAAAGCCGAAGCGCTCCATTTGATCGTAGTGGACCACGAACCGGTGCGGCGGATCGGCGACGACGGGAATTGTCTCGGCGCGCTCGCCGTGGAAAAGGCGCAAGGCGATCCCGGCGGCGGCGGCGCCGTGCTCCTCGCCATTGAGCAGCGAACCGCCGAGGATTCCAGGCAGGTGCAGCGGCGCGCGCAGCCCGTAGATGGGCACGGGGCAGCGTTCGCGGAGCTCGATCATGAACTGCCGCGCGAGCCGCGCCCGGGTCATGAGCACCGCGGTGCCTCTCGGGAGGGATTCGAGCGCGGCAAAGATCTGCTGGACGTTCTCCGTCTTCAGAAGTTCGACGCGGATATCCGGCGCCTCGGCTCTGCAGTTTTCCTCGATGCTCTGCAGATTCGTGCGGCCCGTGTTGGAGGCATCTTCGAGGATCATCAGGCGCTGAAGGTCCGGCTGCAGCGCCCGCGCGAGGCGGAAGCTGCCGGGTGCGTCATTCACTTCGAGGACACCGGTGAGCCACGCGGGCGGATTTTTCTCCGGGGCGCGGACCCCGCAGGAAACGCCCTGTGCTTCGGGGAACAGGCGGTCGTGATATTTGATCAGGAACGGCGTCGCCTGCGGTCCCTGCGCGATGATGACGCGGAATTTTTTCCCGGCAAACTTCGCCGCATAGTAGTCGGCCAGCCGATTCTCCTGCTCCACGCCGCCTCCGTTCTGCCAGTCCATGTACTCCACAATCGGTGCGAGCGCGGGCGCACGATCCTCGAAATAGCGGATCATTCCCTGGACCTCTGACACCGCCCAAGGGTCGCTCGGGTTTCTTGTCACGAGGATCAGGATGTTGTTTTTCGGCGGCCTTGTCTTCGGTCCCGCCGGAACGAAAGGCTCCACCGCAGGGACGGCACACGGCGGGCTGGCGATGAAGAATATCGCGAGCAATGAAAGCAAGGATGCAAGCACGCGGGGGCCATGGCGATGGAGCATCCTATTCGGGGCGGGGCTCATGGGGGATGAGGTTTCAGTTTGGCGGACTGACTAGGCGGTGATTAACAGGATTGATAAAATTATCGCAAGGATTGCTTTCCATTTTTTGCGTTACTACGCAGACGGAATGATTCACCAAAAGCTGACGATCGAATGCAGATGAGCCGGGATTTTCCCTCGACTGTGGAGTGAAGATCACGCCATCACTGAGCCCGATGAAATCCACTCGCATTCTCCTTTCCATCATCGCCCTTGCCTTCGGCGCCTGCGCCTCGACGGGGCAAAAACACGGCGGAGGCGGAGGTGGTTCGGACAGCGATTCCGTCTCCGGCACTCCGCTCGGCAATGCACTGCCCGATCGGACAGAAGGTGTCTCGTTCCTGGGCGGGAATGTGGATCGCTCGCGGTTCTCGCCGGTGCATTTTGGATTCGACAGTTCCGCGGTCGGCGCGGGCGAGCGGACGAAGCTCCAGGCCGTCGCGGAATTCTGCCGCGCAAATCGCAACAGCATCATCATCGCCGGATTCACCGACGAACGCGGCACGCCGGAATACAATCGCGGACTCGGCGAGCGCCGCGCGCTCACGGTGCGCGAGGAATTGATCAAGCTCGGCGTGTCCGGCGGACGTCTGCAGACGGTGAGCTTCGGCTCGGAGATGCCCGCGGATTCCGGCTCGAACGAATCCGCGTGGGCCAAGAACCGCCGCGCGGAATTCGGCGTCGTGCGCTGAGACAGTTTCCGAACATTCAGATCTCAACGCAGAGCCGCAGAGGTGGACGGAGAGGCCCGCAAAGGAGGATTTGGAGACATCACTCCGCGTAGCTCTCTCTCGTTGCTCCGCGTCTCTGCGTTTGAAAATGAATCCCGCGTCGTCCGTTGCGCGCACGCCAGCGTGATGGCAAATCCCGCCTAGTTTCCGATCACCCAGCCGAGTCCGCGGACGAGCCGCTCGGCGAGGCGGTCGCTGTGGTGGCCGGGGGATTCGTAGAAAGTCACGGGCGACTTTCTTTCGCGCAGCACTTCCCAGATTTTCCGCGCGCCGATATTTGCGCCGAATTCATCGTGCTCCGCGCCGTCGAGATACACGCGCTGTGCCGGTGCGAATGCATCGGCGCGCTTTCGCACCACGTGCAGCGGGTCCACATCGAGCCAGCGCTGCCATGCTTCCGCGCGGAATTTTCCGCCCGCGTCGTAGAGCCACTCGAAGTGTCCGGGCTTGCCTGCGATGGGCGCGTAATTCGCGCACAGGCCCATGACCATGTGCGCGAGCCCGTCGCCGGGCAGGTGCGACTTTGCGCCGGAGGTCATCACGCGTTCGAGTTCCGCCGGAGTGATCGCGCGCACGGATGGCTGCGAGACGATCGGCTTGTGCGTGACCTCGAAGTCGCTGTCCGGCGAGAGCGCGACGACGGCGGCAAACTGCGCGTGGCGCGAAATCGCGAGCATCAGCGCGCCGTAGCCGCCGCTCGAATGCCCCGCGATGATGCGCGGGAATGCGGCATCCTTCGCGAGCGGGTAGCGTGCTTCGACGGCGGCAGAAATCTCGTCGGCGACATAGTCCGCATATTCGCCGGTCGCACCGGAATTCAAAAACTGGCTGCCGCCGTAATGCGAACGCCCGTCCACCACCGCGATGCGCAGCGCGAGTCCTGACGCCGCCATTTTATCCACCGCACGCGCGAGCCAGCCGCCGCCCTGCGCGATCACATCTTCGGACGATCCGCCCCAGCCTGGCAGGTAGATCACGAGCGGCAGCGGTGTCTCGCGTTTCGAGCTGTCCGGCACGATCATCGCGACGCGGCGAACGCTCGGATCGCCGAGCGGATTGCCTCTCAGCTTCACGCTGCGGACTTCGAGCACTTCGAGCTGCGCGGAAAAAAGATGGCCTGTCGCACACACCGCGAGTGCGGCGAGCAGCAGGGCGAAGGGGAGGGAGCGCGAAGATTTCACATGGCACGTATGGCAGAGATGCACGGCGCAGGCCATAGGGCGTCGAATCAATTTGTCACTGCCGCCGCATGTGTTAATTGAGGTGCCTTGAATGCTCCCGAAACCGAAATCGTCTTCCTGAAGGACGGTGCGGAGATTCTCCGCAAGACGGTCACGCCCGGCGACTACGTCATCGGACGCGAGGCCGGGTGCGAGATTGTCGTCGCGGTGGACGGTGTTTCGCGCAGGCATGCAAAGCTGGCGGTCAATTTCGATCACACATCCATCGAGGATGCCGGCAGCTCGAATGGCACGTATGTCGCCGAGCGGAAAATCCTGGAGAGGACACGCCTTTTTCCGAACCAGATCATCCGGCTCGGCACGGTGACGATGCAGATCAAGCGACTGAAGGCCGACGGGGAATCCGAGCCGTTCTGGTCGCACGGCGCCGTGGTGAAGCGCTATTTGCCCGCGGAGTTTCTCCACGAGCGGAAGTACGACATCGGGGGTGTCATCGCGCGAGGTGGCATGGGCACGATCGTGGATGCGCAGGAGAAGCTGCTGAGGCGCAAGGTCGCGATGAAGATGATGGCCGGCAGCGGCATGCAGGAGGAGATCGTGCGGTTCATCGAGGAGGCGCAGATCACCGGGCAGCTCGAGCATCCGAATATCGTGCCCGTGTACGAACTCGGCGTGGATGAGAACGACCACGTCTTTTACACGATGAAATTCGTGCGCGGCATCACGCTGCATGATGTGCTGCAATTCATCGAGGCCGGCACGGCCGGCACCCTCGAAAAATTTCCGCTCGTGGTGCTGCTCACGATTTTCCAGAAGGTCTGCGATGCGCTCGCCTTTGCGCACAGCAAGGGTGTCATCCATCGCGACCTGAAGCCTGCGAACATCATGCTCGGCGAATACGGCGAGGTGCTCGTGATGGACTGGGGGCTCGCGCGCGCCTCCGGCCGCAACGAGGCCGCCGGTGCCGAGCCGGAGCGGACTCTGGTGCGGTCCGCGCGGCAGGATGAAGGGGAGGCGATGATGACCGTCGCGGGCATGGTCCTCGGCACCCCGCAATACATGCCGCCGGAGCAGGCGCGCGGAGAGATTGAGAAATTCGACGCGCGCACTGACATCTATTCGCTCGGCGCGATTCTGTATCACATCCTCACGCTCGATGCACCGATCAGCGGAGACGACGTGGGAGTGATGCTCCAGAGCGTCGCGGATGGAAAAGTGGCGCCGCAGGTCGCCACGCGCGCAAGCAGGGTGGTGGCATCCGCGAAGTCGCTGCCGCACCTTCCCGGTGGCAAAATCCCGGAGGCGCTCGCGAGGATCACCCGCCAGGCGATGGCCATGGAGCGCGAGGACCGATACCAGACCGTGAAGGAACTCCAGGCGGCTCTGCAGGCATTCCAAGCCGTCTCGCCGTCATCTTCACCGGCCACTTCGCAACCATCGGGAACCGCTCCAATCCCGCGTGCCAGGCAGAGCACCCGCCTGGTAATCCTGCTCTGCACCGTCATTGCGCTGCTGATTATCCTTTGCGTCAAACTCGCAGTGGAGCGCACTGGCGAGGCTCCCGTGCCGCAGGAGAGGCCGTAGCGGATATCGCATTTTGAAGAGGATTTGACGGTCTGAAGGCGAAAGAGAGCGTGAGGAATTGGCTGACTGAAGTGAGACTGAGTCCCAAAAACTTATTGACGCAGTACAGTCCACCGTGTTTATAGCCGTAATGCGATTCAGTCTCAGTCGCATAAAACAACTCAGCACTCACTCTCATTCAAATCATGAACCTAAGCCGTATCCTCAGCCTCATTCTCTTAGCACCCGCTGTCCTCAGCCTCAGCCTCTCCAACGCTTCCGCCGATGAGCGCCACTTTGCATTTTCATACGAGACAATCACTGCGGCAAAAGGACAGGTGGAGCTGGAAAACTGGATCACCTGGCAGGCACGGCGAGGAAATGGCGACAACACCAATCTCTGGAAATTCCGCACCGAGATCGAATATGGCATCACCGATCGTCTGCAACTCGGTGTCTATCTGGCAAACTGGAACCTGACCAACGACGCCGCGCACGACAACAGCGTCCGGTATGAGAGCGCGTCTGCGGAACTCATTTACCGCATGAGCCACCCGACCACGGATGCGATCGGCTCGGCAGTCTATCTGGAGGTCGAAGGAGGCCCCAACCTTTTCGCCGTCGAGGGAAAGCTGCTCCTGCAAAAAAACATCGGCAAACTGATCATCGCGTGGAATGGCGTGCTGGAAGCCGAATGGGTAGGCCGCGGGCTTCGCGAACGCACTTGCAAACTGGAGCAGACCTTCGGCGTCAGCTACCAGATCACGCCGGCCTTCAGCGCGGGCGGGGAACTGGTGCATGAGGTGTCGTTTGAGGACTGGTCAAAGTCGGGGCCAAACATCCTGTTCGCCGGACCGAATGTCTCGTGGCGTTTCAAGCGCGGCTATGTCACCGCCGCCACGCTCCTCCAATGCACGGACATCAAGGACGAGCCGGACATCCAGACCCGGGTGATCTTCGGCATCGGATTCTGATGCGCGCCAATGCGGGCACCGGTCCTGGAACATCCCCGCTTCCTTTTCCTCGATCACATCGCCATCTTCCCATGCATCGCCGAGCATGAGCCAGAATAAGTCCAGGATGAAAGTTGCGAACGCGCCTGCAATCGCCGCGGCCTCCAAGCTGCGCGCGGTCCTGCTCTGTTCCGCCGTCCTCGTTTTCGCCGGCTGCGCGAATCTGGAAACGGCCGCGCCGCCCGTGACGATGATTGCCGCACGTGGAAATCACACTGCATCGCTGGAAAGCGGCCGCCGCATTTACCTCGAAAACTGCACGCACTGCCACGCCCCTGAGCCCGTGCGCGACTACTCCGCCGCACGCTGGCCCGGCCTCATCGCCGACATGGCCGAGCGCTCGCACCTTTCCGCCGCGCAGCGGCACGACGTGCTCGCGTACGTGCTCGCCGCCGCGCAGGGACAGTAGCGCGGGAATCTTCAACGCACGCTCGACCTCGCGCCGTGCGTCTGCTTTAGCTGCGCGCCTCATCTCCAAAAAAAGCACATGCCATACAAGACCTGCACTGTTCCGAGCGGCGAAAAGGTAACGATCCAAAACGGAAAACTGAGCGTCCCTGAGAACCCGATCATCCCTTTCATCCGTGGTGACGGCACCGGTCCGGACATCTGGGCGGCGAGCGTCCGCGTCTTCGATGCCGCGGTGGAAAAGGCCTACGGTGGCAAAAAGAAAATCTCCTGGATGGAAGTCTTCGCCGGCGAGGAGTCGTTCAAGAAATTCAACTCGTGGCTGCCGGATGACACCATCGCCGCTTTCAAGGAATTCCTCGTCGGCATCAAGGGGCCGCTCACCACGCCCGTCGGCGGCGGCATCCGCTCACTGAATGTCGCGCTGCGCCAGATGCTCGACCTCTACGTGTGCCTGCGCCCCGTGCAGTGGTTCACCGGCGTGCCATCGCCCGTGAAGCATCCGGAAAAAGTGGACATGGTGATTTTCCGCGAAAACACCGAGGACATCTATGCTGGCATTGATTTCCAGGCCGGTGGCGAGCAGGCCGTGAAGACGCTCGAATTCCTGGCGCAGAATTTCCCGAAGGAATACAAGAAGATCCGTTTCGCCGCCGAGTCCCCCGAGTCCGTCGGCATCGGCATCAAGGCCGTCTCGAAGCCCGGCACCGAGCGCCTCGTCCGCTCCGCGCTCCAGTACACCATCGCGCAAAATCGCCGGAGCCTCACGATCGTCCACAAGGGCAACATCATGAAATTCACCGAGGGTGCATTCCGCGACTGGGCCTACGAACTCGCGAAGAGCGAATTCGGAGCCGTGGAAATTGATGGCGGCCCGTGGTGCCGCATCCCCGAGGGCAAGCCCGGCGCGGGCATCGTGATCAAGGACAGCATCGCCGACATCGCACTCCAGCAGGTGCTCACACGCCCGACGGATTTCGACGTCATCGCCACGCTGAATCTCAACGGCGACTACCTCAGCGACGCACTCGCCGCGCAGGTCGGCGGCATCGGCATCGCCCCCGGCGGCAACGTCAACTACCTCACCGGCCACGCCATCTTCGAAGCCACGCACGGCACCGCGCCGAAATACGCCGGCAAGGATCAGGTGAACCCCGGCAGCGTCGTGCTCAGCGGCGAGATGATGTTCCGCTACCTCGGCTGGAACGAAGCCGCAGACCTCATCGTCAAGGGCATCAACGGTGCGATCGGTGCGAAAAAAGTGACCTACGATTTTGCCCGCCTGATGGAAGGTGCGACCGAGATCAAATGCTCGGAATTCGGCACCGCGATGATCGAGCACATGTGACGCGGCGCGCGTCAGGCCGCGCGGCACCAGCGTCGAAATAGGAGCGCGACATCATCCGCGAACCCTCATCGCGTCTCGATGCAGCGGACAAGTCACACGAGACCCGGCAAGCTGGTATTCGTGCTTGAGCCGAACGTGTCGGTCTCCACGTTCATGCGCTGGAGCATCTGGACGAAAAGATTGCACAGCGGCGTGTTGTTCTTCGTGTCGAGCGCGAGGTGCTGGCCGTGCCTGAAGCCGCCGCCGGCGAGGAGCAGCGGGAGATTTTTCGTGTCGTGCGAATTCGCGTTCCCGAGGTTGCTGCCGAAGAGCACCATCGTGTTGTCGAGCAGCGCGCCGTTGCCTTCCTTCTTCGCCTTCAGCGCGGTGAGCAGTCCGCCGAGCGCGTGGATTTCCGCTTTCTCGATACACTCGAGCTGCTTGATCTTCTCCGGGTCCTGCCCGTGGTGCGACAGTTCGTGGTGGGCCATCGTCACTCCGTCCACGAGCGGAACGTCGCCGCGGCCCTGCACGAGGATCGTGATGGTGCGCGTAGAATCCGTCTGGAGCGCGAGGGGCACGAGTTCAAAGAGCAGCCTCATGCGGCCGATGAGATCCTTCTCCTCAGTGATGTCCGTGGGCGCCTTCGCATCCACTTTCGGCTTCGGCTTGCGCGCCCATTCTTCGGAAAGGACGAGCCGCTGTTCCATCTCGCGGATTGAGGTGAAATACTCGTCGAGCTTGTCGCGGTCCGCCGCGCCGACGCGGCCCGCGAAGCGCTTCGCCTGGCCTTGCACGGTGTCCATGATGCTGCGGCCTTCGCGCAGCTTTTGCATCTGCGCGGCGACGGCGTCCTTGGTGCCTTCGAGGAAAAGTTTCGCGAAGATCTGCGAGGGCTTCGAGTCCGCGGGCACCATCACGCCGCTGCGCGTGTAGCTCTGGCTCGTGTTGTTCGTGCCGAGCGTGAGCGACGGATGGCGTGTCTGGATGCCGATTTTTTCCGCGATGAATTGATCCAGCGAGATCGTATTGCGGAAGCCGCCGAGGCCGGGGTGCTTCGCGGAAGTGAGCCACGTCATTTCCGAAGTGTGACCGTCCGCGCCCGCCTGATCGGGATGCGAGACGCCGGAGAAAACGGTGAAGTCGCCGCGGTGATCCTTGAGCTGTTCGAGGTACGGCGTGAGCGCATAATCGCATCCGGCTTCCTTCGGAAAAAGACTCGGCGTGTAGATGCCGAGCGAAGTGCAAATCGCGACCATCCTCCTCGGCGCAGCGGCCACGGCGGCGAACGCGCGCGGCCACATCGCGTCGAGATAGGGGAGGGCGAGCGCGACGCCCGCGCCCCGGAGAAATGCGCGGCGCGAGATGGGTTGGTGGGCGATGTTCATTGGGCGGATGGGTTACTTGTTCAGGAAAAGCGGGCTTTCGACAACCTCATGCACGAGCGTGCGCAGTCCACTGCCTTTTGCCTTTACGCTCGCGGTGAGGCGCGCGACCTCGGTGCGGTCGGCGAAGCGGATGCCCGCGCCGGTCGAGTAGATGAGCAGCCTCTCGGTCACGTTCTTCAGCACCTGGTCGCGTTGTTCGAGCAGCAGCTTTTTGAATTCGATCATGTCCTTGAATTTCCGGCCATCGGCGAGTTCGCCCGTCGCATCCACGGGAAGGCCGAGCTTGTATTCCCACACGTTTCGCCCGTGCAGCTTGCGGTTCGCGTTGTCGCCTTTTTCCTGTGAGCGATAGCGGTCGCGCCAGCCGCCGATGACATCGAAGCTCTCCAGCGCGAAACCCGGCGGATCAATGTTGCGATGGCACGCGGCGCACGATTTCACGCTGCGGTGCTTCGCGAGTTGCTCGCGGATCGTGGACGCGCCGCGCGTGTCGGGCTCGATGGAACCCACATCGGCGGGCTGCGACGGCGGCGGCGTGCCGAGCAGGCGTTTCATCACCCATGTCCCGCGGATCACCGGCGAGGTCGTCGTGCCGTTTGCGCTCACTTTCAAAATGCTCGCCTGCG
>JAYWEO010000073.1:0-5101 GCA_043779225.1 Prosthecobacter sp.
GAATGGGTGCCTGCCGGAGACATGGAGCCTCAGATCGGGATCGAACCGATGACCTCGTCCTTACCAAGGACGTGCTCTACCGACTGAGCTACTGAGGCAATATGCAAAGAACAGGGTACGGCTTTTGGCCGATCCACCTTGGAAAAAGAGCGAAAGCCCCCGCCCCGAACTGGCGTGCTAGCGCCGGACCGAGCAGGGTTTTTTCGATTCGCTTCTCCAAAAAGCGGGCGCGCAAACTAGCAACCTGCGCCAACCTGTCAAAACGAAATTCGCGCTTTTTTCACCGCAGAGTTCCCGCGAGGGGAAAGCATGCGCGTTCCACAGTCGCAACGGCATCATTTGCGCGGCGCTACAGCAGTGCAATCTCGCGGATCGTCCACTTTTTGTAGCGTGCCTCGCCGAGCCCCTCGTTGCGGATGGAGATGCCCGGCTGCGCGGTGAGATACGGCTTTTCCGCCCATTGGCCGTTGTCGATTATCTCCGCGACCTTCACTCAGCCTCCAATCGGGAACTACCCGCCGATCATTTTGCGCCAGACAGCCTCTGCTTGGCGGCCTCGATCTTCTGCGAGATTTTTTCCGCAGCCTCGGACTTCAGCTTCAGCGAATGCTCCCAATGTTTGATCGCCTCCGCGTGGTTGCCGAGTTGCTCGCATGCATCAGCGAGATGATCGAGCACCACAGGGTCTTCCTCCTGCAGTTTCTCCAGCGCGGAAAGCAGCTCCTTCCTCGCCTCCTCAAATTTCCCCGCCTTGAAATAATACCAGCCGAGCGAATCCAGAAACGCGCCGTTGTCCGGACTCATCTCCAGCGCCTTGCGGATGAGCTGCCCGCCCTCCTCGACATTCTGCCCGCGGTCCACCCACATGTAGCCGAGATAATTGTAAGCCTCGGGCGTCTCCGGGTTCAGCGAGATGCTTTTGCGGAGAAGCTCCGCGGCCTTCTCCATATTTCCCGCCTGCTCCGCGGCCGCGCCCCACATGAAATAGAACTCCGCATCGAGCAGGGCCTCAGTGCGGCCCTTCGATTCCTCGACGACATTGGCAAACATCTTCATCGCATCCCCGTGGCGTTTCGCCTTGCTCAGCGCATGCGCCAGACGGAGCGTCAAATCAGGCCTATCCCGGAACTTCTGCCGCGCGCTTTCCAGCGTCTCCACTGCATCCGCTGATTTATTCGAGCGGAGCTGCATGTTCGCGAGGTTGACGTGATTCGTCGGCTCCCCGCCATCGATCAAAAGTGAACGCTTGTAGTGCTCGATCGCCTTGTCCACCTGCCCGCCCTGCTCGTAAAGCTCGACGAGAAGCTCAAACAAATCCTGCCGCTGCGCCTGACTCGGATCCCGCACGAACTGCTCCAGCAGCGGAATCGCCTCGGCCCCGCGGTTGTTCGCGGCCAGCGCACGGATGTATTTTTCCCGGAGATTCTTCGTCGCCTCGTCGCGCGGCGCCTGGTTCAGCTTCACCGCCCGCTCGTAAAAATCGAGCGCCTCCCTGCTCTTGTGGGCCAGCACCGCAAAATCACCGGCCTGCGCGAGCACCGAGGCGTCCTTCGGCTTCAGTTCCACCGCCTTGCGAAACACCGCCTCCATCTGCAGAAGCTCCTCCGGCGTGGCCGAGCCGTCGTCCTTCAGAAAAACTTTCCGCAGGTAGCCCCCGCATCCCAGCCAGAATTCCGGATCCTTCGACGGGCTCTTAATCGCCTTCTCCATCAGCTCGGCGGCCTTCGACTTCTCACCGAGCTGCAGGTGCAATTCATACACAGCAGCCCACGTGTCAAAATTATCCGGCGCGACGGACTTTGCCTTCTGCGCCATCTGCATCGCCAGCTCGGGCTTGTTCAGATGCTTCGCGTACACCTGCGCGAGGTAGATGTAGGTCGCAGGCTCCTTCGGCGCAGCAGCAATGGAATCCTTCAGCACACGGATCGCCTCCGCCGGTTCGTTCCGTTTTGCCAGCTCCGTGGCCACCTTCACCGCGAGGCCGGCATTCGCGGGATCGAGATCCGCCGCCCGCTTCCAGGCTTCGATCGCCTTGTCCGGATCGCCTCTCTCGTCCGCCGTCTGCCCCTCGGCGAACGCAGCGATCGCGAGCGCACGATTTTCCGCGTCACGCGTCAGTTGCAGATCGGCCTCGGGCTTGCGCCGCTCGGAGGGCCACGCGTCCGCGTACTTCGTCCCGGGTGAAAGCGGGGCGACCAGCGCGTTCTCCGCGCCCGGCCTCGGGGCAGCAGACTTCAAAGGCGCAACCGTACCCTCGTACAGATCGTCCGATGCAGGCAGACGCTGCCCTGCCGGCGGTTTCGCAGCGGGCGCAGGAGTCGTCAGCGGCTTCCTCCCAGACTTCGGGGCAGCGAAAGCCTCCCCGGTCGCCGTGGCGATGAGCACCGCCAGCAACCCGGAAATCCCCTGCCGCCATCGGCGACTTGTGGGAATCCGGCTCCAGCTCATGACGCAGACCGTAGCGCCTAGCTCTTGTACCGCAAACGCTTCTTGTGGCGGTTGAGCTTCATCCGCTTCTTGCGTTTGTGACGGTTGATTTTTGACTTCCGGCGCTTCTTGATGGATCCCATGCGTAGGTGTGCTGTTTAGGAGATTTTGGTTTAAGAGGGCGCGGATAAGAGCAATCACCGGCCTGCTCGGCAAACACTTTCTCAAGTCATTCTCAGGGCTTCGCCTCCACACCCGCCGCCAGCCCCTTCCGCCGCACATGCACGAGCACCGGCAGCGAAGCCTGTTTCCCGGCATCACGGCAAACGGCAAACGCAGGCCGATCCGTCTCCGGCACCCACGGCGCGGCCTTGATGAAAATCTCCCCGGAGTCCTGCCCTTCCAGCAGCGTGATTCCGCTCAGCCCGAGATTGTCCACCACGACACCGTGCGGCAGATTCTCCACGTCGAAACGCAGCGCGCCCTTCGCGCTCCCGCGTTTCAGCACCACCCACGCGCTCACCGTCTCGCCCGGCGCGATCGTGATCTCCGCCGGTTTCTCCGCATCGCTGCGCAAAAATGGCGGCGCATTATGATCCGCACCCGCGGGCTGCAATGAGACGACCGCCGGTGCCTCGCCCTCGACTTTCACCCCCGCGATTTCTCCCGCCGGATGCGCAATCTTTTTCCCGCCGATTTCCGCAGTCGCGGAAATTTTCACTGCGCTCCATTTCGCTGCACTCGGCATCGCCGAGATGCTTCCCTTCGCCTGCAAGTGCCCAGCCTGAATCACCAGCGGACTCGTCACGCGCCAGCCTTCCGGCACGCCGCTGATCTCACAGACGATCTCCCCGTCGAAGCCATCCTTCCGATCCGCATTCAGCGTGAACGCCGCGCCGCTCCCGATGTTCACCACACGCCCCGCCTCCGCAAACGTCACCGCAAAATCCGGCTGCGCATCCCTCACGATCAGCCGGTACGCAAATCGCTCGCCCGCATTGCCACGGCTGTCGCGCACGCGCACGACAAAGTCGCCATCCTCCGGCGCCGTGAAAAGCAGCCGCGAATCCGTGCCCGCGATCCGCGAACCATCGTCGTCATTCTCGTAGTGCAGTGTGAAAATCGGCAGCCCATTCGCGACGAGCTTCGCATCCGGCGGATGCGGCTCCACGATGTAGCACGGCTCGTCGAGCGAATGCGCCGTCGCCGTCGTGTCGAAATACGCGATGCGCTTGCCCGCATTCGCGTAGAACGAAAACCCGCTGTCCGGCCCCTCCGGCATGCGGAAAATCTTCGTCACCTCGCCCTGCATCCACATCAGTTCGTTCAGTTCCATCTCGCGCCAATTGTCCACGCGCACATCCGCGACGGCGGAATCAATCGGCCGGAAAGTGATCGCACTGTCGCGCACCGCCTGCATCAGCAGCCGCTCGACCGGACGCCCATCCGGCCACAGCACCGCGATCTTCGTATCCACCGGCGAACCGCGACGCGCCGCCTCCGTCTCGATCGCATACGTCGCACCCTTCTTCGCGGTAAAACGAAAATGCTGCGCCGCCCCTTCGCTGAGAAAACGCCCGCTCACCGAAAACGGCACGGCCAGCTTTTGCGCGCCCCGCATACTCGCGCTCGCCGCATCCGCGACAAAATCCGGCTGCTCGCTCACCGGCAGTGATGCCGGCGCGCGGCTGCGGAATTTCTGCGCATCAATCATCACCGGAGCCATGCCGCTTGCCCCCGCTTTCATCGTGATCGTCCGCGTCGCATCCGCGGGAAGATTGTAGCCGACCAGCTCCACTTTCGTCTCCGCATTCGCAGCGACGCTCAGCGGAAAGACACCCGCGACGAACGGCAGCGCACCCATCGTGAGACTGTAAAAATGATCCGCACTTCCAGTCATCAACGCATCGCTCACGACGACCGCATAGCGCCCGTCCGCCGCGAACTTGTGCGCGATGAACGGATCGCCGCCGTCGAAATTATTGTTCGTCGCCAGCACGCGCCCGGAGGCATCGAGCAGGCTGAGCAGCGCATCCGCCTTCGATCCGAGCGACTTCGCCTGACAGTCAAACACCACCGTCTCGCCCGCCTTCGCCGCAAACTCATACCGATCGCTCTCGCCAGCCTTTGCGATCGTGCCCCACACATTCGCAGGCAGCGCGGCCAGCTTCTGCGTCGTCGCCGCGCCGGAAAAAGTCAGCACCGCGATGTCTTCCACGCGCAGCATCGCACGACCGATTTCTTTTCCCTCCGCACCGCTCGCGATGATCGCATAGCTGCCGCGCGGCAGATTCGCAGGCGTGGAAATCACCAGCGGCACCCCATCCTTTTCCGGCGCAGCCGCAAACACCCGCACCCGCGCATCGTCGCATTTCACCGACACGATCGCCGGCAGATTCGCGCCCGTGAGTTTCGTCTCGACCATCCGCCCGCGTTCCATCGCACGCGGCGAAATGCCCGACACAGACGGCCCCTTCGGCACCGGCACTGGCTTCGCCATCGCCTTCTTCGCCTGGCAGAAAATCCTCCGCGCGCCGCGTGCGGGTGGCACGCGCAGCTCGCCCGTTGCATCCGGCCGCGCTGCCTCGGGTGGAACGGGCGACCTGCCCCTTGTTTCCGGCGGCGCTGCCTCGGGTGGAACGGGCGGCCCGCCCGTTGTTTCCGGCGGCCCGCC
>JAYWEO010000074.1:0-5461 GCA_043779225.1 Prosthecobacter sp.
TTCAAGGGCCAGCAGTCGCTGCATTTCGATGTGATCGAAAAAATCCGCGACATCCTGAAAGCCGCGGGCCATCCGCCCGTGCCGATCGTCATGCACGGCTCGTCGTCCGTGCCGAAGGAAGAGGTCGCGCGCATCAATGCCGCCGGCGGCACGCTCGACCCGAGCGCATGCGGCGTGAACGAAAACGAATACCTCCCCGCCGCGAAGCTCGGCGTGACGAAGGTGAACATCGACACTGACGGCCGCCTCGTTTGGACGCGCGTGCATCGCGAATTTTTCCGCGACAAGCCCGGCGAATTCGACTTCCGCCCGCCCGGCATCATTTTCCAAAACGAATACGCCAAGTTCATCGCCGGACGGAACAGGCTCCTCGGCAGCGCCGGCACGATCCCGGAAATCCGGAAATCTCTCGGGCTATGAAATCGGCATCCCCGCTCCGCCGCCTCACCCTCTGCGCCGCGCTCACGCTCGGTGTCCTCGCGTTCCAGCCTGCCGTGCATGCGGAAAACGCGCCGGCCATCGACGCGCTGCGTGTGGCGAAGATCGCGACCGACTACCTCACGACCCACGGAAAGGGCGCCCCGCATATCGTTTCCATCGCGCTCGAATCGGATGCGCTCATGGGGGGCAAAGTCTCATGGATCGTGCGCTTCTCGCGCCCCGTCCTTTCCGATGGCAACAAGGAGACCGGCATGCGGGTGAAGCCCGACGGCGCCGTATCCTATTTCATCGAGGACAAGTCCGGGCCGAAGAAGCACCGGGTGCCCGTGAAGTCCTGAGTGATGAGGAAAGACGGCGCCGGCCAGCTCGTCACGCCGTTTGCGATCACGATCTTGGTGCTCTGCGCCGCAGTCGGCGTCGCACTCTGGCTCGCGTATCTGCCGTGGCGCTGGGAGCGGACCAAGGAGGATCTGCGAAAGCGCTTCCCGGAAGTCCGGCGCATCGATGCGGACGATCTCAAAAAGTGGCAGTCAAAGACCACGGACACAAAGCCCGTGCTGATCGATGTGCGCCCGAAGCCGGAATACGAATTCAGCCACTTGCCCGGTGCCATGCACATGCCGCTCTCGGAAACCCCGGCATCCATCGGCATCCCCGCGACCACCAACGAGTCGCTCGTGGTGTACGACGCCGCGGGCAAGGACTCCTTCGCGGTCGCGGCGAATCTCGTCCGCCGCGGCTACGCACGGGTGCAGGCGCTCGAGGGCGGCATCTTTGAATGGGCAAACCGCGGCGAGCAGCTCGAAGGCGACGACGGCCCGGCGACCAAGGTGCGCGCGGGCAAATCGGAATTCGCGCCCCTGCTCAGGCACCGCGCACGCGCCGACTAGCGATGCAGTTTTCCGCACCGGCAAAAATCAACCTCTCGCTCCGCGTCGTGCGCCGGCGCGAGGATGGCTTCCACGAAATCGAGACGCTCATGGTGCCGATCACGATCCGCGACACGCTCGACATCGAGCGGCGGGACGCGGGTGGGATTGAATTCACATGCAGCGACACGGCGCTTCCCACGGACGGCACAAATCTCGTCGTGCGGGCCGCGCACGGATTCTTTGAAGCAACGCTCATCGAGCCGAACGTCCGCATTCTCCTGCAAAAGGAAACCCCGCACGGCGCAGGACTCGGCGGCGGAAGCTCGGACGCAGCGACCACGCTCCTCGCGCTCGACACGATTTTTGAAACACGGCTCCCGCTCTCCGAACTCACACGCATCGCCGCCGCCATCGGCAGCGACATCCCCTTCTTCCTCGTCCGCGGCGCAGCATGGTGCCGAGGCCGAGGCGAACTTGTCGAACCCTGCACGCTTCCGCGCTCGCTGCCGCTGCTGCTCATCAAGCCGCCCTTCGGCGTGCCGACTCCGTGGGCCTACCAGCGCTGGCGCGACTCGCTCGAAATCCCCGGCGTGAGCTACGCGCCGCAGACCTCTACGATGTTGGGCGACATCACGCTCGTGAATGATCTTGAGCGGCCTGTCTTCGAGAAATTCATCCAGCTCGCCGAGATGAAACGCTGGCTGCTCGAACAACCCGAGACCGCCGCCACGCTCATGTCCGGCAGTGGCAGCACGATGATCTCAGTGCTCCGCGAAAAAAACCTTGGTCCCGCGCTCATGGAAAAGGCACGCGCGCAATTCGGCGAGCACACGTGGCTCGCGCTGACGGAGACAATCTGAGCCGCAGCGGTTCGGAAGTTATCCGCAGATTGCGCAGATTTTCGCAGAAAGAATCGCGAGGTCAGTTGCCTGTCTTCATGTCCTTCGCTGCTTCGCGGTTCACACCTCTTCAATCTGCGTGAATCTGCGCAATCTGCGGATGATGACGCGTCAGTTCAGCAGCCGATACCAATTGTCCCGCCGGTGCGCCTCGAAGCCCGCCTCCCGGATCAGCCGCTCGATCTGCTCGATGTTCAGCCGGAACGACGTGCCCGCGCTCGACACCACATTTTCCTCCATCATCACGCTGCCAAAATCATTCGCGCCGTAGCGCAGCGCGATCTGCCCGATGCGCGGCCCCTGCGTCACCCACGAGCTTTGCACGTTCAGGATGTTGTCGAGGAAGATGCGGCTCAGCGCCTGCATCCGCAAATATTCGCTGCTGCCGACCGGCTCCGCGCGCAGCTTCGTGTGCTCGGGCTGGAACGTCCAGCAGATGAACGCCGTGAAGCCGCCTGTCTCATCCTGCAAATCGCGCAGCCGCTGCAGGTGCTCGATGCGATCCTCCACCGTCTCGACGTGGCCGAACATCATCGTGCAGCTCGAATTCAGCCCGAGCCCGTGCGCCACGCGCATCACTTCGAGCCACGCATCGCTCTTGCATTTCAAAGGCGCGATCCGCTCGCGCACCGAGTCCACGAGGATCTCGCCGCCGCCGCCGGGAATGCTGCCGAGCCCGGCTTCCTTGAACTTCACCAGCACTTCACGCAGCGGCATCTTGAAGACCTCCGCGAAGTGCTGGAACTCCGGCGGCGAAAATCCGTGGATGTTGATGTGCGGGTATTTCGCGCGGATGTGCGCGAGCATCGTGAGGTAGTGATCGATCCCGAGCTTCGGATGATGCCCGCCTTGCAGCAAAATCTGCACACCGCCGATAGCCGTTAGTTCGTCGAGCTTTTGATCAAGCTGCTCGAGCGTGAGCACGTAATGATCCGCGTCCTTTTCCGTCCGGTAGAACGCGCAGAACTTGCAGTACACGTTGCACACATTCGTGTAGTTGATGTTGCGATCCACGATGTAAGTCACCCTGCGCTCGCTCGCGCCGGTCTTGCGTGCGACCATGTCTCGCCTCATGTGCGCCAGTTCGCCAAGTTCGTTCAGAGGGAGACGGTAGAGTTCCAGCGCGTCATCGCGCGTGATGCGTTCGCCTGCGAGGACCTTGTCGGCCACGGAATCAGCGAGAGCGGCGGTGTTCATTGGCATGAAAGTAAGCCCCATCCCGCGCCAGAGTCCAGCGGTCAGCAGTGCGCTCAGTCCCTGCGCCCCGTGCGCCGGATCACCTCCGCAAGCCACTCACACTCGCCCTGCCACGGGCTGCGCGCGCGCATTTCGCGGACGGTCATCGGCATCCGCGCGGACCAGTTTTTCCCGCTCTCGATGCCTGGGACATTGAAGCGATCCTCGAGCGCAAAAAGATCCGTGAGCATGAAGGCCGCGAAGCGCGCATGGCTCGTGAGCAGCGCCTCCAGAAGCGCCCGGCGGATCGTGTCATCGTAGGCTGGCCAATGATCCTCCTGCACCGGCAGCCCCGCGAAATTCGCGAGCAGTTTCAGCTCCTTGTTGCCGAGCCAGCGATCGGGCGCGTCGTGTGAATTCGCATCGCGGCGGCGGTGCTCCCAGTGCGTCTTCATCGGCTCGTGATCGTGCGTGGCGTACGTGGTGAAGGCGCAGTTATCGTAGTCGCGCCCGAGGATCACATTTCCATGCGGATCGGATTCCCACTGCGAGATTTTGAAACCTGGCACATCGAGGCCCAGCAGATGCGGACGCACATAGTCCGGCACCGTGCCGAGATCCTCCGCGACCACTTCCTGCGGCGCAGCGGCGGCCACGATCATGCGCAGATACCTGTCGCCAGCAGCGAGATTTGCGGCGCGATGTTCCGGCGTGTCATCGTCATTTTCCTGGAAATGCGGGAGCCGTCCGCCAGTCCGCGCGCGCGCCTCGTCATGGGAGAGATTGAGAAATTCCGCGTTCAGCTTCGGCCGCCACGGGAAGCTGTAGATGCGGTAAAAGCCGAGCGTGTGATCGATCCGGAAGATGTCGAACACCTCGGTGAGCTTGCCCACGCGCTGCCGCCACCACTTGAATCCGTCTGCCTGCATGACGTCCCATCGGTAGAGCGGGATTCCCCAGTTCTGCCCCCAGCGCTGCACGAAGATGTCGTCCTTGAAATACGTCTCCGGCGGAGCGCCGCCGCACCATTCCAGATTGAACTGCCCCGGCTGGAAAAACACATCCGCACTGCACCACGAGATCCCAAACGGAACGTCCCCCATCAGCTTCACCCCGCGCGCCTTCGCATGCGCCCGGAGCGCACGCCACTGGCTGAAGCAAAGCCACTGCACATACGCGTGAAACCGCAGCCGCGCATCAATCTTCCGCGCATGCCTGGAGCGCTCTTCCGCGAGCCACGCATGCGCCTGCGCCGCCGTGTTCAGCGACTCCGGCCAGCTCGTCCAGTCCTCGTGTCCATTCTCCTCCATCAACACGCGGAACAGGCAGAAATTCTCCAGCCATGTGCCCTCCGCCTTGCGGAATTCCGCAAACTCCTTCCCGCGTTTCGAGTTCATGCGCAGCCTGCCGAAGGCATGCCGCAGCAGCGCACCCTTCAGCTCGCGCACCTGCACATATTGCACAGCTCCTTTGCGCAGTTCCTCCACTCCGAAAAGCACCGTGGTCACGTCGAAAAATTCCACATCCACCTCCCGCACCGCACCCGGATGCAGGTCGAGCGTGAGGTAGTCGAGCGCGACGGAGCTGATCGCATTGTACGGACTGCTATCGCTGCCCGTCGCATTGATCGGGAGGAACTGCACAAAGCCGAGCCCAGTGTCCGCCGCCCAGTCAATCAGCTCCCGCACGCCGCCCGTGTCCCCGATGCCGAGATCCCCCTCGGAACGGATCGCAAAGGTCGGAATCAAAACACCAGCACGTCGCGGTCGGTTCGTCGCCATGCCCCATCGTTAAAAACACCGCAGCCCCGCGTGGCAAGGCTGCACGTGACGGGCGCGCAGATTCCGGGCAGGCTTCCCGTCACGGGTCACTCCACTCCATTTTCCGCGCAAAGACTGCGTTTCAGGAATTGATAAGACTTACCAAGTCTTGCGAAGTCTTCGTCTTGGCAACGACCGTGAAAGCCGCTAGCCTCCCTCCCGTGAGCACCATCACCGCCATTCTCGAACCGCACGCCGATGGCAGCCTGCACCTGCCGTTGCCGGCGGAATTGCGGCACCGCAGGGTGCGCGT
>JAYWEO010000075.1:0-10458 GCA_043779225.1 Prosthecobacter sp.
GAGCCGTCGTTAAACCGCAGAGGAAGCAGGATCTCGTAGCGGCGCATAGGCCCGTTCGTAGGGGAGCCGCCCGGCCACCGCAAAAGTGATCCCCTCAGCAGCGAGGTGCGAAAGAGCCTCCTCCGGGACGAGGGTTTCCCCCGTCGCCCAAGTTTTACCGGAGAAGCGCCCGGCAAGATAGCCGAGTCCTCGTTTCTCCATCTGCGGATCGGTGAAACGGACGAGAATCATTGCCGGAGCGTAGCGGTGGCGCAGCGCACCGGCAATGGGATAAATCGGACGCCCCAAATCGCCTCGATGTCTGCCGAAACCCGCTCAGTCCAGACTGGCGCTTCCCTCATTCCTCGATCCGGCTTTTCATGTCGCTGTTCGACACGAGGCGCTTCTCGCGGATGTCGTCCTCGGCCTCCTGCACGGCCACGAGCAGGGCGATCTCCTCGCTCACATCGCGGAAGCTGATGTCATCCGGCAGTCGTTGGATGGCAGCCAAAACTTGGTGCTTTATGCTCATGCGGGAACACCCGGATTGGCATCAATCGAAACTTCGATACTCGTCGAAGGGAAATCCCTGCCGTCAGGGAGTGCCAGCCGAGAAAACAGTCGTCCAAGCCGAATCACTTTCTCGTCGTTGCCCGAGTGCGAGCAGAAGTGGAGGTCGGTTCCCGGCACCGGTGTGGAACTGAAAGGCCGCTGAGTAACGGTGTTGAGAAAATCGGTGGGGTTTCTTGAAAGCGGGTAGCGGATTACCGGAACTAAGGTCAATTGCTGTTCCATTGAATTACCAAAGGTACGGATGAGTTCGACAAGGAGCTTGATGATTGAGTCCGAGGCTTGCCCCTCGTGGATAATTTGATCCTCGCGATCCACGCCCAGTGTTTTCCAATGGATTACGATCTTCAGCGTTCTCCCTGGAGTGAGATTGGTATTATCGTCGGCTGGGCTCTCTGCTTCTTTAGTCTCCTGCTGGACAGGGTTCGCGCTAATTTTGAGAATATAGTCTTGGAAGAAAGCAGTAAGGCGCTGCATCTCCGCTCTATTCCCGTGACACTCAGGACAAATAAGAATGCCATTTTCAAGCGTAGTTTCCCCTCCCATTGAGTGTTCAACAATGTGATGAATTTCGGCCTCGCGATATGGAACTTTTCGATTGCAGTCGGGGTGCTTACATTGTCCCCTGTCACGACTCCAAATAACCTCCTTTTCAAGAGCACCAAAACACCGATTCTCGGCACGGGACTTGATCCTGATTGTGGGATACACGTTTGTAAGGAAGAAAGTATGACGCCTTCGGATGACATCAGCGGTATCAGAGCCCGAGCCCGATAGCAGTAATACAAACCGCGCATAATGCGGCAGGGCTTCACCTGTTTCTTTGTAGTGGGCGCGTGCTTTCGCCACGTCTTCTTGGAACTTGACGAAAGCATTTACCACATCGTCCCGCCAGATTGGAACGTAGTTTCCTTCACTTAATGAATCCACTAGCAGAGCCAGATGAAATGCCATGCTGAAAGGCATGGGCTTTCCCTGCCGCAACCTGTCAAATCCCGGCAGTTGAGCGACGCGGTCAAGTGTGCGGATGACTCTTTGCGCTGCTTCCTCGTCTTCACTCAGATCGAGGTTTTCTTTGTAAAAATCGTTGATCGTCTTCCCCTTCACATCAACGAAGTCATCCCCCGATCTCTCGCGACGCATAATTGTCATGGCCAAGCCTGCGAAGAATTTTCGCGTCTCAGCAAGACGATCCACATAATGATCGCCGTCGTCCACACTGATGTCCTGTTTGCGAGGAACCAGCTTGAAGAAATCTTTTGGATTCGAGTCTGGATGGCGTGGCTTGCCTGCATGTCGGATGACGAATATCGTGAACTTCCCAGGCCATGCGTCCCGTTTTTCTTGAGCTGTCAGCGGAGTTCCAGCCTGTAGTCGAATGAATAGGTCGCGAACTTCGTTCCTTTCGTCTTCGCTCATTTCAATAACTAGCAGTTGTCGGTTGAGCAGTCGGTCTCGGTCTTCAGATGTTAGGTCTGCGAATGTTTTTCCATTCCAAGTCAGCGATTCTGATGTGTCGGCAAGAGAGAACTCGTTCTGTAGGTAGGAAGCGATTGCGGCGAGGCGTTGCTGTCCATCAACAATCGATGCAGTCACTTCGAGCGTGCCCGTAAAGGGATTGCTCCTCGAAACCAAATGAACGTAAAAAAGCGGGATCTGGTAGCCTCGCAGCAGTGAGTCAATGAGCCCCTGCTTTTGAGCTAGGCTCCATACCGTCCCGCGTTGGTATTCAGGGTTAACGCGCAAATCCACACGACTCAGATAGGCGTCAGCCAACATCTTCAAGGTGCGGGTTTTTTGTTCAGATTTCATGGGGTGCCAGTGTCAGATGGTAAGTAAAAATATCAGCCTCAGTAACGCAGACGTTCACAGAAAAGCGAGATTTCTGCGCGTCCAAAGTGATTTGCGAAGTGCTTGCGTGATTCGCGCGGAGCGCGTCGTACGCGGATTGCGCGTGACAGCGCGGCACTTGCGGGGCGCGGGAAATTCTGGCAGCTTCGCGGGCATGAGCACGCTTGCCGAAATTGAATCCGCCGCCGCCGACCTGTCTCCGACGGAGAAGGCGGAACTGCTGTTGTTTGTCGCGGGCCAGTTGCGGGCTGCGGGAGCGCCGCTGCCGGAGCCGCGTCTTTTTTCCCCGGAACAGATCACGGCGTGGATGGACGAGGATGAAGAGGACATGCGGAAATTCCGCGCCGGCGAGTGAAGCTCTTCCTCGATGCGAGTGTGCTGCTCGCGGCGTGTGGCCGCCCGGCGGGAGGTTCACATGCCGTGTGCGATCTCGCGGCAGGGCAGGGCTGGCGGCTGCTGGCCAGTAACTACGTGATGCACGAGGTGGAGAAAAACGTGAGGCTGCGGATGACGGCACCCGCGCAAGCTGAATGGCAGCGTATCAAGCCTCGACTGGAAGTGATGGCGGATGTCGTAACATTTGACTGGCCCGTCGTGTTCCCCGCGGCGAAAGACCGCCCGGTGCTCTTCACTGCCGCCGCGACAGCCGACGTGCTGCTGACGCTGGACCGCGCAGATTTCGGATCGGTGATGGCTGCGGGATTCTACGGGCTGCCGGTGATGAAGCCGGGCGAATTCCTGCAACGCGAAAGGACGGCTGGGCGGTTGGGGACGCAATGATTCGCGAAGTGCTTGCGTGATTCGCGCGGAGCGCTTCGTATGCGCGGCGCATGATCCGTCCCCTCGTTTTCCTGTGTGCCCTTCTTTTTGGGAACTTCGCCGCTGCGCGAGATGCGGTGCTGCCGCCGAGGGAGAAATTCCATCTCTTCCTGCTCGTCGGCCAGTCGAACATGGCGGGGCGCGGCACGGTGGAGGCGCAGGACCGGACGCCGCATCCGCGCGTGCTCATGCTGGACAAGGCGGACGCGTGGGTGCCTGCGATCGATCCGCTGCACTTCGACAAGTCGGCGGCGGGCGTGGGGCTCGGGAAGACGTTCGCCACGCTCTACGCGGAGGCGCATCCGGGCATCACCGTGGGACTGATTCCGTGCGCTGTCGGCGGGTCGCCGATTGATGCGTGGAAGCCGGACGCATTTTACAAACCGACCAACAGTCATCCGTGGGACGATGCAATGCGGCGCGCGCAGCTCGCGCTGAAATCCGGCACGCTCTCCGGCATCCTGTGGCATCAGGGCGAATCGGATTCCAATGCAAAGCTCGCGCCTGGCTACGAGGCAAAGCTGCACGTTCTCATCGCGCGGATGCGCAAGGAACTCGGTGCGCCGGAAGTGCCGTTCATCGTCGGGCAGATGGGGAAGTTCGACGGCGTGCCGTGGGACGATGCGAAAGTGCAGGTGGATCGCGCGCATCAGGAACTCGCGAAGAAGGTGACGCGCGCCGCCTACGTCAGCGCGGAGGGGCTGAAGCACCGCGGCGACAAGATTCACTTCGACTCGCCGTCGCTTCGCGAATTCGGGAAGCGCTACTTCGCCGCATTCCAGTCGCTGTCGAAGTCCGGCAAGTGATTCGTGCAGGTGGTTCGCGTACGCCGTCAGTCAGGGATGAAGCACGGAAGCGCCGCCAAATTTTTACAGCGAAACCCTTGCGCTGCGTGACGGCCCGCGTATAACCACCGCCCCACCGAGAAAGGGTAGATACCGAAGTGGCCAAACGGGGCGGACTGTAAATCCGCTGGCTTACGCCTTCGATGGTTCGAATCCATCTCTGCCCACTCTCGCCCCCGGGACGCACGGAAACTCCATGCGTCCGGGGATTTGAATGTCACCGCGAAGTCTGGCGCGACCTGACTAGAACTGCAGGCGGATGCCGCCGGAGATGTTGTGCGAGTCGTAGTTCGAGCGGCCCACTTCGCCATCATAGTAGAGGTAGGTGGCGAGGCGTTCGCTCCAAAGGACTGTGAAGCCAGCGCCGAGCAGCACGCTGTCGCGGCCGATCTGCGGGCCGGTGACGGTGAAGGGATTGCCGCCGAGTGTCGAGAAGCGCGAGGTGACCGTGGGTGCGGCGTCGCCAAACTCATGCTGCCATGAGATCCGCAGTTCCGGACGGATGACGATGCCCGCGACCTGCGCGTCGTAATATGCGCGGATGCCGAGCGATGTGCGCGAGGACTCGGTGCTCTGGCCATTCACGCTGAGCGGGGCAAAGGCACCGGTCTCGGTGAAGCCGTCGGTGTGGACATTGGTGTACTGGTAGCTCGCCGTCGGGCCGACGGTGAACTTGCCGACCTTCCAGTCGTATCCGGCAGCAATGAGGACGTTGATTTCCGATCCCTCGGGGCTGGCGATTGCCGAGGTGTTGTTCGGCGTGGTGCGGCGGGTCTCGTAGCTGTTCAGGCCGCCGGTGACTGCGGCGTCCACGTGGAAGTTCTTGTCGAAATACGTGGCGTAAAGGCCGAGACGTCCGCCGTCGGTTTCAATCTTGCCGCCATTTACGAGCGTCGAGGTCGTGCCGACGTAGCCGAAGTTCATGCCGATGGCGAAGTGGTCGTTCACCCGGTAGTCGAGGCCGCCGGTGACACCGGCAGTCTCAAAGCGATACCCGGCCGCATTCGTCGTGCTGCCGACGTGCGTGAACTCGCCGCTGCCGGTGAGGAATGCGCCCCAGCGCTCGTCATTTGGCGCCGCGACTTCCTTGCTGCGCTTGCCGGACGGGCCGCTCAGTCCGCCGCTGTAGCTCGGGCCGCTGCCCGCGGCGGCGAGGCCGGATGCGGACGGGGCTGAAGCCTGGTTGCGGATGTCGTCCATGCGGCGGCCGAGGTTCGCGGTCTGCACATTGGCGAGCGCGACGCTGTTTTGGAAGAACGCGGCGAATTCCTCCGGTGCGATCTTGTCGAGATTGGACGGCAGCGTGCCGAGCGGCTGCGTGTCCAGGTAGTTCAGTTCAGCTAGGATGCCCGTCTTGAAGTTGATCGTCTTGGAGACGCTGTCGAGCGCACGGGCGGTGGCGATCTGGTTCGGCGTGAAACCGATGAACTGGCCATTTGGGCCGAACACTCCTCCGAGGCCGGCGAAGGAACCCTGCATGGCTTCGAGGGTCACCGTGGTGAGATAGAGGTTCACCACGGGCACGAGCAGCGGGGTGCTGCTGAATGCGGAGAGGCCGGTGACATTCGCGGCGGGCACCGGGGTGCCGAGCGCGCTGCCGCCCGCGACGCCGCTGCTGGCGACGAGGAGGTTCACTTGCGCGCCGGGAGCGAGCTGGAAGGCATTCTGCTGCACGAGGGCCAGCGTGCCGCCGCCGATATTCGCCGCACCGGTGGTCGTAAGCTGATCGTGCTGCGCGCCGGGGATGACTCCGCCGACATTTGCGACGTAGGTGCCGCCACCGAAGAGCACATTGCCGCTGCCAATATCCACGATGAGCGGGCCGCCCGAGGTGCGCAGCGTGCCGCCGAGCAGCGTGAGATTGCCCGAGCCGAATGCCTTCGTGCTGCCCGCCGCGAGCGTGCCCGCGTTCAGCGTGGTGCCGCCGGTGTAGCTGTTCGTGCCGCTGAGGATTTGCGTGCCGGTGCCGTTCTTCAGGAAGGCGAGCGGTGCCCCCGCGCCGTTCTGGATTGTGCCGCTGAAGGTGGTGTTCGTATTCAGCCCGCCGGTGGTCAGCGTGGCCGGGTTGCCCGTGCTGTTCCGCACCGTGCCGCCGGCGACGCCGGAAAGCGATCCGATGGTGTTGCTGTTGCCGCCGAGATCGAGCGTGCCGCCTGCGTTCACGGTGGTCGCGGAATTGCTGCCAAAAGCGGACGCGGAGGCTGCGAGCAGCGTGCCGCCATTCACGGTCGTGGTGCCGGTGTAGGTGTTCGTGCCGCCGAGGGTCTGCCTGCCGTTGCCGGTCTTCACGAGTGAGAGCGGGCCGACGTTATCCTGCAGCACGCCGAGAAATGCGGAGTCCGCATTCAAGTCGCCGGTGGTCAGCGTGGCCGACCCGGTAGAGCTGCGGACAAAGCCGCCCGCAGGGCCGGTGAGCGAGCCGATGCTGTTGCTCTTGCCCGCAAGGTCGAGCGTGCCGGCTGCGGCAATGGTCACAGCGGAATCGCTTCCGAAGGCCTGCGTGGAGCCTGCGCGCAGCGTGCCCGCGTTCACATTCGTCGCACCGGTGTAGGTGTTCGTGCCGTTGAGCGTGAAGATGCCCGTGCCGGTCTTCGTGAGGTTGCCGTTCGTGCCGCTGATCACACCGCTGAATGCCGTGTTCGGGTTGGCAGGATTTGCGCCGCCACCTGCACCGGTCGTCAGCGTGCCGCTGCCGAGATTGATGCTGCTGCCGCCCAGGATGACCGTGCCGGTGTCGTCGATGGAACCGACCGTCTGGGTCTTGCCATTCAGGTCGAGACGGCCGCTGTTCCTGTCGATCAGCACAAGGGAGGTCGCGAGGATCTGATCGTTTGCGAGGAGCTTCACGATGTCGCTGTTCGCGCCGCCGAGACCGTCGCCGATCGTCAGGTTCCCGCCGATGGCATTCACGCCGGCGGTCTTGTTCAGGTGAAGCTCGCCAGCGTTCACCGTGGTAAGACCCGTGTAGGTGTTTGCCGCAGTCCCGGCGAGCACTTGGATTCCCGTGCCCACCTTGATGAGCGAAAGCGTCGCAGCGCCGCCATTTTGAATGACCCCTGAAAACGTCGTGGTGCCACTGACGGCTCCGGAGCCAAACGTCAGCACGGACGCATTCGCCGCAGAGCCGTTCTGGATGATGCCGCTCGTGTTGCCAGACAACGTCCCGATCGTGTTGCTGAAGCCGTTCAATGCCAGTGTGGCCGCGGTCGCGGACGTGCCGACGGTGGTCGCCGAATTCACGCCGAACGCGCCGCCGGTGTTGCCCGCGTTCGTATTGACGCCCGACTGCAGGATGCCCCCATTCACCGTCGTCATGCCGACGTAGGAATTCAGGCCGCTGAAGATCTGCGTGCCTGCCCCGTTCTTCACGATCGAAAGGGCCGTGCCGGTCGTGTCCTTGATGACTCCGCCATAGGTCACCGCTCCGGCGGGGCCGGCGGCATTGATGCCATCAATGGTGAGCGTCGCCGCATTGTTCAGCGTGTTCTGCACGAAGCTGCCCGCACCGCCCCCGGACAGTGAGCCGATGGTGTTGCTGAAGCCCGCGAGTTCCAGCACCGAGCCGGCATTCACCGTCGTCGCCGAGTCCACGCCAAACGCGCCGGAGGTCGGCACCGTCCCGGCAGGTCCGGCGGGCGTGACGGTCGCGACTCCCGCCTGCAGGATGCCGCCATCGACGGTCGTCGTGCCGATGTAGGTATTCGCACCGCTGAAAATCTGCGTGCCTGCGCCGTTCTTCACGATCGAGAGCGCCGTGGCAGCCGTGTCCTTGATGACTCCGCCGAAGTTCACCGCTCCCGCGGTTCCGGCGGCGTTGATGCCGTCAATGGTGAGCGTCGCCGGTGCATTGTTGCCGACCGTCGTGTTCTGCACCGTGCCGCCGCCGGGCAGCGGCGTGCTCACCAGTGAGCCAATGGTATTGCTGAAGCCCGCGAGTTCCAGCGTGCCGCCCGCATTGACCGTCATCACCGAGTCCACACCAAACGCGCCGGAGGTCGGCACCGTTCCGACAGGACCCGCAGGTGTGACGGTCGCGACGCCCGCCTGCAGCGTGCCGCCCTTCACCGTCGTCGAGCCGGTATAGTTGTTCGGCCCGGAGAAAATCTGCGTGCTCGTGCCGTCCTTGATGATGCTCGCGCCCGCCGCGTTTGCACCGGAGATGACGCCCGCGAATGTAGTCGCGCCGCCGAGCGTGGTGCCGATGGTCAGCGTTTTCGTACCGAGGTTCACACGCGAACTCACCGCGCCGGTGAGCGACTGGATCGCCTGGCTCGCACCGAGGTTCAATATCGAGCCGCCGCTGCTCGGCGAGGGCGACGGAGGCGTGCCGGGAATCGCCGCGACGGGATCCATGATCACTGTCGTGCGGATGCTCGCGGTACCGCCGAGTCCATCCGCCGCCGTCGAGGGCAGAGCGGCAAGGACGTTTGCGTTGAGCGTCCCGCCGTTCGTGATCCACGTCGGGCCGGCGTAGCTGTTCGCCGCGTTCATGTTCACGACTGTGAGTCCGCCGACGCCCGTGCCGTCCACCACGAGATCCGAGGTGAAGCTCGTCACGCCGCTGATGCCGACGCCGTTGATGTTGATCGTGCCGCCGCCATTCAGTGTCAGCGTCGTGCCGTTCTTCGTGATGCCGCCGGTAAGCGTCATGATGCCCGTGCCGTTCGTGCTGATGTTCGCATTCGTCGCCACCGTGATTGCCCCTGCAAGGCTCGAGGATCCATTCAGCGACTGCGTGAGCGCACCCGGTGCCGCGACGCCTGCGCCGAAGCCATTGATGACCACCGGCTCGCCGACGACGGCGACACCATTGAGGATTTGCAGCGACGCGCCACTCGCGACCACGGTGTTCGCACCGACACTGCCGAGGGCAAAATTATTTCCTGCCTGCAGGATGCCAGCGTTGATGAGCGTCTGGCCGGTGTAAATGTTCAGCCCGGTGAGCGTGAGCGTGCCGTTGCCGTTCTTGATGATGCCGAAGCCGCCGCTGACATTGCCGCTCAGCAATATGCTGCCGCCGGGCGTCGCGTTTGCGTTCGCGCTGAATGTCGTGATCGTCGTGTCCGCCGTGAGCGACACTGGCCCGCTGAGCGAAGCCGCGACGGCGATGCTGCCGTTGATCAGCGCGCCATTGCCGCCGACTCCCGCGCCGCCGATCGTGAGCGCCTCCGCGCCGACGGTCTGGCCGTTCAGATCCAGCGTCGCGCCGCTCGCGACCACGGTGCCTGCCGCGATCGTGCCGAGCGCGGTCGCATTGCCGAGGACGACCGTGCCGAAGTTCACATTCGTCTGGCCGGTGTAGGTGTTCGCGCCATTCAGCACCGCGGTGCCGAGGCCGTTTTGGTTGAAGATGCCCGCACCGCTGATGATTCCGCCGAAGGTCTGCGTCGCACCCGCGCTGTTCGTCGAGTTGATCGTCGCACCGAGCGCCGTGGCGATCGTGTTGTTGAAAGTGCCGCCATCCGTGAGGCGCACATCGAGGATGGCCCCGCTGCCGACGATCACATTCGCCGCATTATTTCCGATCTGCGCGCCCGCCGTGGCGTTGTCGCCGACCTGCAGGGTGCCTGTGTTGATCGTCGTGGTACCGAGGTAGGTGCTCGCGCCGGTCACAGTCAGGATTCCTGCGCCGTTCTTCACGAGGCCGTTGCCCGCCGCGCCGGTGATGATGCCGGTGAGCGTCGAGTTGAATCCATTCGTATCAATCACGCCGCCGCCGGTATTCGCCACCGCGCCGAGCGAAATCGCCCGTGCCGAGGTGATGCCCGCAAGTGTCTTGAGCGTCGCGCCATTTCCGAAAGTCACAGCGCCCGCAACGTTGCCGAGGTTGTTGTTGTTCGAGATTTCCAGCGTGCCGCCGAGGATGAGGGTGCCGCCCTGATACGTGTTCACACCCGAGATCGTGAGGATGCCCGTGCCGGTTTTTGCCAGCGAACCCGCGCCGCTGATCACTCCGCCATACGTGAGCCGATCCGTTCCCGTGACATCAATGCCGCCCGCACCTGCGAGGATGATGCTGCGGTTGCTATTCAGCGTGAAGGTCGCGGTAGCCTGCAGCGCGCCGTTGTTCAGCGTGATGTCGTTGATGCCAGGGGCTCCGGGGATCGCACCGAGGTTATGGTCGTCGGAAATGCTCACCGTGCCGCCGCCCGTGATTGTCGTGCCTCCTGTGTAGGTGTTGCCGACATTCGTCAGCACCAGCTTGCCCGCACCCGTCGAGGTCAGCCCGCCATTCAGCCCGAACGGAATCGGTGCGGGTGAATAGAAATTGGAGACCACCGCATTGATCGTCGCGACGTCACTGGCATTCGTCACGCTGATGAACGGCACGTTGTTCACCGCCGGATTCTGGCCGACGAGGTTCAGCGTGTTGCCGCCTGAGCTGTTGATGACA
>JAYWEO010000076.1:0-4688 GCA_043779225.1 Prosthecobacter sp.
GAGGCGTTCCGCTGCGCGAGCACGCATCGCGTCCTTGATGTCGGAATCAATCTGGCTGAACAAACTCATGAGCGCGAGGCTAGCGGCGCGCGCGGAAGCAGCAAACGAATTTCCCCGCACCGCGCAACTGCATTGCCCCGCGCCGCGCGATGCCGTAGGAAAACGCCCGATGCCCGCCGCGCAAATCTCCTCGCTGCTCAGCAACCGCGACCTCGACCGCCTCGCTCGGCTGCGGCTGAACGCCTCGCGGCATTGCACACACCGCGCGCGCGGCGAGCACCTCGCGGCGAAGGGCGGCGCAAGCACGGAGTTCTGCGACTTCCGCGACTACTCTCCCGGCGACGATGTGCGCTTCGTGGATTGGAACATCTTCGCGCGCATCAACCGGCCCTACCTCAAGCAGTATCATCAGGAGGAGGAGATGCACATCGCGCTGCTCGTGGACGCCTCCACGAGCATGACCTTCGAGGGAAAAATCACCCTCGCGCAGCGGCTCGCGGCGGCATTCGGAGTCGTCAGCCTGCGAGGCTCGGAAAAGCTGAGCGCATGCGTGCTCGGGAATGCCGAGGCGACGCGGCTCGCACCATGCAGCGGGCGCGCGAGCGTGCGCAAGCTACTCGCATCTCTCGAAGGCATCGAGGCTGGCGGCGAGCGGACGATTGACGCGGGCATCGAGGAATTTCTCCGTCGCCACACTGGCCGCGGCATCGCGATCGTGCTCTCGGATTTTCTCACACCCGGCGATCTGAAACGCGCCTTCGGCTTGCTGCACAATTCCGGCCTCGAACCGTGGGCTCTGCAAATCCTCGGCCCGTCGGAAATCGCACCCGAGGTCGCAGGCGACTTCCGCCTCGTGGACAGCGAGAGCGACGCCACGCTCGACATCAGCAACGCCGGCGAACTCCTCGCGCTCTATCACGAATACCGCGCCGCCCACGAGGATCGGCTCGCCACACTCTGCCAGCAACGCTCCGGCCGCTTCCTCACCACCAGCGCCGCCGAGCCCTTCGAGCGCGTGTGCTTTGAGATGCTGCGGAAAAAGGGATGGCTCGTGTGATGGTGATGCTTCGTTGACGCACCGTTTACTCCACGGCAATTTCCCAGCATGAAACTCACGGCAGCCTACATCCCCGCGCCGGAAGGCGGTTACACAGCGTACGTGGAGGAAATTCCCGGCGCGATTTCCGAAGGGGAGACCCTCGATGAAGCTCGCGAGAATCTGGCCGATGCGCTGCGGATGATTCTGGAATGCAACCGGGACATCGCCCGCGAGCAGCAGCAGCCCGCCGGCTCGGTGCGTGAAACGCTCGAACTCGCGACTGTTTGAAACTCGCCGATCTCGAACGGCATCTCCGCGCGCACGGCTGCGCACTTTATCGCGAAGGCTCGCGGCATTCCGTGTGGTGGAATCCGGTGACAAAGAAAACTTCCGCCGTGCCACGTCATCGTGAGGTCAAAAATCCAACGGCCTGGGGAATCTGCAGGGCATTGGAAATCCCGAAGCCATGACCTTCACCGCCCTCTCCAGCGCGTGGCTTTTTGCCCTGCTGATCCCGCTCGTCGTCTTCTATTTTTTGAAGCTGAAGCGCCCGCGGCAGATCATCCCTTCGATCGTGCTGTGGCGGCAGGTGCTCAGCGACCAGCGCGTGAATTCGCCGTTTCAAAAATTCAAGCGCAACCTGCTGCTGCTGCTCCAAATCCTCCTGCTCACCCTGCTCGCGCTCGCGGCGATGCAGCCCTTCCTGCGGCGCGAGGCGAAGCGCTCGGGGCGGCTGCCGATCCTCTTGGACGTGTCGGCCAGCATGGGCGCGCTCGATAAAATCGGCGGACGCTCGCGGCTCGACGAGGCGAAGCAGCGGCTGAACGAGCGCATCGAATCGCTGCCGCCGGATCAGGAACTCTGCCTCGTGACGTTTGGAAAATCCGCGCGCAAGCTCACCGGCTTCACGAACAATAAGTCTGAGCTGCGTGACTCCGTGCGCGCACTGGAGACCGAGGACATTCCCGGCGATCTGGAGGAAGCGCTCCGTCTCGCGCAGGCGCTCGCGCGCACCACGCCGTTCGACCGCGTGCTGGTGCTCACGGATGGAAATCTGCCTGCGAAGACGAACTTCGAGCTGCCCTTCCAGCTCGAACTGCAAAAGCTCCCGCCTGCGGGACCAAACGCGGGCATCACCGCCTTCAACGCGCGGCGCGCGGGCAATGGTGACTGGGAATTGTTCCTCCAGCTCGGCATCACCGATCCCGCACCCGCGGCGACTGCGACGGTGGAATTGCTCAGCGGCGGCCAGAGCATCGCGCAGGAGCAGGTCGCGCTCACTCCCGGCAGCACTCCACGGATCGCATTCCGCGTGAGCGGCGCACAGGAAGCAGTCATCCACGCCGTGCTCCGATCCGGCGGATTCGACTCGCTCGCGAGCGACAACGACGCGTGGCTCACCCTCCCCGCCGTGCGCCCGCTCGATGTCTTCGTGCCGGAATCGCTCACGACATTCCGCCACGCCCTCGCCTCACTCGATGGGCTCCGCATTTTCCCGAGCAAGGACACGCCGTCGCCGGGAGCATTCGACCTCGCCATCACCGACAAGCCGGGAGCCCCGCCCGCGCTGCTGCTCTGCACCACGGGCTTCGTGCCGGACGACATCGCGCCACTCGTGACCATCGAGAAAAAGAGCGTCTCCGCAATCGACTGGCAGCGTGAGTCGCCGCTGCTCCAGCACGTGAGCCTCGACGAGGTCATCTTCATGGAAGACCCCGTGACCGCGGCAGGAAAAGACGGCACGTCATTTGCAAATCTCGGCTGCGAAGTCCTCGCTCACGGTCCGCACGGCCCGCTTGCACTCGTGCGCAGCGACGAGTCGGGCGGCAGCATGCGTGTGCATCTGCTCTTCAGCCCCGAGCACAGCACGCTGCCCTTCCGCGTCGCGTTTCCGATTTTCACCGCAAATCTCGTCGAGCGCGCTCGTGCCCTCGCCGGGCTCTCCGAGTCCGCCGCCATCGCGACGGGCGTGCTGCCGCCTCAAGGATTCAGTGCAAATATGAGCGTCGCCGTGAAAGGTCCGTCGCACTTCACGCGCACCGAACGCGCAGACGAACGCGGCACCGTCGCCGGCATCCCCGCGCCGCATGTCGGCGAATACACATTCACCACCGGCGGCACCGTGCGGACGGTCGGCGCGAGCCTGCTCAGCGCATCGGAGACCGGCCTCGCCGCCGTGAGCGAAGTGGAATTCGGCGACCGCATTTCCGTCGCGACCGCAAGTGTATCGTCAAAATCGGATCGCTCGCTGTGGTGGTCGCTGGCGCTGGCGGGCTTCGTCGTGCTGCTCGTCGAGTGGTGGTGGTTCCAGCGGCGCGCAGTCGCGTAGGCTGCGCAAGAAGCCCGCGTTTGCCGCTACACATTTTCCCGCGACTCTGCCAGCGTCCGCGCCGCGTGAACCGTTCTGGATTTCTCCCATTCCTTGCCCTGCTCATTCTGTTCGCGGTGAAATCACACGCGGCGCTCGACGTGGGCAAGCCGCTGTGGGGATTCGATGGCAAGGTGCCGCATTCCAGTTTCGCGCTGCTCTCAGTCGAGGTCGTGAATCGCGGCGCGAAGGCATTTGAGGGCGACATCGGTCTCAGCGGCGGCGGCAACGGCGCGCCGCTGAAGCAGTCCGTCTTTCTCGCGCCCGGCACTTCGCGCATGGTGCAGTTCCACCCCTACATCGGCAACTACGCGCCGGACTGGAAACTCTCGTGGAACGACGGCCGGGAGCGGGATGCGGACCTGGGCCAGCCGGAAACCGGCGCGCCCGCGACCGTGTTGCTCGCGGACCCGGATGCACCAGGGATGCGGGCGGTCCGCATGAGACTTTTCGCGGAAAATCTTTTTCCCACGACCGTCGGCGCGACGGATGGGCTCGGTGCGATCGTCCTCGATCATCAGCCGCATTGGGACGCACCGCGGCGCGAGGCATTCCTCGACTGGCTGCGGCGCGGCGGCACGGTGCATCTGCTGCCAGGTGCGGATGGCGCGGCGGTGCAATTCACGGATGACTTTGCCCCGCTGAACATCACCGATGCCGGCAAGCAAAAGCGGATCGGCGCGGGACTCGTGGTAAAGCAGGAGACGACGCGCGCAGAGATCACCGAGCAATGGCTGAAGGAGCATGGCTTCGCACCGCGCGAACTGCGCAATGACGGCAAGGGCAACATCTACGACGTGGACAGCTTCGTCTTTCGCAAGCTCGCGGCCATCACGCGGCCAAACATCAACTGGACGCTCATCTACCTGCTCACCGTCGCGTACGTGATCCTGATCGGCCCCGTATTTTACCTGCAACGCAAGCGGAACTACCGCCTGCTGCTCGGCGGATTTCTCGTCACGGTCGGACTGTTTGCGTGGGCCTTTACCGTCATCGGTCGGCGCGGCTATGGGGAAAAGCAGATCTATCACTCCATCGCGATCGCGCGTCCGCTCGGCGAGGGGCGCTTCGATGTGCAGGAGTGGATCCACGCCTTTGCGACGACGGGCGACAACTACCGGTTCACGCACGGCGACGCCGTCCACCTTTACGGAACAGCGTCCGACGGCGACACCGTGCGCGGAGAAATCCACGAGGGAAAAGGCTCGCAGTTCGCAGCGGACATCCCGCTCTTTTCGTCACGGCCATTCCTCCATCGCGGAGTGATGAAGGCGGAGGATC
>JAYWEO010000077.1:0-12734 GCA_043779225.1 Prosthecobacter sp.
GCGATTTTTGCATTTTCATCCGAGCGGGCTTGCGCCGGGTTGCCATCTGCGCCGGATCCGCTTTGCTTCATTCCATGAAAATCCTCCCTGCGCTGCTCATCGCTGCATTGCTGAATTTCACCCCTCACGTCGTCGCCGAGGAGGCGAAGCAGCCTGCAGCCGCCAAGGTTTCTGCGCCGAAAGACGTGACGCCGGACGAGGCTGCGCTGCTGATGAAGGGCAAGGCTCCCGTGCTCGTGGTCGATGTGCGGACACCGGATGAATTTGCGGAAGGCCACATCCCCGGAGCGAAGAACGTGGATTTTCTCGGCGACGATTTTGAAAAGCAGATCGCGGCGCTGCCGACGGACAGGCCGCTGATCGTCCATTGCGCGGCGGGGAATCGCAGTTCCAAAGCCGTCGTGAAAATCGCGGCGCTGCAAAAATCCGCGCAAATCTTCCATCTCAAATCGGGTTTCAACGGCTGGAAGGTCGCGGGCAAGCCGATCGAGACGAAGCCCGCTGCGAAGTAGATCCTACGCCACGCTTGTTTCGCTTCCGCAACGCGCTAGCCATTTCCGCCCCGCTCCCTTTTCCATGAAAAAAATCCTGCTCCCTCTCATCGCGATTTCCGGCACCGCGTTCGCTGCCGACCAAGTTTTCATCGAGGCCGAATCGTTCAAGGATCACGGCGGATGGGCGCTCGATACGCAGTTCATCGACAGCATGGGCTCGCCGTATCTGCTCGCGCACGGCATGGGCGAACCAGTGAAGGATGCGGCGACGGTGGTGAAATTTCCGAGCACGGGAAAATACCGCGTATGGGTGCGGACGCTCGACTGGGTGGCGCGCTGGAATGCGCAGGGCACGCCGGGAAAATTCCAATTGCTCGTGGACGGGAAGCCGCTCGCGGAGACCTTCGGCACGAAGGGCAAGGCGTGGGGATGGCAGGATGGCGGCCCGGTCGAAATCACGAATGTGGAGACGCCGCTTGCGCTGCATGACCTCACGGGTTTCGCCGGGCGCTGCGATGCGATCCTGTTCACGCAGGACGTGGCTTTCACTCCGCCGAACTCGAATGATGTGAATGATCCGTGGCGCAGGACGGCGCTCGGTTTTCCTGAGAAGCCGGAGGATGCGGGCAGCTACGATCTCGTCGTGGTCGGCGGTGGATACGGTGGGACTGCGGCGGCGATTTCCGCTGCGCGCATGGGCTGCAAGGTAGCGCTCGTCCAGGATCGCGCGGTGCTCGGCGGCAACGGTTCGAGCGAAGTGCGCGTGTGGGCGATGGGCGGCACGCGGCGCGGGAAGTATCCGATGCTCGGCGAGATCGTGGAGGAATTTCAGGACACCGCGAAGCTGTCGCCGGGGACGCATGAGGAATTCGGCGACGACAAGAAGGAGCAGCTCGTGCGCGCGGAAAAAAATCTGGCGCTCTTTTTCAACAACCGCGTGATCGCCGTGGAGATGAAGGACAAGCAGTACGTCGGCGCAGCCGTGGCGCTCGATGTGAAGACGGGTGCGAAGCGTCGCTTCACCGGCAAACTTTTCTGCGACGCGACGGGCCATGCGACCATCGGCGCGCTCGCCGGCGCGGATCACACGATCCGCGAGAGCGAGCACCTCGGCATGTCGAACATGTGGCGATGGAAGGACGCAGGCGCGGCGTCCACTTTTCCCGAAGTGCCGTGGGCGCTGCCGCTCGACATGGACGACTTCCCGTATCCGCAGCGTTTTCACGCGCAGTGGTTTTGGGAGAGCGGTTTCAACAAGCATCCGATCCTCGGCCTGGAGGACATGCGCGACTGGAATTTCCGGGCGATCTACGGGGCGTTCAACGCGATGAAGAACAAAGGCGGCAAGGCCGACCACGCGAATGCGAAACTCGAATGGGTCGCCTACATCGGCGGGCCGCGCGAGAGCCGGCAGCTCCTCGGCGATGTCGTGCTCACACGCGAGGACATTGCGGACAAGAAGGAATATCCCGACGGCACGGTGCCGACGACGTGGGACATCGATCTGCACTACCCGAAGGAACAATACGCGAAGGGCGCGGTGCAGGACGACCCGTTCATCTCGAAGGCCGTCTTCGACAAGAGCGTGGACAAAAAACACGGCTACCCGGTGCCGTATCGCTGCTTCTATTCGCGCAATGTCGAAAATCTTTTCATGGCCGGCCGCGACGTGAGCGTGACGCACGAGGCGCTCGGCACCGTGCGCGTGATGAAGACCGGCGGCATGATCGGCGAAGTCGTCGGCAAGGCCGCGAGTCTCTGCATCAAGATGGACGTGCCGCCGCGTGCGATCTACGAGCGTTACTTCCCCGAACTGCAGCAGCTCCTGCAGCTCCCCGGCGCAGCCCGTCGCTCGACGGTGAGCGAAGCTCCGAAGCTCCCCGAGGGCTACGTGCCGCCGCTGCTGGTCGGAGACAAGCACGACGCGCCCACAGGCATCCCCGTGAAATCGCTCCCCGGCCTCGCGCTCGATGACAGCCAGGCGAAGCTCGCCGGCAAATGGGTCGAAGGTCACGGACTGCCGGATTTCTACGGCGACGGCTACCGCTATCGTGCGAAGGCGGAGGTGGGGGCCGCGCGCTATGAGTTCACGATCGAAAAGGCGGGCACCTACGAGGTGCGGTTCAGCTACAGCCCGCATGAAAACCGCGCGACCAATGCGCCGGTGACGGTCGAGTCCGCGGATGGTGTTAAAAAATTAACAGTGAACGAGCGCATCCCTGCGCCGATTGCGAAGGGCCTCGTGAGCCTCGGGAAGTTCACCTTTGCGCCGGGCAAGCCTGCGGTGGTGATCGTCGGCGACGGCCCTGCCGATGGGAATGTCGCGATCGATGTCATCCAGCTCGTCCCGGCCGAATAGAAGCCGCAACTCACCTATGAAAACGCTGTTCATTTTTCTCGCTCTGACGGCGCTTGCGTCCGCCTTGCCGCCGATCCGGATCACGAACCGCGAGTATCCCGACGGCTCTGGCAGTTCGCGCGAGGTGGATCCCTCGAAGCGGCAGTCCACCGAGTCTTTTTACGATTCCAGCCGCAGGCTGACGCACAAGGTCGTGCAAAAGCTGGACGAGCGCCTCGCGCCACTGTCTGCGATCATGTATAATGCGAAGGGCGTCATCACCCAGAAGAGCACCTACAAGCTGGATGGCGAAGATCGCGTGATCCAGGAGGTCATCTATGATGCAAAGGACAGCCTGCTCGGCACGAAAAACTATCACTACAGCACGCGCAACGGCAGTGCCGTCGTCATCGAGGTGGACACCTACGATGCGAATGGAAATTTGATCCAGGCGCCGCGCTATTCGAAGTCGTCCAAGAAATCGAAGTAGGCCGCGCAGCAACCCCGGGGAGGAAAAATTCTTTGGTTCCCGCTTGACGGATTGCGCGACTTGCAGAAGAAGTCCCGCCCCTTGATTCAAAAATGAAAAACGCACCATTCCTCCTTTCCTCATTGCTGGCGCTCGTGGCCGTCATCCTCAGCATCGTGAGTTTCACCACGGCACAGACGAACAACGCATTGCAGGATGAAATCCGCCGCAAGCAGTCTGAAATCCAGGATCTCACTCAGACCACCGCGTTGCAGAACCAAGACCTGTCGCGCATGAACGAGATCGTCAACACCGGCGCAACCGTCGCCCAGAAGGCCGGCCCGCCGATTCTCCGCGACATGGGCTACTTCGCCGCAAAGGGTGACAAGGACTTCATCAGGATCATGAAGAAGTATGACTATGAGAAATTCACCATGAAACCAGAGGACGTGAAGGAAGTGGACAAGCAGATCGCCGAAATGCAAGCCAAGCAAGGCGGCAGCAAGCCCGCGCCCGCGCCAGCCCCCGCACCGTCCGGCACTCCCGCACTCCGCGCTCCGAACCCCTAATCCAACCTCAGAATCCAACCAGTCATGGACAACCAAGAAAACAGCAATCCTTTCGTCAGCATCCACATCCCGATCGCCCTTTTGGCGCTCGCCATTTCGATGCTCTTTTTCAGCCAGATCAAAGGCGTCGCGACTTCGACGGAGACCGTCAAGTGGCAGAGCGGAAATGCGGACAAGCAGATCACCGCATATAAGGAACTCAAAGAGAGAAATGCGAAGGCCATCGCTGATGGCCAGCCTGTCGTCGCGCAGTCCCAGGAGCTTCAGAAGACCTTCACTGAAATGATGAAGGAAGTGGACGCTGCTGCCAAAAATGGCAACGAGAACGCCGTGAAGATAATCACCAGCTACGGCATCAAGGTCGCCGATGCTCCGAAGGCTCCCGAGGCCAAGACGAAGTAACAGCCACCAGGCATTCCTCAACTTACAAGACGGGCTTCCCTTTTTGGGAAGCCCGTTTTGCTTTTGCCGGCGAATGGTTGTGAAAAATGATCAGGGCCGCATGCCGATGAGCTGTGCCGCGCGGCGGCTGGCGCGCTCCAGCAGCGATGCCGCGTCGCGCATGGCTTCGGAGATGTCGAGCGGGCGATCTGCGATCGGGATCAGCGCATCGAAAATCCCGGCATCTTCCGCAGTCGCGGTGATCGATCCGCCGAAGCCGATCACGGGCTTGCCTGCCTGGCGCGCAAGTGCTGCGACTCCGGCAGGGCCTTTGCCGTCGAGAGTCTGGTCGTCAATCCGTCCCTCGCCTGTGATCACGAGATCGGCTGCGGCGATGCGGTCGCCGAGGTGGAGCGTCTCTGCGATCATGTCGAAGCCGGGGCGAATTTTTGCCCCGCAAAAAGTGAGCAGGCCAAAGCCGAGCCCGCCTGCGGCACCGGCACCGGAGACGTCGCGATGATCGCAGCCGAGGTCCGCTGCGCATCGAGTCGCGAGCCGTGAAAGGATGCCTTCGAGCATCTCCACGGCAGACGCATCCGCGCCCTTTTGCGGCCCATACACCCGCGCCGCGCCGCGCTCGCCGAGCAGTGGATTCTGCACATCGCACGCAGCGAAGATTTCCGGCAGCCGCAGCGTCATGGGGGGTTCGATGTGCGCGAGCGAAGCCAGTTTTTCTGGGGTGGTGGAAAGCTCCCGCCCATCCCGATCCAGAAAGCGAAACCCGAGCGCCCGCGCCATTCCTGCGCCGCCATCCGTGGTCGCACTCCCGCCGAGTCCGACGAGGATGCGTTTTGCGCCGCGTGCGATTGCGTGCGCGATCAGGAGGCCGGTTCCGAAGGTGTCCGCGCGGAGCGGTGCGCGCTCGTGCAATGCGATGCGGTGCAGGCCGCTGGCCTCGCTCATTTCCAAAATCGCAAGATGCTCGCCCGGCAGCCATGCGTAGCGCGCCTCGATGGATCGCCCGATCGCATCCTCGCTCGCCACTTTCACCCACTCCGCGCCGAGCGCTGCCGCGAGCGATTCGGCAAAGCCCTCGCCGCCGTCGGCGATCGGCGAGAGGTCGAACTGCGCGTCCGGCCACACGGTGCGCAGGCCGCGCGCGATGGCCTCTGCCGCGGCGGGTGCGGAGAGTGAGCCTTTGAATTTGTCAGGAGCGATGAGGATGCGCACGGGAGCCGGATGGGAGCGCGTGGTATCACCGTTCCCGTTTGCAGCGCAAGGCGCGCGGCCAGTTACTTCGCGCCGAGGATTGACTCTCCCGTGCATTGGTCACTCTGATTGCGTCATTCCATCTCCCCTCTGTGAGCGCCCCTTCCACGCGACATCATCTTCATGCATTCGGCGTCGCCGCCGGATTCGCAACTGTCTGCGCGCTCGCGACGGTGCTGCTGTGCGCAAAGGCGGAGGACCGCTACATCCACAGTTTTGCCGATGAATTCGGCGATCTGAAACTGCAGGGCGTGGCGCTGCAGAAGACTGCATTTTCCCAGCCGGATCTGCTGGTGCTCTACGGCAGTTCGGAACTCGTGTCGCCTGTGCCGGGCAAGGCGAGCGAGTTCTTCGAGCAGTACCCGACGGGCTTCCGTCCGTTCCCAGTCGGAAAGCCCGGCACGACCTCGCTGGCGATCATGCAGAAAATCGCGTCGGTCGGGCGTTACATCTACGGGCGCAAGGTCGCGTTCTCCATCTCGCCGAGCTACTTTTTCTCGGAGAAGGTGAACCGCGACTATTACGAGGGAAATTTCAGCGCGCTGCAGGCGATGGAGCTGGCCTTCAGCACCCACCTCAGTGCGGATCTGAAGCGCGACGCGGCGCGCAGGATGGTGGAATATCCCGAGACGACGGAGGGAAACTGGGCTCTGGAATTCGGACTCCGCCGGCTGGCTGGCGACACCCTCCTGGATCGCGCGCTCTATGCGGCGATCTGGCCGCTGGGCAAACTCGCGAATGCCGTGGGCCGCGCGCAGGATCACATCGAGGCCGGGCTGCACATCGCGGAAAATCTGGAGGAAAAAAATCAGAAGCCGCACCGCATCGCGGGGCTGAACTGGAAGGAGATCCTGCGCAAGACGAGCGTGAAGGTGAAGACGACGCGCCCGCCCATCGCGCCGCGTCTCACGAAGAGGCCGAAGGGCTCGCGCGACGCTGACTTTTTGAAGACGCTCAAGGATGCTGATGAGTGGGACGACTTCGAGCTGCTGCTGCGCACGCTGAAGGAGATGCACACCGACGCGCTGCTCCTCTCAATGCCGCTGCACGGGCCGGATCTCGAGACGACCGGCGTCTCCGCCGAGGCGCGCAAGGCCTACGGCGTGGAGCTGAACCGGCTCGCGGCGCAATACGGCGTGCAGCTCGTGTACTTCAGCCAGTACGAGAATGACCCGACATTTTTCGCCGACAATCTCGACCATCCGGGCGAGCGCGGGTGGATGCTTTTCAACAAGGTTCTTGACGATTTTTACCACCAGCCGCAGAAGTCCCGAAACTAGCGGGCCAGCGTCCCGCGATTCCCTGAAAGACCCATGGCCACAGCGATCCACGAACAAGTCATCGATGTCCTCGCACGCATCGCCGACACGGAGGAAGTGCGGACAAACCCCGACCTCGCGCTCTACGATCTGCAGATCCTCGACTCGATGAAGACGGTGGAGCTCATCGTCGCGCTCCAGCAGGAACTCAACGTGGAGATTTCCCCCGCGGAATTCGACCGCGACGCGTGGGCCACGCCCGCGAAGATGGTCGACGACGTGCAAAAGCGGCTCGCGGCGTGATCGCGTTTGCCAAGAGCTGGCTGGACGCCCATCCGCGAGCGCGGCCCGCGGTGCTCGCGCTGTATTACCTCGCGCTCATTGCTGTGCTCGTCGCGATGTATGGGCGCGGGAACTTTGAAACCCCCGAGTTTGTTTACGCAGAATTCTAGCCATGCACCTTCTCGACCAAATCGAAAAATACGGACGCACCGCACCTGACCGCCTCGCGCATGTGAGCGGTGACCGGCGCATGACTCACGGTGAACTGCTCGCGAAGAGCAACGCGCTTGCGGCGTGGCTTGACTCGCAGCTCGGCGACAGGCGAACGCCGATCGCAGTCCACGGTCACAAGGAGCCCGAGATGCTCGTGAGCTTTCTCGCCGCGGTGAAATCGGGCCGGCCATATGTGCCGATTGACTACATGACTCCCGAGGCGCGCATTCTGCGCGTGGTGGAAATCGCCGGTGCCGAAATCGTGCTCACGCCCGCGAAGGTCGCCGAGATCGTCGCGGCGGCGGGCACGGTCGAATACCGACGCAAGCCGCTCGAAACGTCTGATCCATTTTACATCCTCTTCACGAGCGGCAGCACCGGCGAGCCGAAGGGCGTGGTGATCACACTCGCGAACCTGAATCACTACCTCGCGTGGATGCACGCGGACGGGAAATTCATCGAAGGCGGCGAGGTCTTTCTGAATCACGCGCCGTTCACCTTCGATCTCTCGGTGCATGACATCTACCTCGCGCTCAGCTCGGGAAACACCATCTTCAGCCTCACCAAGGATCACATCACAAACCTTCGAGCACTTTTCATCGCACTGCGCGAATGCGGTGCGACGCAGTGGATGAGCACGCCGTCCTTTGCACAGATGTGCATGATCGAAAAGAGCTTCAACTCGGAGATGATGCCGCAGATGCGCGCGTTTTATTTTTGCGGCGAGGCGCTCGCGCCGGAGACAGCATCCAAGATGATCGAGCGGTTCCCGAATGTCCCGGTCTGGAACACCTACGGCCCGACCGAGGCGACTGTGGCGATGACAAAAGTGGGCATCACGCGCGAGATCATCGCGCAGTGGAATCCACTCCCGATCGGCCATGTGATGACCGGCACGCGCGTCATCATCCGCGGCGAGGACGGCAAGGCCATGCCGGCCGGCGAGCGCGGCGAGATCGTGATCGTCGGGCCAAACGTGAGCCCCGGATACCTCAAGCGCGACGACCTCACGGCGAAGGCATTTTACCCCATCGAAGACACGCGCGCCTATCGCACCGGCGACTGGGGCCGCGACCGCGACGGCATGATTTTCTGCGAGGGCCGCATGGACAGCCAGATCAAGCTCCACGGCTACCGCATCGAACTCGGCGACCTCGAAGCCAACCTGCGCGCGCTGCCCGAGATCGCGGATGCCGTCGTGCTGCCCGTGAAAAAGGGCGACATCATTGATTCGCTCACCACATTCGTCGTGCTGAGCGGCGCAAAGGAGGGCACGGACTTCGAGCAGGCGGCGAAATTGAAGACCAAGCTCGGCGAGCGTCTGCCAGCGTACATGGTGCCGCGAAAATTCCATTTTCTCGACAGCTTCCCCATGAACAACAACGGCAAGGCGGATCGGAAGAAGCTCGCGGAGATGCTGTAGCCACGCGGGCAATTCCTGATGACCCCCTTCGCGAACTGGACCTTCTTCGGCCTGCTGCTGCTCTACGCAGTACTGCCGATCCTTGCGCTCGGCCTCACGCAGACGCGCTGGTCGCGCATCGCCGCCATGGCGGGCGCCGTGGTCATTGTCCCGTTCGTCGTCACCGTGATCGTCGGGGCGATCTATCCCATCCGCGATGTGGGGATGTGGGCGCAGTTTGTCCGCCAGTTGCAGGCGAGCTGGTCGTTCTCGCTTTTCCTGCTCCTCGCGGCTGCGTTTGGAAATTCGAGCGCACGATGGTGCTTCATCCTCACGCTCCCGATTTTGGGATTCGTCTTTGCGCATCACGACAACACCGTGCTGCGTCTAGCGGGCGCGCATCTGCCGGATGCAGGTGGCGCTCTCACGAGCCCGTGGACGAAAACAACAGCGGGCATCGAGTTTTCTCCGCTCTACCTCTTTCTGATCTGCGTCGCATGGCAGCTCTGGGTGCCGTTCGCATTCCTGCGATGGAAATCAAACCGCAGCTTCTACGTCGCGATGCTGCTCACCTTGGTGCCACTGCTGGCGAACCGGCTCATGCCATTCGTCTCGCACGAGAGCGTCTTCGGCTATCTCGGCATCAGCTACGTCACCTTTCGCGCGCTCGATGTGATTTTCTCCATCCGCGACGGTGTGGTGAAGTCCCTCGCGCCCGGACAGCTCTTTGCGTTCCTATTTTTCTTCCCAACGGTTTCCTCCGGGCCGATTGATCGATACCGGCGCTTCGGGCAGGACTGGGTGAAAGTCCGCACGCGTGACGAGTTCCTCGACGATCTGGACTTTTGCATCCAGCGCGTGATGCGCGGGTTTCTCTACAAGTTCATCATCGCCGCGCAGATTGATACGCATCTGCGCGTGCCGCTGCTGAAGGTCGCGGGACTCAAGGGCTACGCGGGCTACATGTATGTCTATACGTTCTACCTGTTCTTTGATTTCGCGGGCTACAGCGCGTTTGCCGTCGGCATCTCGCGGCTCATGGGGGTGAAGTCGCCGGAGAATTTTTCGCTCCCGTTCCTCGCGCGCAACATCCGGGATTTCTGGACGCGTTGGCACATCAGCCTCTCGTTCTGGTTCCGCGATCACATCCACATGCGCTTCCAGCTCGCGGCGATGAAGGCGAAGTGGTTCAAAGGCAAACACACGGCGAGCTACCTCGGATTGTTCATCACATTCGGCCTCATGGGCGTTTGGCACGGCCTCAATTTCCACTACATCGCGTACGGCATGTATCACGCGATCCTCCTCTGCGGCTACGACGTGTTTGCGCGCTGGAACAAGACAGCGAAAGTCTGGGGCGACGGCCCGTGGTGGCGCGTGCTGAACATCGGCATCACCTTCCACATCATCGCGCTCGGCATGCTGCTCTTCAGCGGACGACTCACACCGCCGCCGCCGCCGTCGTATGAGGCCATGATCGAGGAAGCGGACCATCGCGCCGTCTCCGGCTACGTGTGGCAAAAGGACAAGCCCGTCGAATTTCTCACCGTGGACATCTACGCCGATCACGCATGGGTCGCGCGCGGGCGCTCCACGCTTCCTCGCCCCGATCTTCGTGAGAAGGGCTATGGTGATGGCAATATCGGCTTCCGCGCGGAACTGCCCGGCTGGCTGCGCGACGGTCGTTCGCACACCATCGAGGCGCGCGTCTTTGAAGGCTTCCGGCTCATCGGAAAATCACGGTCCATCGCATTTCCGAACGAGACATGGACCGAGACTCCGCAGCCGCTCCCGCCGCCTGCGGCAACGCCACGGGAACCCGCTGGGACTACCCGCTGATTTTCTGCCAGTCTGGCTTGTGGGCGAAGACCCAGCGGTAGTAATCGCGCCGCACCAGCTTCTCCGCCGCAGGCTCGTCCGTGATGCATTTCGCGACCGGATGCATCTGCAGCACGCTCGCAGGATTCATGGCGGAAATCGGGCCTTCGACTGCGGCGGCCACTGCATCGGCCTTGTTTGCGCCGAAAGCCAGCAGGAGCACCTCGCGTGAAGCCATGATGGTTCCGACCCCCATCGTGATGCAGTGAAACGGCACCTGCGTGAGGTCGCCGTGAAAGAAGCGCGCATTGTCCGCGCGCGTGCGCTCGGTGAGCGTCTTGATGCGCGTGCGCGATGCGAGCGACGACGAGGGTTCGTTGAATCCGATATGCCCGTCCGTCCCGATGCCGAGGAGTTGCAGATCGATCCCGCCCGCCGCCACGATCGCCGCCTCGTAGCGTGCGCACTCCGCGGGAATGTCGCGCGCCATTCCATCCGGGATGTGAATGAGGGCACGCGGCACATTCACGTGCCGGAAAAAGTGCTCGTCCATGAACGCGTGGTAGCTCTGCGAATGCTCCGGCGGCAGGCCCACGTATTCATCGAGGTTGAACGTGGTGGCCTTTGAAAAATCGAGTCCGTCCTCGCGGTGCATGCGCGCGAGTTCGCGGTAGGTCGCCAGCGGCGTGCTGCCTGTCGCGAGCCCGAGCACGCAGTCCGGCTTTGTCCGCACGAGCTTCGCGATGATGCGCGCGGCGATGATGCTGCCGGCTTCGGGCGTGGGCTGGAGGATGATTTCCATGGTCGTGAAGATTGTTTGAACGGCGGCTATTTCCCGATCCGACTGCGGAGTTTTGCGACGACATCGGTGCGGAAGCGATCGATCGAACCGGTCACATATTCCACAATGTCGAGCGAGTCATCGTGGGTGAGCGGCGTGAGATCCATCGCGAAGGCGAGCGCATCGCTGCGGTCCACGCCGTGGCTTTGGAAGAAGGTGGCATTCGCGCGGCGGCGGCCCAGCACGGCGAGGTCGTAGCGTTTGCCGCCCGCGATCTGGCTGTCGAAGATTCCGTTGAGTGCGGCGGCGAGACTGTCGTTGCCGCTCACGTCGTGGACGATTTTTTCGGCGTCGCCCAGCCAGTCGAGATCACGCCACACCTCGCAGCCATGCACGGCCTGCGGGCGCCGGTCGCGCGGCAGATCGCGGATGGCCTGAATCACCGGCACGACGACGGCGATGTGTGTGTCGTGCTTGTCCGCCGGATTGTGCGTGTACACGACGCGCGGCTGTGCGGCAGAGAGGATCACGCGCAGGTCTTCGCGCAGGCGCGAGTCTGCGGGATCCTTCGCGATGCCGCTCGGGTAATCGAGTTGCACCATCGCGCCGAAGCGCCCGACGATCGCCGCCTGCCGCTGCTCTTCGCGACGCACGGCCATCATTTCCTCGTCTGTAAAATCCGCATACGATCCCGTGCGCGCGCTCCCGCTGCCATTCGTGCACGTCAAGCCACCGAACCATTCCGTATCGCTGTGAAAGCACTGGAGGATTCCGTGAAACGCCATGAATTCGAGATCGTCCTGATGCGCGCCGATGCCGAGATGTGTGATGCGCGCGAACGCATCGGCGGCGGGCAGGCCGTCGGGGATGAAGATGTCGGCGGTGGGGAGGTGGAGTGTCATGCGGCTGCTTGCGGGAGGCACGGTTGAGGTGTAAGCGTTCCAGCCATGAGCACGCTAGCCGAGATTGAAGCCGCCTCCGAGCAGCTTTCCGAAAAAGAGCGGGAAGATTTGGTTGTATTCCTTCTGCACCGGCTTGGCTCGCGCAGCGATTTGCTCCCGACGCCGCGCACTTTCACGGACGATCGGATGCAGGAGTGGTTCGGCGAGGACGAGAGGGAAGGCCGCGCCATCCGCGAAATGCTCGGTATCCCGCGAGCGTGAGGCTGTTCCTCGATGCGAGTGTGATGCTTGCCGCTGCCAATTCGCGGAGCGGCGGCTCGCGTTTCATCATGGATGCGGCTGCTGCAAACGGCTGGAGGCTGCTCTCGGGCGCATACGGGATTGCGGAAGTGGAGCGGCACCTTGCGAAACTGGGGGCCGTCGCCTGCGCAGACTGGCCGGGGATCAAGGCACGGCTCCAACTCGTCGAAGACGACTTCGTGATCGATCGGCCATCCGTCTTCGCTGCAAGGAAAGATCGTCCGATTCTGTTCACGGCTTATAGCCATGCGGACGTA
>JAYWEO010000078.1:0-9185 GCA_043779225.1 Prosthecobacter sp.
TGAAGATGGGGGAGAAAAGCACGCAGCCGCATCTTTCCGCGAGAGCGTGTTCTTTCACCTGATCGCGCGACCATTCGTAATCCTCGCGCGAGCCGATGACGAATTTCACCTCATCCCGCTTTTCAAGATGCGCGATGTTGCTCCACAGATTGCGCGCGCATTCGCCGCTGCCGGGCGTCTTCAGATCCATGATGCGATGCACTCGCGGATCGATTTTTGAAATGTCATGCGCGCCGCTGGTCTCGATGAGCACGGTCTTCCCCGCATCGCACAGCGCAGTCATGAGCGGCAGCACGTTTTTCTGGAGCAGCGGTTCGCCGCCGGTGATTTCCACGAGCGGGCAGTCGAACGCGAGCACCTCGGCGAGGATGTCTTCGAGCGTGCGTTTCTTGCCTTCGTAAAATGCATATTCCGTGTCGCAGTACGTGCAGCGCAGATCGCACGCGGTGAGTCGCACAAAGACACAGCGCCAGCCGGCCCAGGTGCTCTCACCCTGGATGGACTCGTAGATTTCGTTGATTTTCAGCGTCGGCGCGGTCGGCATGTGCGGGTTTCTTTAGACGGGAATGAGGCGATGAACAGGCTTTTGGCCGATGGATGCGAATCGGATGAGCTTGAAAATTTCTGTCATTCCACGTGCTCCCCGCCATCCTGTGCGCCCTTTTCCATGTCTGAAAATCGCATTGATTCCACTTTCGCCAGGCTGCGCTCCGAAGGGCGTGCGGCATTCATCGCCTACATCTGCGCCGGAGATCCGAATCTCGCCGCGACCCGCGCGCTCGTCCCCGCGCTCGAACGCGCTGGCGTGGACATCATCGAGATCGGCGTGCCTTTCAGCGATCCGCTGGCCGATGGCGTGGTGAATCAGCTCGCCAGCGCGCGTGCGCTCGCCAGCGGCGCGACGCTCAACGGCGTGCTGGAATGCGTGCGCGCCATTCGCGCGGAGAGCCAGATCCCGATCGTATTCTACACCTACATGAATCCCGTCTATCGCCACGGCTTCGATGCATTCCTCGCGGATGCGGAGGCCGCAGGGGTGGATGGCGTGCTCTTTCTCGATCTGCCGCCGGATGAGGATGAGGCCTCGCCGGAACTGCGCATGCACGGCCCGCTCAAACGCATCCGTCTCATCGCGCCGACCACGCCGCAAGAGCGCATCGCGCTGCTCACACGGGATGCGAGCGGCTTCATCTATTACGTCTCTCGCGAAGGCGTGACCGGCGAGCGCAGCGACGTGGCCTCGGGCCTCGCGGAAAGCGTAGCTGCGATCAAGAGGACGACATCGCTTCCGATCGCGGTCGGTTTTGGAATCGGCACACCGGAGCAGGTCCGCGCAGTTGCCTCGGCGTCGGATGCCGTCGTGGTCGGCAGCGCGATCGTGAAACGCATCGCGGAATTTGCCAGCGACCCGCAGCTCGTGGAAAAGGTGTGCGCCTTTGTGAAACCGCTGGCAGACGCGGTGCGGGAGAAACGCTGATCTTCAAAGCAAGAATTCCCTTCGACATTCGCCATCCGTCATCCGTCATTTCAAACAACCCATGACCGCCCTTTCCCAAATCGCTCCCGAAGGCACGAACCTCTCGCCGGAACAGGCCCGCGCATTCATCGCCAAGGCGTGCCCTGCCGATGAATTCCGCGGCAAGAAGGTGCTGCTGATCGTCCCGGATGCCACGCGGACCTGCCCGCTCGAAGTGATGTTCGCCGGCGTCTTCGATCAAATCGGTGGCGTGACTACGAAGCTCGACGTGATGATCGCGCTCGGCACGCATCAGCCGATGAGTGAGGAGGCGATGTGCGAGCGGCTCGGCATCACCGTCGATCAGAAGCGGACGACCTTTGCGAGCGTGCAGCTTTTCAATCACGCGTGGGACGATGAGAAGGCGCTTCGAAACATCGGCAAGATCACGGTGGAGGAAAGCCGTGAGCTGACCGGCGGATTGCTCGCCGAAGAGGTCCCCGTCGAGGTGAATGCGCGCGTCTTTGACTACGATCTGCTGCTCATCATCGGCCCGGTATTCCCGCACGAGGTCGTGGGCTTCAGCGGCGGAAACAAATACATCTTCCCCGGCGTGAGCGGCCCGACCGTGCTGAATTATTTTCACTGGCTCGGTGCGCTGGTCACAAACCCGATGATCATCGGCAACAAGTGGACGCCCGTGCGCAAGGTCGTGGATCACGCCGCATCGCTCGTGTCGGTGCCGAAGCGTTGCTTCTGCATGGTCGTCTCGCCGGGCGATGCCGCGCACGGCGGCGGCGGGCTCGCGTCGCTCTCATACGGAGATCCGGTGAGCGCGTGGGATGCGGCGAGCGATGTCTCGCGGCGCGTCCACATCACGTACAAGGAGCGCCCGTTTCACACTGTCCTCTCGTGCTCGCCGAAGATGTACGACGAGATGTGGGTCGGCGGGAAATGCATGTACAAGCTCGAACCCGTCGTGGCCGATGGCGGTGAACTCATCATTTACGCACCGCACATCCACGAACTGTCCATCACCCACGGACGTTACATTGCCGAGATCGGCTACCACTGCCGCGACTATTTCACGTCACAGTTGGAGCGCTTTGCTCACATCCCGCGTGGCGTCATCGCGCACAGCACGCATGTCCGCGGTATCGGCAAGATGGAGAACGGCGTGGAAAAGTGCCGCGTGCAAGTGACATTCGCGACCGGCATCCCGGAGAGCGTTTGCAGGGCGATCAATGTCGGCTACCGCGATCCGCGGAGCATCAATGTCTCCGACTATGTGAACCGCGAGGACGAGGGCGTGCTGCTCGTGCCGAAGGCTGGCGAGATGCTCTACCACCTCAGGCAGCGTCCGTCGTGGGCACGCGAGATGTAATCCTCGCGTTGATTTGTCGAATCGCCCATTGCGCGTGCTCCGCGATGAGCGGATCGGGATCGGCGGCGGATGCCTTTAACGCTGGAAGATCCTCGCTCGTGCCGACGTTTCCGAGTGCGACGCACACATTGCGGAGAAAGCGCACGCGCTTGATGCGTTTGATCGGCGAGTCGCGGAAGAGTGTGCGGAACGCATCGTCATCGAGGGTGAGGAAATCCCGGAGTGGCATGGTCACGAAATCCCGCGCAGCGAAACGGGACTCGCGCGATTCCTGCGCGAAGCGGTTCCACGGGCATGCGTCGAGGCAGTCGTCGCAGCCGTAGATGCGGTCGCCGAGCAGCGGGCGCAGCGGCTCGGGGATCGGGCCTTTGTTTTCGATCGTGAGATAGGAAATGCAGAGGCGAGCATCGAGTTTGTGCGGCGCGGTGATCGCGCCGGTCGGGCAGGCGGTGATGCAGCGCGTGCATTTTCCGCAATGGTCGCTCATCGGCCCGTCTGCCGGCAGATCGAGCGTGGTGAGGATGCTCGCGAGGAAGAGCCACGTGCCGAGCTTGGGATGGATGAGCATCGTGCTTTTCCCCTGCCAGCCGAGACCGCTGAGTGCGGCAAAATCACGCTCCAGCACCGGGCCGGTGTCCACGTATTGCCGTTGCCTGCCGCCGTGCTTTTGCATCCACCCATCGAGCTGCCAGAGGCGTGGCTCGATGATGTCGTGGTAGTCATCGCCCCATGCATATCTCGCGATGCGGCCGGACTTGGACTGCGGTTCGGAAGCCGGTTTGCGATTCCAGTAGTTCATGCCGAGCGCGATGATGCTGCGTGCGCCGGGCAGGACGAGATCGGGATCGGTGCGGCGATCGGCATTGCGTGCGAGCCATGCCATGTCGCCGTGCTTTCCCTCGCCGAGCCACTCGCGAAACTCGTCTGCGTGCGGCGGCTTTTCCGCGGACGCCACGCGGCAGATGTCGAACCCGACTGCGTGTGCCTCGGCGAGAAATGCGGCCTTCAGTTCCGCGGGATTCATCATGGGTCAGGCGTGCGCCTGCTTCGGCCAATGGAAAAAGCGCCGTGCCTCATCCACGATCTTTGCAGTCACGTCCTCATGGCGCAGGCGCGTGCTGTCCACTTGGAAATGCGCGGCACTTTCATAGAGCGGCTGGCGCATGGCCATCAGTTCCAGCACGCGTTTCCTCGGGTCCTCGACCTGCAGCAGCGGACGTCCGGAATTCCGTGAGACCCGTCGGTAGATCTCATCCGGTTCAGCGGTGAGGAGCACGACGAGACCGAGCGAGCGCAGCAGCGGGATGTTTTCCGGCACAGTCACGATTCCGCCACCGGTCGCGAGAATGTGCCGCCGGATTTCATGCATGGATGCGAGCGCTTCAGTCTCACGTTTCCGAAAATCAGCCTCGCCGTGCCTCGCGAAAATCTCGGGAATTTTCATCTGCGCGCGATCCTCGACGAGCTTGTCCGTATCGAGGAATCGGAAACGAAGCTGTCGCGCCAGCATGCGGCCCACGGTGGATTTTCCGCTGCCCATGAAGCCGATGAGAACGATGTTCTCGGCCGGTTCCTGAGTTTGCGCGGTGTCAGTCATGCGCACAGGATTCAGCGCCGGGCCGAAGGTGACGAGGCGAAAGATCAGCTCGGCGCCGGCATTTTTCCTTGCTGCTGCGCACTCGTCACTCGACACGCGCCGCACGCCACCTTTACTCACGCCGAATGAAATCAGGCCCGCTAGTCGCTGTCATCATGGGCAGCAAATCCGATTGGGAAACGATGAGGCACGCCGTGGAAATGCTCGCGCGATTCGGCATTCCGCACGAGGCGCGCATCGTCTCGGCGCACCGTACCCCCGCGCTCATGGCGGAGTATGCGCAGGCGGCGGCGGACCGCGGCATCCATGTGATCATCGCGGGTGCGGGCGGCGCGGCGCATCTGCCGGGAATGGTCGCGGCATTCACGCATCTGCCCGTGCTCGGGGTGCCGGTGCAGAGCCGTGCGCTGAAGGGTCTCGATTCGCTGCTGAGCATCGCGCAGATGCCCGCCGGGATTCCTGTCGGCTCGCTCGCGATCGGCGAGGCGGGTGCGAAAAATGCGGGCCTGCTCGCCGCCGGAATCATCGCGCTGCACGACGAGAAAGTGTGCAAGAAACTCATCGCATTCCGCAAGAAACAGACTGCGGACGTGAAGGCACAAAAACTTTCATGAGCGACGGAAAGACGATTCTCCCCGGCGCGATTTTGCCCGGCGCGACGCTCGGCGTGATGGGCAGCGGGCAGCTTGGGCGCATGTTTGCCATCGCTGCGCGCCGCATGGGCTATCGTGTGCATACTTTTTCTCCGGATAGCGACACGCCGACCGGGCAGGTCGCAGATGTCGAGACGAGCGCCTCGTACGAAGACGAGGCGGCGGTGCGAGAATTCGCGAGGTCCATCGCGGTGCTCACGTTTGAATTTGAAAATGTGCCATCGCGCACTGTCGAGTGGGCTGTGGCGCACTGCCCCGTGCGACCATCGGGAAAAGTGCTGCACATCTGCCAGCACCGGCTGCGCGAAAAGGAGTTCCTCGCTGGCGCGGGGATTCCCGTCGCTCCATTTCGGAAGATCGAAAGTGCCGTGCAGCTCGCTGCCGCTGCGGCGGAAATCGGTCTGCCCGGAGTGCTGAAGACCGCCGCCTTTGGCTACGATGGAAAAGGGCAGCGCAAACTCCGGCCCGGCGATGATCTCGCCGAGGCTTGGCAGCCATTCGATGGGCAGGCAGCGGTCCTTGAAAAATTCATCACCTTCGAGCGCGAAATTTCTGTGATCGTCGCGCGCGGGCTCGATGGCTCGATGACGACCTGGCCCGTGTGTGAAAATGAGCACGCGAACCATATCCTCGACGTGACGCTTTGCCCGGCGCGACTGCCCGCATCGGTCGCGGATCGCGCGGCGGAACTTGCGCGCTCCATCGCAGTCGCACTCGATCTCGTCGGCGTTCTCGCGGTGGAAATGTTTCTGATGAGCGACGGCGGCATCGTTGTGAACGAACTCGCGCCGCGTCCTCACAACAGTGGGCACTTCAGTTTCGATGCGAGTGTGACTAGCCAGTTTGAGCAGCAAGTGCGCGCGGTGTGCGGCCTCCCGCTCGGCAGCACCGAGTCGCTGCGTCCTTCGGCGATGGCGAATCTTCTTGGTGACGAGTGGGCTGACGGTGAACCGAACTGGGCTGCGGCTGCTGCATTTCCCGACGTAAAAATCCATCTCTACGGCAAGGCCGCCGCGAAGCCGGGCCGGAAAATGGGGCACCTCACCGCATTCGGCGCGACCGTCGAGCAGGCGGCTGCCACCGTCCGCGCGGCACGGGCTTCGCTCACACACCGGGCATGATCACGCACCGCGCCCAGGCACACTTGCCAAGTCAGATCGAGGAGGCGACGGAATCCGCCGTCTATCTGCTCAGGGGCGGATTCCCAGTCGCGCTGCCGACGGAGACGGTCTATGGCCTCGCCGGGTGGGCGACGAATGCCGATGCCGTGATGCGCGTATTCAGTGTGAAGGAGCGCCCGAAATTTGATCCCCTCATCGTGCATCTGCCGGATGCGGGATGGCTGGATGGAGTCGCGCAGATCCCGCAGGCCGATCGCGCGCTCGTGGATCGGCTCGTGAAAAAATTCTGGCCCGGCCCGCTCACGCTGGTGCTGCCAAAGAAGAATCTGATCCCCGATGTCGTCACCGGCGGACTGTTGACCGTCGCCGTGCGAATCAGCGCGCACCCGGTTTTTCAGTCTGTGATCAAGGCATTCGGGCAGCCGCTCGCGGCACCGAGCGCAAACCGCTTCGGGCGAATCAGCCCGACTGCTGCAGAGCACGTCGCCGAGGAGCTTGGCGGAAAAATCCATCTCATCGTGGACGGCGGACCGACGCTGCACGGCGTCGAGTCCACGGTGATCACGCTGCGCGGAAATGACATCTGGATTCTGCGCAGCGGGCCGATTACTGCGGAGGATCTGCGGCCATATGCAGGCACGGTCTCGGTCGCGAATCGCACCGCTCTGCCGAATGCGCCTGGGCAGTTGAAGAGTCACTATGCGCCTGCAACACCTCTCCGATTTTTGAATCCCGGCGAGCGTCCGGTCGGCGATACGAAGCGCAGCATGGGTCTGCTTGCTTGGCGCAGCACCGACACTGCGACGGGTTTTGAGAACATCGATGTCCTGAGCCATTCGGGCGATCTGCGCGAGGCGGCGGCAACGCTTTTTGCGAAGCTTCGCCGTCTTGATGCCGCAGGGCTGGAGCAGATCATCGCCGAGCCCGTGCCCGAGGAAGGACTTGGCATCGCCATCAACGACCGTCTTCGCAAGGCTGCTGGAAATGGCTGAAAAACCCCTCCGCACAGGAAGGGCGACCGCGCTGGTCGGTGCGGCGGTGCTTTGCTCGCGCCTGCTCGGGCTCGCGCGCGAGGTTCTCTTCAACGCGCTCTTTGGCACGAAGAACCTGCAGTATTTCATCACGGCCTTCCGTGTACCGAATCTGCTGCGCGACCTCTTCGCCGAGGGGGCGCTTTCCACGGCGTTCATCACGGTTTTCTCAAAAAAAATCGCGACGGAAGGCGAGGGGAGCGCATGGCGTCTGGCAAACCGCATCGGCACGCTCACGCTGTGCGTGATGGGGGTCATCACAGTGCTCGGGATGATTTTCGCGCCGCAGCTCATCGGTGTGCTCGCGGGCGGCTTCACAGGTGAGGATGCGAAGCTCACGTCGCAGCTCACTTCGGTGATGTTCCCCTTCATCCTCATGGTGTCGCTCGCCGCGCAGGTGATGGGGATGCTGAATGCCAAGCACGTCTTCGGATGGCCCGCGATGGCTTCGTCGTTTTTCAATATCGGCAGCATCGCGGGCGGGCTCGCGCTCGCGTGGTGGATGGATCACGGCTTCGGGCGGAATGCGCTTTGCGGCCTCGCGTGGGGCACGCTCATCGGCGGCTTTCTTCAGCTTGTGATCCAGTTCCCGTCGCTGCGGCGCATCGGCTATCGTCCGCGGCTGGATTTCAATTGGCGCGATTCGGGCGTGTTAGAGGTGCTGCGCACGATGGCGCCCGCTGTCGTGGCGGCGAGCGCGGTGCAGGTGAATGTGATGGTGAACACGAGTTTCGCGACGCACTGCGAGGACGGCGCAGTCGCGTGGCTGAACAATGCCTTCCGCCTGATGCAGCTCCCGCTCGGAATGTTCGGCGTTGCCATCGGCACGGTCGCGCTGCCGCTGCTCGCACGCAGCGCGGCACTCGGAAATCACAATGAATTCCGTGACGCACTGTCACGAGGAATGCGGCTCGTATTTTTCCTCACCATTCCCGCGAGCGTCGGGCTGTGGATGCTCTCGGAGCCGATCCTGAGCATCATCTACCAGTACAACAAAGTGACGTGGCACGACGTCGAGGAGAGTGCCGCAGCGCTGCGGTTTTATTCGATCGGCCTCGCGGCGTACGCGGGGATGAAAGTGCTCGCTCCGGCATTCTACGCCATCGGGCGGCGCAAGACGCCGATGATGATCAGCTTCCTCGCGATCGGCGTGAACTTCGGGCTGAACTCATGGTTCACGAAACTCGGCTACGGGCACCGAGGTCTCGCGCTGAGCACAGGCTGCGTGGCACTCACGAATTTCGGCCTGCTCTACTGGTGCATGCGGCGGGAGATCGCGCGCCTCGACACACGTCGCCTCCTCGTCACGCTAGTGAAAGTTTTCCTCGCGAGTGATGCGCTCGCGCTCGTGTGCTGGGGCTCAAAGTGGCTGCTGCTCGAGCGATGGCATACGATGGGGCTGTTCCTCCGCATGAGTGCGCTCGGGCTCACCGTCGTGCTGGCGATGAGCGCGTTTGCGGCCGTCGCAGCGATGCTCAGGCTCCGGGAAATGCGCGACCTTCTCGACGTGGTGAACAGCAAGCTCTCGCGCAGGAAAGCGCGTGCCGCTGCGTCAGACGAGGAAGCGTCCTAGGATCGGCTGGAGTTTCGCCACGGTCTCGTCGGGCCACAGGCTGCGATCGGTGACGAGCGCATGGTCGAGCGCGCGATGCTCGGGCCAGGCTGCCTCGGTGGGAATATACGGGATGGCGCGCGCGATGATCTTTTTCGCGGCCGCCGCGTTTGCCGTGAGATGTTTGATCACGGCGTCAGAAGTCACGGGTTCCTCGTCGAGCTTCCAGCAGTCATAGTCGGTGATCATTGCGAGCGTCGCCATCGCGATCTCAGCCTCGCGGCAGAGCTTGGCCTCGGCGAGATTCGTCATGCCGATCACGTCGAAGCCGAGCTTGCGGTTCGTCTCGCTCTCGGCGCGCGTGCTGAACTGCGGGCCGTCCATGTTCACG
>JAYWEO010000079.1:0-12447 GCA_043779225.1 Prosthecobacter sp.
GACGTTCGCCTCGGTCGTCGCGCGCGGGTGCTGGCCGGTCTTGATGGCGTATTGCTCGGCGGGCAGGCCGAACGCGTCCCAGCCCATCGGGTGCAGCACATTGAAGCCGCGCATTTTTTTGTAGCGCCCGATGATGTCCGTCGCCGTGTAGCCCTCGGGATGGCCGACGTGCAGCCCGGTGCCGCTCGGGTAGGGGAACATGTCGAGCACGTAGTATTTCGGGCGCGTCGCATCGAAGCCGGGCTCGCCGGGATTCGGCGTGTGAAAGGTCTGCCGTTCGTCCCACACGCGCTGCCAGCGTGGCTCGAATTGGTCGAAAGGAAAGGGTCTGCGGCGCTCGTAAGTCATGGTGAAAAGGGCGCGGAATGTGGAGGCCCGGGGCGCGCGGGGCAATGCAGGAAATGGGGGTGCGGGCGGTTTCCCCTCATTCCGAGTTCCGAGTTATAAGTTCCAAGTTCTGAGTTCAGCCCGCCGCAGGCGCGTTCCGAATTTGGACACGCGAGCTGATGCCGAAAAGCCGCTGCACGGGGCTGAACTTGGAACTTGGAACTTGGAACTTGGAACTCAAAACTCCGGGCCAGATGCCCCGCCTGCTCATCGCCACGAAGAACGCCCACAAGACCGCCGAGATCCGCGCCATTCTCGGCGACGCTTGGGAGGTGAGTGATCTCACGGCGCATCCCGAGGTGCCCGCGCCGGAGGAGACGGGCGCGACGTTCGAGGAAAATGCGCGCATCAAGGCCGAGGCGGCGTCGCTGATGTTTCGCGGGATCGTGCTGAGCGATGATTCGGGCCTCGAAGTGGACGCGCTCGGCGGCGAGCCCGGCGTGCAGAGCGCGCTCTACGCCGGGACGCATGGCGATGACGCGGGAAATCGTGCGCGGCTGAAGCGTGAACTGCTCGCGTGCGGCGCACCGCAGCCGTGGCTTGCGCGCTTTCGCTGCACGATGGCGATCGTCCAGGCGGGCCGTACGGTCGCGGTGTGCGATGGGCGAGTGGAGGGCCGTGTGATTGCGGAGGAGTGCGGGCAGGGTGGGTTCGGATATGACGCGCTGTTCATCCCCGAAGGCCACTCGGGGACGTTCGGCGAGCTTTCGTCCGAAACAAAAAATTATCTGAGTCATCGCGCGCGGGCGTTGGCGAAGGCGGCGGAGATTCTTGCCAGGCTGGGCACTTAGCTCGGGGAGCGTGTGGCCGGTTCCGCCATTTGTGGGCGGGTGCGATCGGGCCATTTTGCGGTTTGAAAAAACTTCCTTTCGCCCGCTCAGAAATTTGAAGTTGCCTGCGCCGCCGTGCATGCCAGATTCCGTGCGTGACATTCACGTTACGGCGAAATCAAGGTGTTGCCTTATCCGGGCGATCCCGGTAGCTGTTTCCCAAGAAGCCCCCACGACACGCACGATTTTTTCACCGCCATGAAGTCGAACCTCATTGTTTTCCCACTGCACCCCCGCACGCGCACGCCACTTGCCTGGATCGTTTTGGCGACCTGTTCATGGGCGGGCGTGACGCTCGCCCAAGATGCCGCCACGCCGGGGAATGCGACCGCCCCCGAGCCGGGAACGCCCGCGCCCGCGGCGGATGTGCCGGGGAATCCCGCCGCTGGTGCAGTGAAAGAGGGAGCCAAGTCCAGGGATGCCGCGGCGGGAGCGGTGGATGCCGCGAAATCGGAAAAGCCGAGCCCTTTCCGAACGGGGGAATCAGCCCGGACCAGCTCGAAGAAGTCGCCTTTTGCTTACAATACCGGCGACACGAGTGAATCGAAGAAGAAGGGTGCGCGCAAATTCACGGATCCGGAGCCTCAGGTGGATGAGCCTGCGGTGAAAGCCCTCGGTGGCGGCGACGGGGAAGTCGGTGGCAGCATCGTGGCACCGAGCTTTTACGGCCGTGGCCCGCAGGTCATCACGCCGGGTCAGGGCCAGTTCGCGCGTCCGAAGTACCGCTTCGGGGTGTCCGTGGGCATCGGCTATGACGACAATCCGAACCAGACGCCGACGAAGAGCCTGTCCCCTGTCGCGACACCGCGGAGCAGGAGCGGCTTTACCTATGTGAACGGACACTGGGATGCGCAGTGGCTGAAGCCGCGGACGGTGTTCACGGTGAATCTCGAAGTGGGCGGCGACTTCTACTGGGATCGGCCGGGCGGAGGTTCGGATTTCAACGCACGGCTCGGGATGCTGTATGTGAACAAGATCGATCAGCGCACGCAGTTCACCGCGAATGCGAGCTTCGCCTTCCTCTCGCAGCCCGATTATTCGAATCTCTATTCCTCGACGAGCAGCGTCGCCGGTGACTACTTCACGGGCTCCGTAAAATTTGACCTCAGCCACCGCTGGGCGCCTCATTTCAGCACGGTGACGAGTGCCTCCGTGAACCTCCTCAAGTATGTGGATGAAAGCACGACCGGCCTTTCCAACAGCTACTGGACTTTCATCTTCGGCAATGAGTTCCGCTTCCAGTCCTCTCCGCGTCTCACGTGGATCGCAGAGGTGCGCTATGGCCTGGACGAATACATCGACCGATCGGGCCTGAACTCCCAGACGCTCTATGCCCTCGGTGGTGTGGACTGGCTCGCAACGCGGTATATCACGACGACTTTCCGCGCTGGCGCGTCTTTCCGCAGCTTTGATGCCGGCGGCACCGCCAGCGCCCCATACGCGGAAATGTCCCTGAACTACCGCATGGGACGCCATTCCACGCTGACGCTGAATGGCCGCTACGGCTTTGAGCAGTCCAGCAGCGCGGGCGACGAAAACCTCTCCTACCGTCTCGGGTTGCTCTATCAGCAGGCCTTTACGTCGCGTTTCTCAGGCAATGCCGGCTTCAATTTCGTCCACACCGACTTCGACCCGCGCACCGGCGCGAAAAGCCAGACGGACGTGTTTGACGTGAATGTCGGCTTCCAGTATCGCATCGACCGGCATTTCTCCCTCGGAGCGCGCTACAGCTACACGTTTCAGGACAGCTCGACGGGCCTGCAGACGTTCGACCGAAATCGCATCATGCTTTCGGCCAGCTACGAATACTAGGATCAGGAGGCCGGAGACATGCAGCGGCACTGGATGGCCGCCACACTTTCTTCCGTTGCGAACGGACGCCTCGCATGGTTAGCTGAACGGCCCCCTCTGCCAAGACTCCGCAACGTCAACATTCCCGCCACATGACTGATTCCACCGAGGCAAAACTCCACTTTTTGGACTACTGGCGCGTCGTCAAGCTGCGCCTTGGCCTCATCCTCCTGACGTTCTTTTTGGTGATGGTCACCGCGGGCTTTTACGTCTTCTTCCTCCCGCGGCAGTATTACTCCCAGGTGACGGTCGAGATAAAGCCCGACATGAACAAAACGTCGCAGCTCGATCAAAACATGTCATCGGGAAGGATCGATCCGCAGTTTGTCGCCACGCAGATTCAGGTGCTGAAGAAATCGGAAATCCTGAACCCCGTCATCGAGAAGCTCGACTTGGTCAAAAAGCTTTCACCCCCGGGAATGACGATGCCCATGCATTGGGTCACCGAGGTGCTCGGGCGCAGCATGGTCGTCTCGGAGCAGCGCAATACGACCTTGGTCGAAATCGGCGTTTACCATACCGAGAAGCAGCTTGCCGCCGACATCGCGAACACCATTGCCGTCGAATATCGCGACCAGCGCATCCTGGAATTGCGCAGAAACATGGATCAGACGCTCGCCGAAATGAAGGATGAGCTGAAGACGAAGGAGGACGAGCTCAAGCAGCTTTTTGTGGAAGCTTCCGCGCTCAGGCAGCAAGGGAACATCGTGGATCCTGATCCCGAGAACCCGGGCGCCGCACTTTCCATCAGTGCCGTGAACGGAACGATCAGTTCCGAGGCAATCATGCTCGAAAAACGCGCGATGGTGGATCAGATGCGCAGCAAGCTTCAGCGGATCGAGCAGCTCAAGCCTGAGGAACTCATGGAGGCGATCCGCATCCTCGAAATCACGGATCAGACGGTGGAGAAGACTCTTCCCCTTTTGCAGGAAGCGCGGGCGGAGGAGGCCAAATTCCTCAGCGCCGGTCTCGGCGAGAACCATCCGAGGGTGAAGTCGCTGCGTGCGCAGCGCGACGTCTATCAGAGGATTCTCACCGACCAGCTTGAGAGCATCAGGCGATCGCTGAAGACCAAGCTCGGCATCGAGGAGATGACGCTCAAGATGTACACGGACAATGTGAATGCCCAGCGGACGAGCCAGATTGCGGACAAGACGGACATGGCGCCCTACGTCGCCAAAAAGTCCGCCTACATCATGGCCAAGCAGCTCATCCTCGGCATCCGCCAGCAATACGAGAAGGCGCGGTTTGACAACATCCTCACTCAGATGCCCGTGAAGATATGGCAGCGCGCGCAGCCCGGCCTTTATCCTGAGAAGCCGAGCGTCATCCTTTACATGATCGTGGCGGCCATGCTCGGCATCGTCGCAGGCATCGCCCTCGCATTCTTCATCGAGTACCTCGATACCTCGGTGAAGACCGTGGACGACATCGAGCGCCATCTCGCCCTCCCGGTGCTCGCCGTCATCCCGACGGACATCATGATTTTGCTGAAGCAAAAGCGGGACACCGCCGACGCCGAGGCCTACCGCATCCTCAAGGGCAACATCGAGCTGAACCTCCCCGACCACGGCGCGAACACCTACACGCTCGTCTCCGGCGGTCCCGGTGAGGGAAAGAGCACCACGCTCGCCAATCTCGCCTACATCTACGCCAAAGGCGGCGCAAATGTGCTCGTCGTGGACGCCGATCTTCGCAGGCCGTCGCAGCACCGGATCTTCGACGTGGACAATGGCACCGGCCTCGTGGACTACCTGCACGGGCGCAAGACGCTCGAGGAAATCACCCTCCCGTCGCGGCTCGACAATCTCTCCCTCATCCCGAGCGGCGATCTTTCCATGGAAGATGTCGGCATCCTGAACGGGCCGCGCATGAGCGAACTCATCATCCAGCTCAAGAAGCACTACGACGTCGTCTTCTTCGACTCGCCGCCGATCCTCGGCGTGTCGGACGCGAGCATCCTCGTCTCCGAGGTGGACAACACGATCATGGTCGTCCAGTACCGCCGCTTCCCGCGCAATATGCTCCAGCGCGTGAAGTCCACCGTCCAGCACGTCGGTGGCAACCTCATCGGTGTCGTCCTCAATAACGTGGACATCCGCCAGGACGATTCCTACCGCTACTACTCGAACTACAAGGACTACTACGGCCCGAAGCGCGATCACCCCGACGACAAGAAAAAGCCCGCGACCACTGCGGCGGCCACCGACGACAACACCGACAATCAGGACGCATACTGAGCCATGAAAACGATCCTCCTTTCCCTGCTCGCCCTGTTCACCATCGCATTCCCCCGCCTGCACGCCGGCGACACCGTGTTCCGCAATGGCGACGTTTTCGAAATGAAACTCAGCGGCCCGCCGGATGAATTCACCAAGGAATTCAACCTCGTGCTCACCGTGGATGAAGGCTCCGTGAACCTGCCGCTCCTCGGACGCGTCGCCGCCGCCGGCATGTCGAGCACCGCGCTCGCCTCCAGCATCGAGCGCCGCCTGAAGGATGCGAAATACTTCACCAATCCAACCGTGAACATCACCTCGAACCAGGGGCTGAACCAGCGCACGATGATCGTCGGCGGTTCCGTGCGTGCCCCCGGCAAGCAGCCGTGGATCCAGGATCTCACGCTGACCGGCGCGATCAGTTCCGCAGGCGGCCCCACGGAATTCGCGAAAGACACGATGAAAATTGTCCGCGGAGGCAGGGCCACGACCTATAGCCGCAAGGCGATCAAGAAGAACCCGGCGATGGATCCCAAGGTGGAGCCTGGTGACATCATCGAGCAGGAAGGCGACTAGCCTTGCGCTGTCGGAGGAATCATTCCTCGATCAGATCGCGGTGCCTCCACAGGTAGCCGATGCCTGAGTAGATCGTCAGCACGAGGGTGAGTCCGGCGAGTGTCCAGCCGCCGTAATGCCACGCCTGCCACCACCATTGCTTCACATGCAGTGAGACCCAGCCTGCGCGCTCCCATTCCATCACCGAGAGGAGCAGCAGGAAAAAGCCGCACGTGACGATCTGCCAGAGCGCCTTGTGTTTTCCGAGCCGCTCGGACTGCAGGATCACTCCGCGCCCCGCAGCGAGCAGCCGCAGCCCGGTGATCAGGAATTCGCGCGCGATGATCATGATGACGACCCACGCCGGGATCGCCTTCAGCGGGACGAGGCAGATGAAGGCCGCGGCGATCATCACCTTGTCCGCGAGCGGGTCCATGAGCTTGCCGAAATTCGTCACCACGCCGAGCTTCCGTGCGAAATGCCCGTCGAGGTAATCCGTCACGCTCGCACCGAGAAAAAGCAGCAGCGCCGCAGTGTACGCAAAACTCCATCCCGCCTCGCGGCCCGGTGCATGGATCTCCTCCCACTCCAGTCCGAAGGTCATCGCCGTGACAAAGGCCGCGGTCATCGCAAAGCGCGAGACGGTGAGTTTGTTCGGCAGGTTCATTCGTGGGTTCCTCGCAGGTGGCGCCAGCGTTGGCCGCGCAGTGTCATCGCGAAGTGCATTCTCACAAACCAAAAATCGCGGCGAGTGTGTGCGCCAGCGCGTGGCGCTTGTCGTGCGGTCCGTTCGCGGCGTAGCTTCGCGCAATGCCTCCCGGGTGCCTCTCGCTGATTTTGCATGCGCACCTTCCATTCGTGCGGCATCCGGAGTATCCGGAATTTCTGGAGGAGGAATGGCTCTTCGAGGCGATCACCGAGACGTATCTCCCGCTGCTCGATGTGCTGCATGGCCTCGCGGATGAGGGTGTGCCATTCCGGATCGCGATGTCCGTCACGCCGACGCTCGGCCACATGCTCGGTGATGAACTGCTGCGCGCGCGCTATGAGCGTCACCTCGATCACCTCATCGCGATCTCGGAAAATGAAGTGCGACGCCACGAATCCCATGCCGATGAGCAGCGCGCCGCGCGATTTTATCTGCTGCGTCTGCTGCGTGTCCGTGAATGGTGGGCGCACCGATGGAAGCGTGACATCGTCGCCGCATTTCGCGCGCTCGAGGATGGCGGTCATCTCGAAATCATCGCGTGTGCCGCGACGCACGGATACCTGCCGCTCATGCTGCGCGAGGAATCCGTGCGGGCGCAGATCGCGATCGGAGTCGGGGCGCACCGCGCGATGTTCGGTCGCGACCCGCGCGGAATCTGGCTGCCGGAATGTGCGTGGCGTCCCGGCGTGGATCGCATCCTGGCGGAATTCGGCCTCCGCTGGTGCGTGCTCGATTCGCACGGGATCATGCTCGGCACACCGCGGCCGCAACGCGCGATTTTTGCGCCGATTTTCACACCGGAAGGTGTCGCCGCATTTGGCCGCGATCGGGAATCCGCGCGGCAGGTGTGGAGCGCGGCAGACGGCTATCCGGGTGATCCGTGGTACCGCGATTTTTACCGCGACGCAGGATGGGACATGCCCGAGGAAGAGTTCCGCCGATTTTTTCCGGAGGGCCCGCGCCGTTTCACAGGGCTGAAAATGCACCGCATCACGGGCAGCGAACCCAAGCAGTGCTACGATCGCACGATGGCGCTGAGCCGTGTGCATGAGCATGCGCGCCATTTTCTCGATGCGCGGACCCGCCAGCTTCGCAGCGTGCGTGCGCTCATGCCGGTGACCCCGGTCGTCGTGAGTCCGTTCGATGCAGAGCTTTTCGGGCACTGGTGGTTCGAGGGCCCGGAATGGATCGAGTCGGTGCTGCGGGGCGCAGCGCAAAGGCCAGGGGACATCCGGCTCGTCACGCCGGGCGAATATCTCGCGGAGAACGACACGCATCAGGTCGTCGAGCCCGCGCCTTCCTCGTGGGGCGATGCGGGATTCAATGGCGTGTGGCTCGATCCGTCGAATGCATGGATCTATCCCGAGCTGCACATGGCCGAGCAGCGGATGATTTCCAGCGCGCGACATTTTGCCGACGGACCGCTGCCGGAGGAAATCGAGGAGCGCTGCCTGAGTGCGCTCGCCCGCGAACTTCTCCTCGCGCAGTCGAGCGACTGGGCCTTCCTCATCCGCGCCGGCACCGCGCGCGAATACGCGACGGAGCGCACGCGCGAACATCTCGCTCGTTTCAGCCTGCTCTACGCGCAGCTTCGCTCGTCCCGCATCGAGAGTGAGTTCTTGGAAAACTGCGAACAGCGCGCCAATGTATTCCCGTGCCTCGACTGGCGCATCTATGCCTGACTGCCGACTCCCCATCCTCGCCATGCTGCTCGCGATCGTCTTTCCGGCGCTGGCGCAGGAAAGTGTGCCGATCCTGTTTCTCCCGCCGCCGATGGATGGCGGGGGCACGATCACCCTCGGCATTTTCAACGGCGCGGGAAAACTGATCCGCACGCTGCATCGCGAAGCGGCGCTGGAGGAATTCAAGCAGGGCGAGAATGGCCTCATCACGCGATGGGATGGCCGCGATGATGACGGGCAGCCTGCGCCGCCCGGGCAGTACGGCGTTCGTGGCTGGATGAGTGGCAACCTCGGTGTCGAGGGCATCGCATTCCACGGCAACGACTGGATCAAGGAGGAGTCACCGCGCTACACCCGCGTGCTGTCGGTGAATGGCGTGGGCCGCGATGATGTGCAGGTCGCGCTGCGCACTGCGGATGGAAAAGAATCCACGCTCGGCTGGAAGCTCTCACGCGAGGGCGCCGCGCCGGCACCGGCTGAAGTCTCTGCCGCGGTCGAGGACGGAAAGCTCATCATCCGCAATGGAGCGGAGAGCGCGCCGGTGCTTTTTGGCGACGACGAAAAGCCGGTGGTCTGCGCGACCGGCTACGGCGGGCGCGTCTGGGCGATCGTGCAAAAGCCCGATGGACGCGAGGTGCGCGCGTATTCTTCCGAGGGCGAATTCCTCCGCCGGCTGCCGTATGAAAAGGACGAGCCGCAGCCGGTGCAGATCGTAGCGTCGCAATGGAGCGAGATGATTTTTCTCCTCGATGAAAATGATTCCGAGCAGCGCCTGCGCTCGCTGGCTCTCGGCACATCCGATCAGCAGTCCGCGGCCACCGCGCAGACCCCGGCGAAATCCGCGTGGCGCACCACCTATCTCAAGCGCATCCTGAAGTCCGACACCTTCGACGCCATCGCCGCGCACCTCGGACGGGCGAAGCCGGTGAAGGCCGAGCCCGTGGTGAAGATTCGCACGCGCCCGAATTCCCTGCTCGGTGAGACGAAGCCGGAAGTCTCGCTGAAGGCGGTGGTGACTCCCGAGGGCGTGGTGCTGCAGACCGCGGACAATATCCCGCTCGCACGTCTGACCTCCGCGCATGACTTGAAGTGGGCGGTGCTCGTGAAGGAAGGCCCGGCGCTTTTTCTTTTCCAAGGCGATGGCTGCGCCGCTGAGGAATTCAAAATCGTGCACCCGGAAAATCTGATGTCCTTCGACGCAGGCCATGTCGAACTGGCTGCGCCCGGCACGAAGCCCCGCAAAGTCGAAGGCGCTCCGAAGCGCACGAAGGCGCTCCGCCCCGGCGATGATCTGTAAATTTTGAATTTTGAATTCTGAATGTTGAATTCGGTATTCTGATTGGCGCTTTGACGCTCCTGCCCACGCGGCTTCACATTCAAAACTCAAAACTCAAAATTTTCCATTCCTCCCCATGAACCCCCGTCGCTTCGTCACCGCCGCAGAAAAAATGGATGTCACCTCGCCGTGGACGATCGAGGAATGGCTCTGCCGCGGCGACATCGTGGACAACAAGCAGCTCATGCTCGTGCGCGCGAACATGGAGCCGGGCCGCTGCCATCCCTTTCACACGCATCCGACGCGCGAGGAAATCATCTTCATCATCTCCGGCCGCGCCGAGCAATGGGTCGGGAAAGAGCACCGCATCCTCGGCCCCGGCGAGATGGCATTCATCCCGATGGGCGAGCCGCACGGCACATTCAATCCCTTCCGCGAGCGTCTCGTCTTCCTCGCGATCCTCTCGCCATCCGATGCCGCGGAGCCGGGCATCGTGGATGTCTCCGCCGAAGAACCTTGGGTATCGATCCGCGCTGGCTTCCCGCCCTGCACATGATTCGTAGCCGCGCTTGTCAAAGCGCGGGCACTCTTTCCCGCGCGCGCTATTTCGGAGCCATGATTTCCTCCCAGCTCTTCACGCCAACAACCGGCAGCGCGAACCGGAACGCCTCCTCCTGCGCCGGCGTGCCTGCAGCCTTGAAGCATTCGTAGATCGGCCGCGTCGTGTCCGGCGTCGCGATGCTGTCGGCCTTGCGCCGCCACAGTCCGAGGTTCAGCCCGCCTTCGTATTGGTGATCCACGTGGCGGTGCAAAATGAACGCATCAATGCCCGCGAGCCGCGAAATTTTTTCCCACGCGTAGCAATAGCCCGCCGCCTGCTCGCGGTCTCCCTGCTCGGTTCCATTCGAGTGAAATCCCTGTTCGCTCAAAATGATGCTGCGTCGCTTCCCTCCGAAAAGCAGCGGTGGCTGCGCGAAGAACGCATCGAGCTGTTCGAGATTTTTGAAGGTGATGCGTTTTGCGTCGGGCGATTGCGGCGCGGTCTTGTCGAGCCAAGTGCGCGGGTTGCCGAGATTCTCGGGATACGGATGATGCGCGAGATGCCAGTCGTAGTCGCCGCCTGCGCGCGCGCATCGCGCGAATTCCTCGATGAAGAATCGCCCCGGCATCGAGCGCCAGAAATCCTTGTCGGGATCGATCGTCCAGAAATGCGTGAGCGACATGTACACCCGCGCGCTGCTGCTCGCGCGCCGCACGGCCGTGTGCGCCAGCCGCATCGCGCGCCCGTATTCCGCGACTGCGGCATTGCGCGGCATCCGGCCGAGGTTGTGCCATTGCCAGTGGACGTTCACCTCGTTGCCAATGATGTAGCCGGCCGCGCGACCGTGTTCGTCATCCGCGCGCGAAAACCAGTCCGCCAGAAACTCGAATGCCGCGCGCCACAGCCGCGCGCCCGCGGGCGTCGAGAGGTTCGGCGCAGCGATGCCGTTGGGAATCTTCGCGTCGCGCGACGGATGCAGCATGCGCGCATTCTGCGCCGCGTCGTGCGACTGGGTCGCGATCACGATGAGATAGACGGCCACGCCCGCATCGCTCAGCTTCTTCACGCCGAGCGAATCGAGGTAGCCGCGGCGGAATGCGAACGTCTCGCCGTCCACCGTCCATGTCGGATTGCCCGGCTTTTTTTCGGGATCGAAAAGCGCGCCCACACTCACATTCAGCGTCGCGTGCCGGATGCCGAGCGCGAGCGCATCGTCCGCCATCTGCACCTGGATTCCCTTCTTGCTGTCCGGCATCGGGAAAGCGCGCGTGTCCTTCGCGATGCCCGCAAAATCCTCCACGTATCGCACCGCGCCAGCCGGCGCGTGCCCGCGCACCGCGTGCGGCACGAGCGCCACGAATCCGCTCGCGAGCCGATCGTGCGTGCCGTCAAATCGCGGCAGTGTGATCTGCTCCGATGCGTCGCCTTTCCAGACCACGCGCGCAGACGATGCATCCGCGAAAGTCTGATGCGGCTCGATCTCCGCAATCTCCACCGGGCCGGTGACACCGCGCAGTGTGAGCACGATGCGATCAGTTCCCGCACTCACCGCCGACACGCCGTGCGCGCCTGCCTCCTCGACGCCCGCGCGTGCGAGCACGCATTCACCCGCGGTCGCCGGGAAGTCCAGCCGCAGCCGCCAGCCCGCGCCCATCGGCGGCAGCGGCACGCACACGTCGTTCCAGCCTTCGCGCACTGCGAAGTGAGCGGAGCGCACCTCGCTGTCCGTCTCCTTGGAAAAAAACACCTGGCCCCAACCCGCGATCGGACTGCGCAGCGTCGCCGTGAAAACGAGCTGCGCGTCGCTCGTAAAATCACCGCGCGGACTGTGCAGGAAAGGATCCGCGCCATTGATTTTCACCACGAGCCCGTCGCGCGACGGCGTGAACCCGGCGATGTCGTGCGACGGCACCCAGCCCTGTGCATCCGCGCCGCCGGTGAAATCGAATGAGGGCAGCGCCGCGTGTGCGCGCATCTGCGCGAGTGCAAAAAGCACGGATGCGAAAAACCGGAGCAGGCGTGCAGCAGTGGATTTCATCCGTGCGCATGTCGCAGGGACGGCTGGGTGCGTCAAAGTCGAACGCACATCCCGGCCGCCGCCTTGCGCAGGCGGCTTGCGGCGAAACTTTCGGTGTTGGCTCAGTTTGAAATCTTCCTTCTTTGTCTTGCTCCTGCTCGTGCTCTCGAAAAAACAGGGCGCGAGAGCACGAGCAGGAGCAAGACAAAGAGAAAGAACCGCGCCTTTTCCAAACTGAGCCACGGCCAAACTTTCCCTCGACACCCCCGGCGGTGCGCCGCAACTTTCCGCCGCTTCATGTGCAGCCGTAGCTCAACTGGATAGAGCGTCGGTCTCCGAAGCCGAAGGTTGTGGGTTCGACCCCCGCCGGCTGCACCATT
>JAYWEO010000080.1:0-5487 GCA_043779225.1 Prosthecobacter sp.
TTCGCCGGCATCAGTTGCCAGCGCCCCATCCACTACCTCGCCCGCAAGACGCTCTTCGACATCCCCGTCATCGGCTGGATTCTCCGCCGCATCAACGTCATCGGCGTGGACCTCGGCAGCTCCGACGTCGCCGCGCTCAAGGCCGTCATGCGCGTCCTGAAATCCGGCGGCTGCACCATCGTCTTCCCCGAGGGCACGCGCACGCTCGACGGCAGCCTGCAAGCCGCCAAGCCCGGCGCCGGCTTCATCATCGCCAAGACCCTCGCACCCGTCATCCCCATGCGCATCTTCGGCGCATTCGAGGCATTCCCGAAGGGCGCAAAAATGCCGCGCATGAGCCCCGTGACCATCGTCGCCGGCGAGCCCATCCGTTTTGGAAAAGCCGACATCACCGGCGACCCCCGCATCGTCTTCCAGCGCCTCAGCGAACGCGTCATGGAAAAAATCGCCGCGCTGAAAAATCCGCGGGAGGTTTGACGAATAGATCGGCTCGCTGCAGCGTTTGATTAGCCGTTTGCGGTGGTTCGCAAGTCATCCACTCCGTGCCATTCGTGGCTCAGGTTCCGCATGATTAGAGCGTGGTCAAAGGTGATGCTCCCCTCCGGAAAGGTGGAGCGGTCGTCAAAGAACGATGACTCCAAACGGTCCATCGCAAGCGGCTGAACGCCCCACCCGTGTGACTCAAGACGCATGCCATCGAAGCGACAGCAATCGCTGGTAACGGAGTAGCCGATGCTGCCGGACTGGAAGAATGACGATGAATCGGCGAGAGACTCAAAACAGGAAGAAGATGGAAAAGCCTCGGTCTCGTGTGCCTGAAGCTCAATCGACATGCGCCCGTCGCGGGAATGAATGGACATGGTGACGCGACCTGCGTCGTCGGTGACGGTGAAGTCTGCCCGGTTCTGTTCGCCAGGGAAGACACGTCCGCCGGTAACGTGGTTGAGCCAGGAGTTGGTGTCGCGACGGGGAATGAAAACACCATCGCCCGGTCGGCCAGATGGATCGTCCCAGAGCACCGCGATGCGATGAGCGACATTCTCGCTGGAGAGGCCTAGGAAACGGGGAACCCAGCCCGGACGAATCTGCTCCAAGCGGATGAGGCAGATGCTGGCGATGCCGTAGCCACGATGGAGCTTGAGGCGGAAGGGCGGAGGCAAAAGGCGGCTCGCAACCTCCGCATCCACACGGAAATTGATGAGCAACCTGCGACGAATGAGACCGCGGATGATGGGAAGACGCATGGTAAATGCCTAACATGTGATTCAGCCGAAAGGCAGCGTGATTTTGCCAAGCCCGCCTTCGCACTTCCCCAACCTCCGCGTCTCCGCTTTTCTGCGTTTGAAAACCTTCCCCATGCGCCATCTCCTCATCCTCCTCGCGTTCACCCTCGTCGTCCGCGCCGACACGCCGGCCGTCTCGAAATGGAACGGCTTCGAGCAGCTCAACTTCACCGTCGACGGCCACGCCGCGGGCCTCGTGAAGCCCGCGAACGCCGCGCCCGGCAAGCCGTGGATCTGGCGCACGGAATTCTTCGGCCACGAGCCGCAGGGCGACATCGCACTCCTCGCCGCGGGATGGCACGTCGCGTTTTTCAAAGTGAGCGACATGTATGGCGACCCGAAATCCGTCGCGCTCATGGAAGCATTCCACGCGCACGCCGTCCGCGAATTCGGCCTCTCGCCGCGCGCCGTGCTCGAAGGCTTCAGCCGCGGCGGGCTCTACGCCGTGAATTTCGCCGCCGCATTTCCCGCGAAGACCGCCGCACTTTACCTCGACGCCCCCGTGCTCGACATCCGCTCGTGGCCCGGCGGCAAGGGCAAGGGCAAGGGCAGCGCGACGTGCTGGAAGCAGGCGCTCGAAATCTACGGTCTCACCGAGGAGGCCGCGAAGGAGTTCAAAGGCAACCCGCTCGACAAGGCCGGGGCGCTCGCGAAGACCGGCATCCCCATCGTCGCCGTCGTCGGCGATTCGGATACCACGGTGCCCTACGACGAAAACACGAAGCCCTTCGCCGAGAAATATCGCGCGGCGGGCGGCACCATCGAAGTCATTGTGAAGCCAGGGGTGGACCACCACCCGCATTCGCTGAAAGACCCGAAGCCCTTCGTGGACTTCCTGCTGAAGCACGTGCGGTAGGATGCTTACGCTGAAAGCGCCCTGATCATAGGGACAGCGCGGGCGACTTTGGTGAGGCCTCTCTACCTCCGCCGCCGAGAATCCGATGGATGTTCACGAACTGCGCGCGACGGCGTTGCGCCTGCGCGGCTTCGATCATAACCGGATCGGCTGCCGGCATCAGGGTCTGGAATTCCGTCTCGCTGGCGTCTATGCGGCGAGAGTCGTGAATGCGATAATATCCTCCCTGGCAGAATTTTACCCCACGAACACTATCCCGAGCAGCCCCTCGTTGGAGACATCCCCCCTGGGCAAAAAAAGTGCCACCCCCCGGTGCCGATTGGCAACCGGAGGGTGGCTGTTCCCCCCAGAACAATTGCGACTGTAGGGACATCGCCGACTATGACAAGAACTTTCTTTCGCTTTCATCTGCGGCCATCGGGGAGCCAAGTAGAGGTGGGTAAAAAACGCCCCGGTCGCGTGGCAGTCGGGACGTGGACAGTCGAGACGAAGATCGTATAGTGCGAGGCGATCGATTCCACGCCGTGATGTTGCGCCCAATTTTTTCAATGCTTGCTGCGCTCGTTGCGGCACCGGCACTCCTTTCTCAAGAGCACTGGATCTATCTCGACAATGGCCGAGTCCGCCTCGGCGTGAATATGGGCGCGGGCGGGAGCGTCGGCTGGTTTTCGCATTCGCACTCATCCGCGAATCTGCTGAACGCATTCGACCACGGCCGCTACGTGCAGCAGTCGTACTACGGCGACAAGGACGGCTCTGAGTGGAACGGCAAACCGTGGCGCTACAATCCCGTGCAAGGCGGAAGCTGGAAAGGCGTCCCCGCGACGGTGCTGGAGAAAAAGGAAGGCAAGGACTCGCTTTACGTGAAGACGAGGCCTCGCCAATGGGCTGACGGCAAAGACGTGGACGACGTGACCTTTGAGCAATGGCTCACCATCGAGGGCGGACTCGCGCGACTGAAGTATCGCATGACTTTCACCGGCACCACGGAACACAAGCCCACGCATCAGGAACTGCCCGCCATCTTCGTCATGCCGCGCTACGACACGCTCGTCTTTTGCGAAAAGGGATTGCCCGCGTGGACCGGCGCGCCGCTCGTGCGCAGGCAGCCCGGCCCGCCGGATGCAAAGGACGCCATCGTAAGATTCAGCGAACCGTGGGCCGCGTGGGTGGATGCAGAGGGGAATGGCCTCGGCGTGTATTTTCCACACGCGGATTTCGCGACGACGTATCGCGTGCGCAATCCCGGAGAGGACGCCATCGCGAACTGCTCATACATCGCGCCGCTGCAGACCTTCGCACTAAAGCCTGGCCTCGTCTTCGAATACGAAGCCGTGCTCGCCATCGGCACCGTGGAGCAAGTCCGCGCGGTTTTTGCCAAGCTCAACGGGCAGCGCGAGGCGGCGAAAAAGTAGCGCCGCTCGACGGTTCTCACTCTTTATCCCCACGACGGGAATGCCAGCGGGGTTATGTTTGAGCATCCTTCTCCTCCATGAATTTGCGTTCCTTTCTCGCTTCACTCGCCATTTTTACCGCCGTGCTTTTTTCCGTGGCCGCTGCGTCTGCGGAGACGCGCGTGCTCATCGTGATCGGACCGACGACTCATCCGCCAGGATCGCACGAAGTCGCGGCGGGCGGGCGGCTGATGAAGCATTGCATCGAGAGCATGGAAAATTTGCGCGGCGTGAAGGCGGACGTCGTGACGGAGTGGCCCAAGGAACAGGCAGTGCTCGATGCGGTGAGCACGGTCGTTTTCATCGGCGATCAATTCCCGCCGATGCGGATGCCAGACCCCGCTGCGATCATGACTTCGCTCGGCGCGATGATGAAGCGTGGGTGCGGGATTGTGTGCGTGCATTACGCCACCGGCCTGGGCGCGGAGGATGTGGCGGAGGATGGCGCGCATCCGCTGCTCGGCTGGCTCGGCGGATACTTTGCGACGAAGTGCAAGCATCACCAGTCGATCGCGAAGATCTACGCGGCGGCGACCATCACGCCGGCCACGCCATCACATCCTGTGTCGCGAGGCTGGAAGGAGTTCACGCTCAACGACGAGCCATACATCAACAACTGGTTCGGCGGCGAAGGGAACGCGCTGCTCCCCGGCGTGACGGTGCTCGCGACCTCAATGCTGCCGCCCGAGGCACCGAAGAGTGAGCGCGTCGCGTGGTGCGTCGAGCGCGCGGATGGCGGGCGGGGATTCGGGATCGTGATGCCGCATTTTTATCGCAACTGGAAAAACGAAGACCTACGCCGTTTCATCCTGAACGGCATCGTGTGGACGGCGAAACTCGATGTGCCCGCCGGTGGCGTGCAGACAGCCGCGCCGGACCTCGCGACCTTTGCACCCGCGTCCGTGGAGCCGCTGCCGCCGAAGCCGAAGAAAATCGAGCAGCCTCCTGCGGATGCACCGAAACCCGAGGCGGCGAAGTGACGCACGGTGCCGACGGTGTTCGCGGAGGAATGAACCACGGATGACGCGGATATTCTCCAAAGCTGCGCATTTTCATCCGTGCCCCTCCGTGGAATCCGTGGTCAAAATATCCCCTCCATGAAGCCGATTCCCGAACCGCTCTCCCGTCGTGAATTCATGCGCGCATCCGCCTTCGCAGCCACGGCGCTGGCGGGCGGCATGGCGCGCGTCACACTCGCCGCCGATGCGCCTCATGCCACAGCCACCGCGGCGAAAACCTCCGCGCCCGCGCCGCATCCGTTGCTCACAAAGGCCGACGATTTTACCGATGTGTCGCGCGGGAATCCGAAGCCGCACACGCTCACGGGCGACGCGCTCGTGCAGGCGCGGCTCACGGCGGAGACCTGGCGGCTGGAGATTACCGCGGACACTTTCACGGGCGATGTGGTGAAGGAGCCCGCGAGCCTCGGGAAGCAGTTCACGCTCGACGCCGGCAACGCGCTCGATCTCCCGGCGCTCATCGAGCTGGGAAAAAAACACAGCGTCCGTTTTTTGAAAGCATTCCAATGTCTCAACATCGCCGCACCGCTCGGGCAGGGGCTGTGGGAAGGCGTGCCGTTGCGCGAGGTGCTGCTGCTGTGCGGGCCGATGCGCAATGTGCGGCGCGTATATTACTCGGGCTTTCACAACAACGATCCGAAGCAGCTCTTCCAGTCGTCGCTGAGCTACACGCAGGCGATGGAGAGTGCGCCGGGCGAGCTGCCGCCATTCATCGCGTGGCGGCTGAATGGCGAGGCGATCCCGCTTAAGCGCGGCGGGCCGGTGCGGCTCGTGATCCCGTGGGCGCACGGTTTCAAATCCATCAAATGGCTCCAGCGCATCGCGGTGACGAATGACTTCAAGGCGAACGACACCTACGCAAACGCGAACAACGA
>JAYWEO010000081.1:0-3459 GCA_043779225.1 Prosthecobacter sp.
GCTGCTCGAACAGGGCGTGCGCTTCGTGCAGCTCTTCGACTGGGGCTGGGACTTCCACGGCACGAATGCGAACGAGGAAATCAAGGACGGCCTCACTCGGAAAATGACGCGCACGGACAAGCCCGTCGCCGCGCTCATCCGCGATCTCAAGCAGAGCGGTCTGCTCGACGACACGCTCATCGTGTGGGGCGGCGAGTTTGGCCGCACGCCATTCCGCGAGGGCCGCACCGCCAAGGGCATGTTTCAGGGCCGCGATCATTTCCCCGACGCGTATTCGATCTTCCTCGCGGGCGGCGGCGTGAAGCATGGCATCAGCTACGGCGAGACGGACGAGCTCGGTTTCTCCGTCGTGCAGGACAAGGTTCACGTCCACGATTTGCAGGCGACGATCCTGCACCTGCTCGGCTTTGATCACGAGAAGCTCACGTATCGTTTCCAGGGCCGCGACTACCGGCTCACGGATGTGCACGGGAAGATCGTGAAGGGCATCCTCGCGTGACGACTGGTAGCGTAGCTCTCCAGAGCTGCGCGCGAAGGTAGCCGCTGACGGAAGGAAGCGGGCATTTTTCCGTATGAGCACGCCAGATCAGCCCGCCTCCTTCCGTCGTCGGCTACAGATTTTCTCCGCTTGCAGCAGGAACGCCTCTTCGTCGTCATACGCCGCGCATGAAGATTGATTCCCATCACCATTTTTGGAGCTACAGCGCGGAGGAGTATCCGTGGATTGACGATTCGATGGCTGCGCTGCGGCGCGATTTTTTGCCGAAGCATTTGCAGGCGGAAATCGCGGCTGTCGGGATTGATGGCGTCATCTCCGTGCAAGCGCGGCAGAGCTTGCGTGAGACGGAGTGGCTGCTGTCGCTCGCGGATGGGAATGATTTCATCAAGGCCGTCGTCGGCTGGGTGCCGCTGGCAGACGCGGGCGTGCGCGAGGTGATCGCAAAGTTTGCGGCGAATCCGAAATTGCGCGCTGTGCGCCATGTGGTGCAGGACGAGCCGGATGATCGTTTCATTTTGCGCGAGGATTTTAATCGCGGCGTCTCGCTGCTGCGCGAATTCGGGCTGGTGTATGACATCCTGATTTTCGAGCGGCAGCTTGCGGCTTCGATTGAATTTGTGGACCGGCATCCGCGGCAGGTCTTCGTGCTCGATCACCTCGCGAAGCCGCGCATCGGCGACGGTGCCATCGAGCCATGGCGCGCGAACATCCGCGAGCTTGCGCGGCGGCAGAATGTGTTCTGCAAAGTCTCCGGCATGGTGACGGAGGCGGATTGGAAGACGTGGAGCGAGGAGCAACTGCGCCCGTATTTCGACGTGGTGCTGGAAGCATTCGGGCCGAAGCGGCTGATGTTCGGCACCGACTGGCCGGTGTGCCTCGCGGCGTCGGGCTATGCGCGCTGGGTGGAGACAGTGCGCAAATTTGCAGCGGGACTTTCCGCGGACGAGCAGGAGTGGCTGTTCGGGGAGACGGCGGTGCGCGCGTATTCGCTCGGGTAAGAATCGCGCGACCGAGAGCGGGACGACGTGCATCGGGTAGGGTGGGCGTCCCGCCTGCCGTGTCGCGCATCCTGCGCGGCACCCGGCGGACGTCAGCTTGCGAATGAATCTCTCTCGACGCCCGAGTGTATTCCGCAAGATGCGGAATAAGCAGGCGAGGACGCCCACCCAACCCGATGCACGCCCGCGCTTTTCCGAGCGCGGCTACTTCAGCGCCGCCGCTTCGCGCACGAGCGTCTCGGTCGTCGCCCAGTCAATGCACTGGTCGGTGATGGACTGGCCATACACGAGCGCGCTGCGATCCTTGCCGAGCGATTGCGCGCCGGCGACGAGATTGCTCTCCAGCATCGCGCCGATCACTCCTTTGTTGCCCGCGCGCTGCGCGAGGATTTCGCGGAAGGTCGCGGGCATCTTCACGCATTCCTTCGCGCAATTCGCGTGGCTCGCATCTACCATCACGGTCTCGGGCAGGCCGTTCTTTTTCAAAGCGGCGAGCGCCTTGGCCACCGATGCGGCGTCGTGGTTTGGCGCGTCGTCGCCGCCGCGGAGAATCACATGGCAGTCGGGATTTCCCGTCGTGGTCACCACGCTGGCCTGGCCGTTTTCATTGATGCCGAGGAAAGTCTGCGTCTGCACTGCGGCCTTGATGGCGTTGATCGCCGAAGTCACCGCGCCGCTCGTTGTGTTCTTGAAACCGACCGGCATCGAGAGGCCGCTGGCCATCTGGCGGTGCGTCTGGCTCTCCGTCGTGCGCGCGCCGATGGCCGTCCAGCAGGTGAGGTCGGCGATGTATTGCGGCGTGATCGGATCGAGCATCTCGGTCGCGGTCGGCAAACCGAGATCCAGCACGTCACGCAGGAAGTTGCGCGCGATCTTCAGGCCGGCAGGAATGTCGTTCGTGCCGTCGAGGTGCGGGTCCATGATGAGGCCTTTCCAGCCGACTGTCGTCCGCGGTTTTTCAAAATAGACGCGCATCACGATGAGGACGCGGTCGCGCACTTCGTCGGCGAGTTTTGCGAGCCGCTGTGCGTATTCGTGCCCGCCTTTCAGATCGTGGATCGAGCACGGGCCGACGATGAGCAGGAAGCGCGGGTCCGCGCCAGAGATCGTCCGCGCGATCGCCCGGCGCGACTCGCAGACGAACGCCGCGTGCGCGTCGCTGCGCGGGGTCTCCGCGCTCATTTCCTTCGGTGAAGGGAGCGCGGTGTTGGCGATTACGTGGACGTCGGAGACTCGGGTCATTTTTGCGGAGGCGGAGTCTCGCCGGGAATCGCTATCCGGCAAGCGCGGAACACAACGCAGTCAGAATCCCGGCTTGCCCGGAGGTACGCGGCAGGCACAGGCTTTTCGCATCATGAAAACACTCCTCCTCGCACTCCTCTCCATCGTCACCACCGGCCTCGCCAGCGCCCGCGCGCAGGACGACGGCTCGCTGCCTTTCCCCGTGAGCCTCGGCGGGCAGGCCGCGACTTATAACAAAGGCGAACCCTTTGCGAAAGTGGCCAAGGCCGTGAAGAACGACGCGGCCATCGAAGTCACCGCGAAGGCCGACCAGATGATCATCATCAACGTCAACAAGACCGATGAAAAAGGCGCGCCCGCCGCCGGTGTGCAGCCCGCGATCATCATCCTGCAAAACACGAACAAGGGCACGCTCGCCGGCACGATGGACAAGCAAAAGCTCGCCGCTGGAAACTACATGCTGAGCGTGATCGCCAGTGGCAAAACGGCGACGATTTTGTTCAAGGTCGAGTAGCACCGCGCGTTCTTTGACTCAGAGCAGATCAGCACCCTTCACCTTTCTGTCGCCAGCAGCCTGCATTTGCCGCGTGAGCTTCAGGCAGTACAGCAGGGGCAGCGCGCCGAGGACTCCGAAGCTGCAATCAATCAGCCGCCAGTAAAATGGAATGCCGCGGATCGGGCCGCAGATGAGCGCGAGCGGGATCACCGCGGCGCACGCGA
>JAYWEO010000082.1:0-5034 GCA_043779225.1 Prosthecobacter sp.
ACTTTTTCCCAGTGGTCATCAGTTTCCTGGAGATGGACAGCCGAAGGTTGTGATTGATGGTGTAGCAATCAGCGGCAAGAGCATCGTCCCAAACCATCCGTCAAACAAAACCCCCGGATTCATAATCGTACTTCGGAAACTCGGCGGAATATGGACGATGATTCCGGTCATTGATCAGGATGGAAAGGTCGTCCCTGCTGGACCTGAGGTCAGAAAACGCCCCGGCCTCTGCGGCCCCGTAGATCACGCCTTCATGTCGCGCTTTCTTTTCGTCCGCCCGACCGGCAAGCCGCTCAATGAAGCCCTCGGCAAATGGACGCAGTCCGAGATGGATCACGCAATCAAATCATGGCGCGCAGTCTTCCGCGGCGACGCGCCGATCAAGGACGACACCGCCGTCACCGACGACGACATCGCGAACTGCAATCTCATCCTCTGGGGCGACAATTCCTCCAACGCCATCATCAAGCGCATCGCCGCCGAGCCGATTCCCGGCACGACGCCCGACCGCGAGACGAAGACGCCAGCCGAAGAGACGGCCATCCGCTCGAAAGTCACCAGCTCGAAACCCGCCGGTTCACTGCTCCCGATCCTGTGGGGAAAAAATGAGCTGAACTTCAAGACCTACCGCCTCGACCCCGCGCGCTATGCCCCCATCCTCATCTATCCGAACCCGCTCAATCCCGCGCGCTACGTGGTGCTGAACAGCGGCCACACCTTCCGCGAATTCGCGCTGCTCAACAACAGCGACCAGACGCCGAAGCTGCCCGACTGGGCCATCGTGGACATCACCAAGCCCGCCGACGCGAAATGGCCCGGCCTCATCTACGACGCGGGGTTCTTCGACGAGCACTGGAAGTAACACTGTAGCCGCACTCGTAAGAGTGCGGGCACAACGTCTCCCTAAAAAAGTGCCCGCGTTCTCACGAACTCGGCTACGACATTTCTTGAGCTGCTCCAATCACTGAGCACCAGGCACTTTTACTTTTCACCAAGGTCCAGCACCACGCGGAAGCCGATGTCGCGCTGATGGACCTCCGGCGGCGAGTCCATGCGGGAGGATGAGAGCGGGCTCAGCGTGAAATTCACCCACGAGGCACCGCGGCCGATGCGTCTCGCGCCGCCCGGCTCGAAGGCTTCCTCGCACCATTCCCACACGTTGCCGCCGAGGTCGTGGATGCCAGACGGGTTCGCGGGAAAACTCCCGACGGGTGCCGTCGTGGCGAAGCCGTCTGTGTAGCCCTCGATCCATTTGTCCTTCGGGAACTGCGTGTGGTAGGCGGAATCGGCGTAGTTCCCCACACGCGGCGGCGGCGGGAAGCCGGTGCCCCACGGATAGTCGGTGGTGTTCTTGCGATGCCGCTCCTTCGGCGTCGCGCCTTCCTCCTCCGGGAGGCCCACCGCGCGGCTCCATTCCAGATCCCCCGGCAGCCGGTAGCGCATGCCCGCGGGAAGCACGCCGGACGCATGCTCGCTCTCCGTGAGCCATTCGCAAAATGCGCGCGCCTCGTCCCAATTCACACCGCACACAGGATACTCGGGGCCGGTGCCCACGGGCACGAAGCCGTTCTCCGTCTTTTTCTCCTGCCTCGTCCACGAGTCGTCCACAGGCTTCGCGCTGGCCTTCGCATAGGTGGCGTAGTCCTTCACGCGCGTCTCCCATTTGCAAAAAAGCACGCGCGTCCCCGGCACGGGCACGAACTCCTGGTCGAGCGAATTCACGAATGGCGTGGCCTTGCTCGCGGCACGCGGCTGCACGGGCGATGACTTTCCTCCGCCTGCGGTGGCGGCACGGGCACCGTCATTTTTCCACGGCTTGAAATGCACGAGCGCGGCAATGCCTCCGATCAACACCATCGCGGCGACGCCGATGAGCACCGGCCTTTTCCGCGGACTGACCGCCGTGCCGCCAGCCACCGTTCGCCGTCCGCTGCTGCGGAGGATCGGCTCGAGCGCATCCGTCATCTCCCTGGCGTTCTGGTAGCGCGCATCGGGCTTTGGCTGCAGCGCGCGGTCCACGATGCGGTCGAGCCGCTTGTCGAGGCCAGGCACGATGCGCGAAGGCGGGGCGTATTTTCCACGCGGGAGCTTCCCGGTGAGCATCTGGTACAGCATCACGCCGACGGAATAGAGGTCCGCCCGGTGATCCACATTGGCCGCGCCCGTCGCAGCCTCAGGGGGCATGTAGTCCGGCGTACCCATCGTCACATTGCTCAGCGTGAGCATCGTCGTCGCGGCGTCGGTGGATTTTGCGAGACCGAAGTCGGCCACCTTCACATCACCGTCCGCCTCGATCATGATGTTCGAGGGCTTGATGTCCCGGTGGATGACCCCGTGCGCATGCGCGTAGCCGAGCGCATTGCCCACATGCACCGTGATGCGCAGCGCCTCGGCCTGCTCGATGCGGCCGCTCCCGGCGAGGAGCTTCTGCACGTCCGTCCCCTCGACGCACTCCATGATGAAATACCGCAGCCCACCCGGCGTCTCGCCCGCATCGTACACCGCCACGATGCCGGGATGTTTCAGATGCGCCATCGCCTTGGCCTCCCGCTTGAAGCGCTCCGTGAAATCCGAGATCCCATCATCGAAACCCGGCGGCAGAATCTTGATCGCGACAAAGCGCTCCAAGCTCTTCTGCCACGCCTTGTACACCGCACCCATCCCGCCCCGCCCGAGGATGCCGCGGATCTCATGCTGCGGAAAATAGCACTGCAACTCCTCCGGCGACGGCGGCCGCCACTCCCCGCTGCGCTCCCGCCGGCTCCCCATGCCGAACAGCCCGCCGATCTGTGAGTCCGTGACGGCACGCTCAGGCGAAGGTTCGCCCGCACCGCCTCGCAAGGCAGGCTGCGTCGGGATATGGGTCTGATCGTCGGATTCCACGGGCGGGCTTTCTGCAAGATGCTCTGCGGGAAAACTGCGGACACGGCGCACGAAAGGCAAGCCGCGAGCCGCGCTTCAGGCCATGCGCCTCGCCCCGCGCGCACCGAGGACGCGCCCGGCAAGCGCCAGCAGCACCGCGAGCCCGGCAAAGATCGCAACGCGCGTCCACCTTTGCGCCAGCGCCGGATCCGCCACCGAAATCTCCAGCACCGCATTCGCCTTCGCCTTTTGAAAATGATGCACGTGCCCCTGCGTGGGAAAGTCCACCGCGAGCGACAGACGCCCGAACGCCTGCATGGCGTCCGCCTTCGCCGCCGCGGCCGGCATCTGCACAATCCCCATCCCGCCCACACCGCCCTGAGCGGGGACCGCCGCCAATGCGCCGGCCGCAGGCGCACCGGGGAGCAGCGCATCCATTGCCTTCGGCGAAATCGCAGTGCCGCCCGATCGGTTTCCCGCATTCGTCATCGCGACACCGTTCTGCAATGCGCTCACCGATTCATTCTCCGAGAACACCCGCAACTGCGGCACCGGCTGCTGCACGGGCGGACGCTGCACATCGCCATTCACGAACAACTGTCCCTGCTCAATCTGCTGCTGACGGTTCCCGCGCGCATAGTTCAGCGAACGCCCCTGATCTTGGCGATCATCCGCTTCCTTGTCACCCTTCGCCAACGCCTTCTTCGCAGGCATTGCAGCATCGGCCTTCGATTTTTCATCGAGCCTGCGGGATGCCATCTCACCGGCGGGTTCCTTCGTCTTGAATCCCATGTCGTCCTTCTGCGCACCCGCAAAAGTGTTCGCACCGCCGAGCGTCAATGTCCCCGCGCCGCCCTTGCTGAGCGTCAGCATCCCCTTCCCCGACTTCGCCTGCTGCAGCACGATATTGTCGTTCACATAAAGGTTGTTCGCGCCCGCCGCCTTGCCTTCGGGAGCGACGTTCGCCGGCACCGGCACATTGTTTGCCGGGTTCATATTCCAGCGGCTGTTTTGCACGCCCTGCACCGTGCCTGCGTTATTCAGTGGCAGTGTCCCTTGCGCGATGATCACTCCGCCCGCGGCATTCGACGAATTGATCCCATTCGTGACGTTGAGCGCACCCCCATTGATCACCGTCCCGCCCGTGTAGGTGTTGTTTCCAAAAAGGAGCGCCTGCGCGGCATTCCCATTGTTCCCTGCCTGCGTGAGACCATTGAGATCCGCCGTCGTGCCCTGCTGGATATTCGCGCCACCGCCACCGGCCTGCCCCCCGCGGCGCTGCTCGATGTCCTTGTTGTCCTTCTCCACCTTCGCAAGCTGCTGTCCCACGTACGTGTTCGTGTCCGAAAGCTTCTTCACGAGTTCCACCTGCTCCTTGTTTTTTCCGCTCTTCTCCGGTGCCGCCGAGACCCGATCGCTCTGCAGCACACCGCCATTGCTGATCAGGATACCCTGCACCTGCGAACACATCGCGTTCCAGTTCTGCTTCGCATTCGCACGCTCCGCCTCGCTGATCGCCGGGTCGGCGATGATACTGTTCAGCGCAGCCATTTCCTCCACGACGCTCCGCGCCTTTTCCACATCGCGCGCCACGGCGATCACCTCCTCCATATTGCCATCGCTCTTCATCAGCGCACGGCTCTCGGGCAGCCACACGTTCCAGAAAGTCTGCTCGACCGTGATGCCCACGAGTTCCGCATCGGCCCATTTCCGACGGTCGCGCGGCGCGAGCTTCACGCCCGTCTGCCGCCACACCACCTCCACGTCATAGCTGATGTCGCCCGGCCGCGTCTTGATCAGCGGAATGAGCACCACCGCGCGTCCGTTCACCGCGCCCGAGTCGGCGCGCACATTCTGTCCCGCGACCCGCACGCTCATCAGCGACGCGCCATCCGGCAGTTTCACCGGCAGAAATTGCAGCGAGCGGTTTTGCAAATGCCACACCGCCTTGTGCCACTCCGAGCCGTCCTCGCGCAGCGCCGTGGTCATCTCCGCCCACGCGCAGAACGCCGTCCGCACCTCCGCCTTCTCCAGCCGCTCCAGCACGAGCGCGACCTTCCACACCGGCTGCACGCGGAAAATCCCCGCGCTCTTCGTCACCGACGGCAGCCACGGAATCACCGACGCCTGCGCGGGCTCCACGCCCTCCGTCTCCAGCTTCAGCTCATACTC
>JAYWEO010000083.1:0-16196 GCA_043779225.1 Prosthecobacter sp.
TTCCGGGTGGTGCGCGCTGCAGGGTTCGAACCTGCGACTTCTTGCGTGTGAAGCAAGCGCTCTACCACTGAGCTAAGCGCGCATTTTCCCGTCGCGGGAGAGTGCCTCTCCGTCGCGGGACGCGGAATAGAAACGGTTTTTGCGGGCGAGGCCAGAGGAATTTTCCCGACCCTCTCGCTGCGGCACCCGCGATGCGGGCTTACCAGAGAGCGGGTTTCACCACGCCGAGGTAGGCCATCACGCCCACGAGGATGAGCGAGATGAGGATGGCGGCGGGCAGCGGGGTCTTGAGTTTGCGGAACAGCACCGGGAGCATTCCGATGAGAAGCCAGAGCACGATCTTCACGATGGCGAAGTGCGGCACGTAGGGATCGAGCTTGAGCTTCGCGAGCAGGCCGAAGCCGGTGACGAGCATCACGAGCAGGCCGATGCCTTGCAGCATGGCGAAGGTCTTCCGCTTTTCGCCGCCGGCCATCATGCCGCCGACGCCGAGGGCGAGGACGGAGATTCCGATGAGGTGGGTGATCTTGTAGAAGTTGTAGTCCATGTGCGTGCGCCCAAAGACCACCGATGCGCGCGCGATGCAAGGGCGGACGAGACCCTACACTTTCACCCACGTCCGCTTCGCGTTGCTCTTGAGGATGGCTTCGCAGAGTTTCACCTCCTCGTGGCCGTCCTGCGCGGTGGCGAAGAGGGCGGGGGACTTGCCGCGACTGGCGATGTGCTCATAGACGCAGCGGTAGTGCATCTTGTGCGAATCGGGGAAGCCCTCCGCGTGGCCGCCGGGATAGTCGGTGAAATGCGCGATGTCCTTGTCGAAGCCGGGCGCGCAGCGGTGGCGGATTTCATTCGGCGTGTCGCGGCGGCCGATATGGAGGACGTTCGGATCCTGCAGATCAAAACGCACGCTGCCCCCGGTGCCATAGACGCCGATGGCGAGGCTGCATTTCCACCCAGCGGCGACCTGCGAGATGCTCGCGTTTGCGTGGACGCCGTCGGCGTGACCGTGCGCGGATTTGCCGTAGTGCAACAGCACGCTGGCGAAATCCTCGGTGTCCACCGGATAGCTCGCCATGTCCTTCGGGTTCACTTTTGCGAAGGTCTTCACCTCGCCGCGCGGGCGCTTGCGGGTCTTGTGGAAAGTTTCGAGCATCGCGAAGACGGAGTCGGGCTTGGCGCCGAGGACGAAGGACACGGCGTCCATCCAGTGCGTGCCGATGTCGCCGACGGCGCGGAGCTTGCCGCCTTCGCTGGCGAGCAGGCGCCAGTTGTAGTCGGTGTCCTTCAGCAGCCAGTCCTGGAAGAAGTGGCCCTGCACGTGGATGATTTTGCCGAGGTCGCCGCGCGCAATCATCGCGCGCATCTGCAGGACGGCGGGGACGAAGCGGCAGTTGTAGTTCACGGCGAAGACGCGGTCGCTTTTCGCCGCGGCCTTCACGACGCGCGCGGTGTCGGCGGTGGTCATGCCGAGCGGCTTTTCGCAGACGACATGCTTGCCCGCTGCGAGCGCGGCGAGCGCCTGCTCGACGTGCGCCTTGTTCGGCGAGGTGATGTGGACGACGTCGATATTCGGCGAGGCGTACATCGCCTCGTAGTCGTAATCGCCGTACACCTCCGACACGCCCCACTTTTTCGCGAGCGCCAGCGCGCTGTCCCGCGAACCGCACAGCGCATTCACCTGCACACCGAGACGCTTGAGCGCTTCGAGATGGACGGGCCCGATGAAGCCGGTGCCGATGATGCCTGCGCGAAGATGGGAGAGATTCATGCGCGCAGTCGTAGCGCAGCCCTCGCGAAGTGCGCAACCATGCGGACATGAGTTTGCGAGAGAGCGCAAAGTTGGACGTTGGGAGTTGAGCGTTGGAAGTTGGACGTTTGGCCCCGCGCAGCGGCTTCGCCACGTCGCGGCGCGTCTCGAAATTCGCACCGCGCCTGCGGCGGGCTCAACGTCCAACCTCCAACGCCCAACGCTCAACATCCAACGACGGCACCACCGCGAGCCTTGCCACATTTGCCCCGCCCGCCTACACCGCTCGCGCATGAATTCCTCCCCTCGCTTCAAGCTGTTCCTCATGATGGTCCTCGAAATCGCCGTCTGGGGCGCATGGCTGCCGCTCATCTTCGGCTACCTCCCGAGCCTCGGCTTTTCCGCCACGCTGCCGCCGGCGGCGCTGAAGGAAATCGTCTCCCACCTTCACCCGTGGATCGCCGCGCTCTTCACCGAGCAGGCGCTCATCCTGAACGCATTCCCCGTCGCGGCGATCATCGGCATGATTTTCAGCAACCAGTTTGCCGACCGCAATTTTGCCGCGGAGAAATTCCTCGCGTTCAGCCATCTCGTCAGCGGCATCGCGGTGTTCGCGCTCGGCTTTGTGAAGCCCGGCGATGCAGCCGCGGGCGGCGCGCCGTTCTGGACGTTCTTCTGGCTGATGTTCATCCACTGCCTGCTCTACGTGCCCACGCTCTCGATCACGAACTCGATTGCGTTTGCCAACATGAAGGATCCGAAGAAGGAATTCGGCATCATCCGGATGGGCGGCACGTTTGGCTGGATTCTCGTCGCGTGGCCGTTCGTGTTCATCATGGTGGATTGGGCGAGCGTCCCTTCGCTCAGCAGCGTCGGCTTTGTGAAATGGATCGGCGAAGTCTTCGCGCATCCGCTCACCGGGAAGGCGGCGCTGGCGGCGACGAAGTGGACCTACTTCGTCTCAGGCATCATCTCGCTCGTGCTCGCCGCATTCAGCCTCACGCTCCCGCACACTCCGGCGAAAAAGAAAGCCGAGGGCGCGGGTGAAAGTCTCGCGTGGCTCGAAGCTCTCAAGCTCCTCAAGCACCCGTTCGTCCTCGTGCTTTTCATCGTCACGTTCGTGGATTCCTTCGTCCACAACTGCTACTTCAACTGGACCGGCGGATTCCTCGGTGCGTCGAAAGAGGCGGGCGGCGTGGGTATCGCGAGCAACTGGATCATGCCCGTGATGACCATCGGCCAGGTCGCGGAACTGCTCACCATGTTCATCCTCGGCGCGACGCTGAAGGCGCTCGGCTGGCGCCTCACGATGATCATCGGCGTGCTCGGCCACGCGGCGCGCTTCGCCGTGTATGCGTTCTTCCCCGAGTCGCAGGGGCTCATCATCGCCGTGCAGATCCTCCACGGCATCTGCTACGCATTCTTCTTCGCCACGGTGTACATTTTCGTGGACGAATATTTTCCGAAGGACGCGCGGGCGAGCGCTCAGGGATTGTTCAACGTGATGATCCTCGGCGTCGGCGCACTCGTGGCGAACTCCGTCTGCCCGCAGCTCGGGCAGGCAATCTTCAAACACGGCGACAAGGTGGACTACCACGGCCTCTTCCTCGTGCCCACTTACGCCGCGCTCGCCGCCGCCGCCGCGCTGCTTCTGCTTTTCCATCCGCCGAAAAGCGCAGCGCCGAAAGGTGGAGTGGCAGCGACGCCGCACTGACGCGCAATGACCCGGCGGCCCATCACAGGAGGATCGCCTTCGCCACTTCCCCCGCGACGTTCGTCAGCCGGAAATCGCGCCCGGCGTAGTTGTATGTCAGCGCTTCGTGATCGAGGCCGAGGAGGTGCAGGATCGTCGCATGCAGATCGTGCGTGTGCATTTTTCCCTGCACCGCCACGTCGCCCATTTCGTCCGTCGCGCCGTACCGCAGGCCGCCTTTCACACCGCCACCCGCCATCCACATCGTGTAGCCGCGTCCGTGATGACCGCGACCGTTGCCGTCGCCTTTGTCGTCGCCCGGTGAACGGCCAAATTCGCCGCCCCAGACCACCAGCGTGTCGTGGAGCATTCCGCGCTGCTTCAAGTCCGTAAGCAGCCCGGCGATCGGCTGGTCAATGCTCGCCGCGCGATCAGTCAGGCCCTGCCGCAAATTGTTATGATGATCCCAGCCGGTGTGCGTGAGCTGGATGAAGCGCACGCCCTTTTCCGCGAGCCGCCGTGCGAGCAGGCACTGTGCGCCGAAGCGGTCCGAGGTGCGGTCGCCGATGCCGTAAAGCTGCTGGATGGACGCGGGTTCATCCGAAGCGTCAATCACGCCGGGAATCGAAGTCTGCATGCGGTGCGCCAGCTCGAATGACTCGATGACGCCCTCGATTTCCGGCTGGCCCGGCTGCTTCGCGAGCAGCCCGCGATTGAGCCGCTGGATGAAATCGAGCTGCCGCCGCTGGTCGCCCGCGAGCAGCGTGCGGTTCGCGACATTCGGCACGCCCGCGCCGCTGGCATTCAGCCGCGAGCCTTGATACGCGGCGGGGAGAAAGGCGGAGCCGTAGTTCATCGCGCCGCCCTGATCGTGCGTCGGATCAATGGTCACGAAGCCGGGCAAATCCTCAGCGAGCGTGCCGAGACCGTAGGTGATCCAAGCGCCCATCGAGGGGCGCACGAAATTTTCGCTGCCGGTATGCACCGCGATGGTGGCCTGCACGTGCGAATTCGTGTTCGTCTGCATGCCGTTGAGCAGGCAGAGTTCGTCGGCGTGCTCGGAGAGCTTGGGGAAGACGTCGGAGATCATCAGCCCGCTTTTTCCGCGCGGCTGAAAGGGGATCACCGAGCCGAGCGGCTGATGCGGCCCGCCTTTGCCGGTGCGCGCGAGTTCCGGCTTCCAGTCGAACGTATCGAGATGGCTCGGCCCGCCCTGCATGAAGAGGAAAATCACGCGCTTCGCCCGCGCGGTGAAATGTGGTTTCTTGGGCGCGAGCGGCCCGGCGGCTTGCGCGATGCGGGCATTCAGCGCGGCAAATGCGAGCCATCCGAATCCGGCGGCGGTGCGCTGGAGGAAGCCGCGTCGGTCGAGCGTACGGAGGGTGTTGGAACAGGTGTTCATGGTCAGCGGAGGTAGCGGAACTCGGCGCTGGCGAGCAGCGCCTGCACGAAAGTGGTCCAGCGATAACGGATGTCGCCGTCGCGGTTCAGAATCTTGATGAAGGCCAGCGAATCGGCGACTTCGGCCCGCTCCGGCTCCCGCGCGAGCACGCGCAGATATGCGAGACGCACGCGCTGCTCGTCATTGCATTTCTCAACGAGCAAACTCTCCGCGGCTCCCTTGGCGGCATCCTCGACGAGACCGTTGTTCATGAAGAAAAGCGCCTGCGATGCAATGGTCGTGACCTCGCGCAGGCTTTTGATCTGGCTCGGATCGGGGAAGTCGAACAGCTCGTGCATCGAGGGCAGCATCGAGCGCAGCGCGGGCAGGTAGATCGTCCGCACCGGCGCATCCTCCGGCATCAGGCTGCGCAGCCATGAGCCGCGTCCCTTGCCGCCGAAGCCGGCGACCTGGATGCCCTCGGGCCGCTCGAATTTCAATCCACCGCCGACGAGCAGCAGCGTGTCGCGAATCGGTTCCAGTTCCAGCCGGCGCACGTCCGCACGCCAGTGGAGTTCATTTGCGCCGTCCGCTTTTTCGCCCGCCGGATTTGCTCCGCTGCTCAGGCGGTACGTGCGACTCAGCATCAGTTCGCGGAGGAATTTTTTCACCGACCAGCCGCCCGCGACGAACCGCGTGGCGAGATGATCGAGCAACTCGGGATTCGATGGCTCCTCGCCGGTCAGCCCGAAGTCATCCACCGTCCGCACCAGCCCGCGTCCGAAAAGATGCTGCCAGACGCGATTCGTGAAGACGCGCGCGGTGAGCGGATTCCTCGGCGCGACGAGCCATTCGGAAAGCTGGAGTCGCCCGCTCGCATTCGCGGGAATCGCCGGGAGCGGCGGCAGGCCCGGCACTGCGAACGCGCCGCGCTTCGGCACTTCGCCGCGATCCTGCGGGTCGCCCTTGATGCGGATGGCGCAGTCTTGCACCTCGCCTTCGAGCACGCCCATCGCTCGATCCGGGCGAAAGGCGAAAATCGTCGGGTAGCCCTTCGCGCGCTGCGTGTCCATCATCGCATCCATCGCCGCGTCGGTGCTGGCGGCGGCGGACGTGCGACCGCGCGCGCCCGCACTGACATTGCCCGCGGCAAGCGTGGGCAATTTCACCAGCCGATCCTCATCCACGTATCCATTCGGCCCGAGCTGGCCTTTGCCCGCGACTCCCGGCCACGTCTCGGTGCTGTAGAAAATTCCGGCCAGCGCGTAATAGTCGCGCTGCTTGATCGGGTCGGTCTTGTGATTGTGGCAGCGTGCGCAGCCCACGGTGAGGCCGAGGATGGCGCGGGTCGTTACATCAATCTGATCGTCCACCCGATCCATCGCGAACTGCTCGCCGCCCGCATCCGAAAGATCCATCGAGCCGAGCGTGAGGAAGCCCGTCGCGATCAAATTTTCCCGCCGTTCTGCGACCGTGCGCGCGGGCAGCAGGTCGCCGGCGATCTGTTCCGCGATGAAGCGATGATACGGCTTGTCCTTGTTGAACGCATCAATGACGTAGTCGCGGTAGCGGAACGCAAAGGGGAACGCCGCGTTGATCGTCCGCCCGACACTGTCCGCGTAATGCACCGTATCGAGCCAGTGCCGCGCCCAGCGTTCGCCGAAGCGCGGCGAAGCCAGCAGCCGATCCAGCACGCGGGCGAACGCCTGATCATCAGGCGACGCATCGTGGAGGAACGCCGCGATTTCCTCCGGCGTCGGCGGCAGGCCGGTGAGATCGAAAGTCGCGCGCCGCAGCAGCGTGGTGCGATCGGCATCCGCGTTCGGTGCGAATTTTTTCGCCTCGATCTTCGCGAGGACGAAGACATCCGTGCCGTCGCGGCACCACGCCATGCCCGCGACTTTGGGCGCAGCCGGTTTTTGGATCGGCGAAAACGACCACGGCTTTTCCGCGGCGAAAACCGCTGAAGCGCCGCAGATCCACATCGCGGCGGCGGAGGCGCGAAGTCGGAACGGTTTCACGGCGCGGGACGAGAGTTCAGCGTCCTTCGGGCTTGTCGCCATCCCGCTTGCCGCGTTCCCCCTCGCGGGCCGGCTTCGCGGCATCGCCCTCGCGCGGGCCGGTCTTCGGTGCGTCGCCGTCACGCAGACCCTTGCGCGGTTGTTCACCATCGCGCGGCCCTGACTTTTTCGCTTCGCCGTCGCGGGGGCCGGACTTCGGTTGATCACCGTCACGCGCGCCTTCACGGGGTTTTTCACCGTCGTGAGGCCCGGGCCTGCCGCCTTCGCCGTCACGCATTTTTTTTCTGCCACCTTCACCTTCGCGTTTCTCCGCTGCCGGTTTTTCACCGTCGCGGAGCGGACGTTCGGCTGTGGGCTTTTCTGGGGAGGTTTGTTTCGGCGCATCGGCGTCGCGATCGGCGCGGGCGGTGGTGAAGGTGACGACGGCGAGTGTCGGGACGAGCAGCGCGGTGATGAGCCGGCTGAGCAGGGATGGGGATGTGGGTTTCATGATGGCTTGGAGGCGTTGTTTGAGTTCGGGGAAGCGTCGGAAAAATGGCGCGAGGGCGGGAGCGTTGTGGAGTGCGGGCCCTTGCAGGCACAGGAGCAGCGCCTCGCCGTAGGCGTGCCGCGCCGATGGATCGAGCGCGCGCAGCGCCGCGGCATCGCAGGCCAGTTCGCGATCGGCGTGGAAGCGGCGCAGCGCGAGCCAGGCGAGCGGATTGAACCAATGCAGCGCGCAAAGCCCGAGCGCGAGCCACGTCCACAGCACATCGCGCCGACGCACATGGGCCATCTCATGCAGGAGCATTCCGCGGATTTGCGCGACGCTGAAACGCTCCGCGATGTCGGCGGGCACCAGCAACTCCGGACGCAGCCAGCCATGCACCGCCATCGTGGCCCAGCCGGGCATCAGGCGCAGCGGAACGTGTTTGCCGAGTCCCATCCGTGACGCGGCCCAGACGGCGTGCAGCGCCAGATCCGGCGTGGGCGGATTTCCAAACCGGGCGATGGCTCGCCGCAGACGCCAGTGCGAAAACCACATCCACCCAACGACCGCGGCGCAGCCCAGTGCCCACAGCACCGGGAGAATCGGGAATGCCGACTGCGTTTCAATCGCTGCCGCTGGATCCGCCGCAGCGGCTGCGTTCAGCGAAGGAGCCGTCGCCGGAGTCCACGCCGCGAAGCCCCACCGCTGCCAGCCCATCTCGGGCACCTGCGGCATCGCGAGCCGCAGAAAAAAAAGCGCGGGCAGCCACCAGCGCCAGATCGGGGGAAGGCCGCGCAGACGCCAGAAAAGGACGGCGATCAGCGCGAGCGGCAGCGCTTCCAGTGAAGTGCGCCAGGCCCAGGATGCGAGCAGGGGGAGCAGGTCCGAGTTCATTTCTTTTTCGCCTCAGCGAGGATTTCGCGCAGCCTGGCCATGTCCCGCGTGCTCACTTCGCCGCTGTCCACGAAGCACGCCAGCAGCGGCGCCAGCCGTCCGCCGAAAATCCGATCCACAAACTTGCGGCTCGCCTCCATGCGGCAGTCCGCCTCCGCGACCAGCGGGCGATAGAGATGCTCGCGACCGACCTTGGTGAAGCCGAGCGCGCCCTTGCCTGACAGGCGGTTGATCAGCGACTGTACCGTGCGCGGCTTCCAATGCATGCGCCCCTCCAGCGCCGTCACGATGTCCGCCGCGGTGCTGTCACCGCGCTGCCAGAACTCGCGCATCACCACCCATTCGGCATCGGAGATGGCCGGCAGGGCGGGAAGTTTTTCGTGCGTTCGGGTGGGAGCTGATTTGCGGGCAGTCATTGATTACGAGTGTAATCAATGAGCGATTACAGATGTAGTCGCAAGCAAAATTTGCGTCCCTTTGCAAAAAGATGCAGTTCGGCGACTCCATTCTGCACCGGGCGAACGACCCGAGCAAATCAGTGCTGCCACCGCGCCCCCTTGGCCCGCGATTCCTCGTCGGTGCGGATCGTGCCGTCAGCTATTTTGCCGCCGCGACCTTCGTCCCCGGCATCGGCGTGAAGTATTCAATGTAGCCAATCATCATTTCGTCGTAGGTCTGCTGGCCCCAGCGGACGGTCTTTGTCGGGTCGGGGTTCGCCTTGTTGCCGGGGCTGTTGTCAAAGATGGCGGTGGTCTTCACCGTGCTGCCGCGAGGGAGCACGCGCGGTTCCTTGAATTCGTAGCGGAGCTGCCAGTTGAAGTCATAGCGCGGGATGTCGAGCAGCGTCTCGGATTTGCCGTCGGGGTAGGTGACCTCGAACTTGAACGCCTTTCCACGCACGTGCATGTGCGCGAGCAGCGCGGTCACGGGCATGTCGAAGGGCACGGTCTGTATCATGACCTCGACATGATTCGCCTCGCCCGGCGGGATGCTCAGCCTGTGGTTCGCGACCGCTGCGGTGTGCATGGCAAAACGTGGCGGCTCCTTGGCAAACACGAGCGCCATGCGGAGCTGATCCTGGGTCGCCTTGCCGTTCGGCGTGTAGTGAATCTGGAAGCTGATCGTCGCGCCCGCGGGGAGCTTGCGCGCGAAGCCCTCGGGATACGTGCGCCCGCTGTTGCCCGGCACATACGCGCCCCAGTAGCCGCCATCACCCTCTTCGCCGCCGCGTTTGACGCGCGAGCCTTTGTCGTGGACCTGCACGATGACGTGATGCACGACCTCGCGCGCCGTCGGCATGATTTCGTAAGCCTGCACCCAGCGATCCTCGGTGAGCGTCGTCTCCACGAGTGCGATCTGATACGGCATCACGCCCTCGGCCTTGATTGAGAACGGCTGCTTGAGCTGCACGACGAGGTCGGGTTTTCCGATGCTCCACTCGTTGGAAAATTTCAGCGGCGTGGGTGCGTCGGCGTGATTTCCGAGCGGGCGATCCTTTGAGCCGATCCATGTGAGAAGGTCGGCCTTGTCGCGCGTCGAGAGCGAGTGATCGTTGGCCCACGGACTCGGCTGGCCGTCTGCGATCGGCGCTGCGGACCAGGGCGGCATCGCGCGGTCCTCGATCACGCGGCGGATCGTCTTTGCGCGATCGGTCACGCTCGCGACATCATCGAGGGCAAAGGGCGCGATGCCTTTGTCGTGATGGCACTGCACGCAGTTCTGCTGGAGGATGCGCGCGACATCGCGGTGATAGGTGACCTGTGTGCTCGCGGCAGCGGAGGAGGGGATGTCGAGTTCGCAGCCGGGTGCCTCGGTCGCGGCGATGAGCGGGCGTGCGCCTGCGAGCATCGCGGTGGCAGCGTCGAGCAGGTAGCGTTCGTGCGGCGCGTCGAGATTGTAGCTCAGGCCGTACTGGTCATCGAGCGCGCCGCGGTAGATGAGCGTGCGGTGTGAATCGAGCAGGAAGACTTCCGTGGTCGTGTGCGCACCGAGTGCCTGCGCGACGGCTTTGCTTGCGTCATGCACGTACGGAGTGGTGAGCCCGTGCTCCTTGATCTGCGCGACGATTTCATCCGGCTTCTCGCTCGCGAACGGATTCACGAGCAGCAGCGCGATGCTGCGCGTAGCGAGATCTTTCTCCAGCCGCGCGAGGCTCGGCGTGTAGCGTTTGCTCACCGGGCAGGTGGTGCTGGTGAAGGCAATCGCGACGCCCGCCTGCGATTTCCAGTCGCTCAGCTTGTGCGCCTTTCCATCGAGCGTCGTGAATGCCACGTCCGCGACCTGCCGCCCCACGCCCACATCGCCGGGCTTGATGCGCTTTTGCCCTTGCATGACGGGCGTGGCGACGGTCGGGCGTTCGGACTTCGGAGTCGAAGGCCACGTGCGCTTGTCAATCAGCCGCTGCACCGCCTCTCCGATCCGCTTGCGCAGCGGACCGTCGGCCTTGGCGCCGGCGGCGGTGGCGAGGCGCTTCTGCTCCGCGACCATCGCTTCGAGTACGGGCTTCGCTTCGTCGAAGGTGATCACGCCATCGCCGTTCGTGTCGAACTTCGCGAAGGCCTCCTTGTTCGGCAATTCGTCCGGCGTCACCTTTCCGTCGCCATTCTTGTCCGCCCATTTGAAAATCTCCTCGGCACCCGCGCCCTTCGGCGGCCCGTCTGCGCGGGACTTCTGGGACGGGAGCGCGAGTGCAAGTGCGAGCGCGCAGGCGAAGGTGAAGGCGAGTTTTTTCATGCGTGAAATGCGAATGTGTCGGCACTCGAACACCGCAGGGGTGCCCAAGTTGCTGCATCCCGCGAGACGGGGAAATCGGGCCGGAGGTATCCTTCGGCCGCGGTGAAGTGGGTGTCTCAGAACAGGGCAAAGTTTTCTTTGACTTGGCCCGACATCTGCATCTTGTAATTATAGAAATTATGAGAATCACGAATCCATATACCGCGACTCTCACGCCTTACCGCCCGAATCTGGAGTCATCGCTGGACAAGAGGTTTGAGCACTTTCAGTCATTCCGATCCGCATTGCAGTCCGGGGATATCGCCGGGACTCAGCAGGCCTTTCCCGCTTTTCAGAAGGATATGGTAAACCGTCTGGAGAACTTCCCGAACGGTGGAACCTCCGGCCAGCACAAGCAGGCAATCGTGGATCTGCAAAAGCTCGGCGAATCGCTCGGCACGGGGGATATCTCGGCAGCGCGACAGGCGTTCGCGGTATTGAAACAGGATCTGCAGACGTTCTACAACGGGGCCGGACCCCCCCGGTCTGATGGATCCGCAGCGGCGAGCCCCGCGGCTGCGAGCACGCCGGAGCCCAGAGGCACGGTTCTCAACGTTTACGCCTGATCCGAAGTGCGCGTCCCGCAGTCTGCGGGCACGCCTCAGACGTTGAATCGGAACTCGACCACGTCGCCGTCTTTCATCACGTATTCCTTGCCCTCGATGCGCAGCTTGCCGGCTTCGCGTGCCTTCGCAAAGGAGCCGAGCGCGACGAGGTCTTCGTAGTTCGTCACTTCCGCGGCGATGAAGCCGCGCTCGAAATCCGTGTGGATGACGCCAGCCGCCGCGGGTGCCTTGTCACCGGCGCGGATGGTCCAGGCGCGCGTCTCCTGCTCGCCGGTGGTGAGGTAGGTGCGCAGGCCGAGCAGATGATAGACGGCGCGGATGAGTTCGCTCACGCCGCTCGATTTTGCGCCGATGCCCGCGAGGTATTCGGCGGCCTCGGTGTCGCTGAGTTCGCCGAGTTCGCTTTCGATCTGCGCGGAAATGACGATGGCCTCGGTGCCGAAATGCGTCGCGGCATACGCGCGCACGGCCTCGACGAACGGCTTCGCCACGCAGTCGCGTCCCTCGGCAAGCGCGCCGAGATCGCCTTCGGCGACGTTGCACGCAAAGATGGTCGGCTTTCCTGAGAGCAGGAAAAATTCGCGCATCAGCTTCTTCTCATCGTCGGAAAGTTCGAGCGTGGTCGCGGGCTTTCCAGCATCGAGATGCGGCTGCAGTTTTTCGCAGAGCAGGACCTCGGCCTTCGCGATCTTGTCGCCGCCGCGCGCGGCCTTCGTCTGGCGATCCTTGCGCTTTTCCACCGCGGCGAGGTCGGCGAGGATGAGTTCGGTATTGATCACCTCGATGTCGCGCACGGGATCGACTGTGCCGGAGACGTGATGGATGTCCGCGTCCTCGAAGCAGCGCACGACCTGCACGATGGCGTTCACCTCGCGGATGTGGCTGAGGAACTGATTGCCGAGCCCTTCGCCCGCGCTCGCACCTTTCACGAGGCCCGCGATGTCCACAAATTCAATCGCCGCCGGCACGAGCTTCTTCGAGCCGCTGATTTTGCTCAGCACATCGAGTCGCGCATCGGGCACGATCACGACGCCGACATTCGGATCGATCGTGCAGAACGGATAGTTCGCCGCCTGCGCCTTGCGGGTGCGGGTGACTGCATTGAAGAGGGTGGATTTGCCGACGTTGGGTAGGCCGACGATGCCTGCGCTGAGCATGGTGTGTTTTTTCTTGGAAAAGTGGGCGCGCAATTCACAGGGGCACGGCAGCACTGTCGAGCGTGAAAGCCAGTCCGGGTTTGCTGCACCTCTTGCAAATATCCCACCCTGCTCAGCGCGGAGACGTGAGCGATGCAGTCCCGCGGCTGGCAGTTTTGATCACGCCTGCGATTTGCAGGATGCGAAATTTCTCAAGCCTGACCCTGGAAACTCGCGCCGGAATCCCCGTGCCTACGCCGCGTGACCCTGCATCTCGTCGGCCTGATGCGCGACCTCGAGGACCAGCGACTGCCAGTTCGTCTTGATGCTGTGCGGATAGGGCGCGGCGTCGTGGACCTCCGCGACCCGGCCATTCTGCCAGCGTGAGATTTCCGCAAAGGCGTCGTAGCCGAGCTTCTTCGAGCCGTCTTCGAGCAGCAGCAGCGCGTGCGCGACGTTGCCCTTCTCGAAATACACGCGGCCGCTGAGGCGGTTGTTCGTGAATTCCAGGATGCTCGATGCGCCGCTCATGCACTTGAGCTGCACGATGTCGAGCGGCGTGAGGCCGCTGAGCGTCGCACGGAAATTGGATGAATCGGTCGAGTTCTGCTCCGACCAGCCGAGCAGTTTGCCGATCGCGGTGCAGAGCTGCGCGCGCTGGATCGGCTTGCTGAGGAGCTGCACCACACCGAGCTGCTCGGCGCGGGCGCGATTCTCATCGGACGGCGTGGCAGTGACGATGATCGCGGTGGCCTGCGGCTGCAGGACCGCGGCTTCGCAGAGAAAATCAATCCCGTCGCCATCCGGAAGACCGATGTCCACGATGAAGAGATCCACGAATTTTCCCGCCATCTGCTCCCGGGCTTGCGCGATGCAGCTGGCGGTCAGAAGCGTGTAGGGGCGGGGGAGGGAACTCAGCGCATTGCGGACGAAAAACTGCACGGTGCTGATGTCCTCGATCAGTAGAATGGTGGCAGTTGCGTTGCTCATAGGGCGTGTGGGCTGCTCTGAAACAAAGCACCTGCCACGCCACTCCGGCACTGCGGATCGACATTTTCCGAAAAAATCTCCGTCGCCGCGGACTTTGCCCTTGCGGGAGAAAGCACCTCGACTGTCCCGCCGGGAACATCTAGATCGCAGCCATGAAAGCCGAGCCTCCTCCAGTCCGCATCGGGACCCCCTGCCCGAAGAATTGGGACGACATGTCCGGCGATGCGAAGCGCCGCTTCTGCGAGCACTGCCAGCTTCACGTCCACAATCTCTCCGCGATGTCGCCGGGCGAGCGCACGCAGTTCGTTACGGAATCGCGCGGACGCGCGTGCATCACCTACGAGATCCGCCCGGATGGGACGATGGTCACCGCTTCGCGCTGGAGCTGGGTGCTGCGGCCCTTGCGTGCCCTCGCCGCGCTTCTTGCCGCGATGCTGCCGTTCTCCTTCTCCTCGTGCGCCACCTCCTCCTCGTGTTCCTCGCGCAGGCTCGCTGGCGCTCCGGTGCCGCCGCCGGCGCCTGAGCATGGTGCGCCCCAGAAGCTGCAGAAGCCCGGAAAAATGCTACTCCTCGGCGAAGCCGATCCCGTAAAGAAGCAGTAAGGCAGCATTGCGCGGAACAGCGTGGAACAGCCGATGTCCGCCGCACTTGAGCCGGTGCAATTTCAAAATCGCGCCGTGCGCAAAGCATGGCCTCCGACTCCGAGCCAAATACCTTCCCATGAAAGTCACCGCCGCCATTTTGATCCTGGCCAATGTCTTCGCCCGCGCCGCCGAGCCACCGATTCCGCCGGTGCCGGACAAGCAGCCGGAGCCACCTTTTGCGAAAGCGGAAGTGCCGGGTGTGCAGATGCTCGTGCCCGGCTTCACCGTGCGCGAATTGCCGGTGAAGCTCACCAGCCTGAACAACATCGAGTATGCGCCGGACGGACGGCTCTTCGCAGGCGGATACGATGGGCGCTTCCACGTCCTGCGCGACACCGATGGCGACGGGCTGGAGGACAAGGTGGACACTTTCTCACCCGAGCCGAGTGCGAACTACCCGCTCGGCATGGCGGTGAAAGACGGCGACCTCTACGCAGTGCTCACAGACGAAATCATCCGCTGGCGCGACACGGACGGCGACGGCATCCCCGACAAGCGTGAGACGGTCGCGAAGGGCTTCGATGATCCCGCGCTCGTCGCCGCGCCGTATCTCAATCACCGCCGCGTGGACAGTTCGATGGCGCTCGCTTTTGCGCCCGATGGATCGCTGCTCACCACGATGGGAAATGCGGGCTACAACAACGCGTACTGGCACGACAAGCAGGGCGTCGCGCATTACTCGCCGGACGCACGACGCGGCTGCCTGCTGCGCATTTCACCCGAGGGAAAAGTGACGCAGCTCCACTCCGGCCTGCGTTACATCATGTCGCTGCAGTTCAACAAACACGGCGACCTCTTTGGCACGGATCAGGAAGGCGCGACGTGGGTGCCGAATGGAAATCCCCTCGACGAGATGCTGCACATCCCGATCGGTGCGGATGAAAAGTCGCGCCATTTCGGCTTCCCGCCGCGACATCCGCGCTGGCTGCCGGATGTGGTAGATGAGCCGAGCGTCTTCGACTACGCGCCGCAGCACGAGAGCACGTGCGGTTTCCGCTTCAACGGCCCCGCGCCGGGCCGTGGCCGCTTCGGCCCCGAGTGGTGGGCCGGCGACGCGATCGTCACCGGCGAATCGCGCGGCAAGCTCTGGCGCACGAAGCTCGCGAAGACCGCCGCCGGCTACGTCGCGCAGACGCAGCTCATCGCGCGCTGCGGGCTGATGATCGTGGACTGCGCGATTTCGCCGAAGGGCGACCTCGTCGTCTGCTGCCACACCGGCCAGCCCGACTGGGGCAACGGCCCAAAGGGCGAGGGGCGGATTTTCAAGATCAGCTACACTGGCACATTCGCACCGCAACCAGTTCTTGCGTACCCGCATGACGAGACGCTCACGACGATCATATTTAATTTTCTGCGCGATTACCCCTCGTGGCCCGATATCGAAAAACGAACCACTATCGAATTCGGTCGCTATGTTTCCACGGCTGATCGGCTGGAGACTATTCGGCCACCTTACGCTGTGGTGAAGACGCAGACCCGCCAAACCCGAGCGAAGCTAAATGTAACGAGGACTGGACGCAGTGCTCACTGGGGGATCCTTGAAGATGATTGGATCCTTGATGGCGATGTCTATGTCTGGACTCCTCCACGCACCTCTGCCGTGAACTACGCGTTGGCAATTGGAGGAGGAAAAGATCGTGATCCATTTGATCTATCGTTCGATCTATCGGGCGTCGCTGTACAGTGGGACCCTGCCGAGGGACAAGGGAGGACCGTGCGCTCTGGTTGGCTGCCTCACCCCGATTTCTTAGCCGCACGCGAATTTACGAATGGCAGCCCGCCACACGATGAACTTTGGAAACTGTTCGCGGAGCCCGGAACTCTCAAGTTGCGCGGCCAGCTCGATCTCTGGCAGATGCTCATCCCCGCGACGCAGCCGCTCT
>JAYWEO010000084.1:0-9098 GCA_043779225.1 Prosthecobacter sp.
CGTTTCATCCGCGAACAGATCGCTGGCGATGCGCTCGGCGAGGATGCAGCCACGGGATTTCTCGTCGGCGGCGGCAAAGATCGCGTCGGATCGAAAGACCCGGTGCTCACCGCAAACCAGCGCGCGGACGAACTGCACGACATGGTGAGCACCACCTGCGCGACTTTTCTCGGGCTCACGGTGAACTGCGCGCGATGCCACGATCACAAGTTCGATCCGATCCCGGCGAAGGACTACTACGCGCTCAGCGCGATGCTCCAGGGCGTGCAGCACGGCGAGCGGCCATGGCGCAACAGCGGCATGCCGGAGGACGCGGCTCCTGCGCATTTGCGTCCGGCGGTGGTGGCTGGCGCAAACGAGGACGCATTCGACGCGGTGGATGCGAAGTTCCTCCGCTTCACGATCACCGCGTGCAGCACGGGCGAGCCGTGCATTGATGAACTCGAGGTCTTCAACACGAACGGCGAGAATGTCGCGCGCGGCGCGGCGGTGCGCGTGTCCGGCACCTACGCGGACGGCAAGACTGCGAAGCACAAATGGGAGCACCTCAACGACGGGCGATACGGGAACGATTTCAGTTGGATCTCGAACCAGAAGGACGGCGGCTGGGCGCAGGTAGAGTTTGCGAATGCCGAGCGCATCAACCGCGTCGCGTGGAGCCGCGATCGCAGCATGGATGCGGGCAGGCATTTCACGGATCGCCTCGCGACTGGCTACCGCATCGAGGTGTCGCCCGATGGAAAAACGTGGCGCGCTGTCTCCTCGTCCGCTGACCGCGCGACAAGCGCGAGCAAGGGGCCGCAAGTGTATGCGGGCATTTTCAAACAACCCGAGCCGACGCATCGCAATCACCGCGGCGATCCCATGCAGCCGCGCGAGACCGTCGCGCCGGGTGCGCTTTCGCAAATCGGGAAGCCGCTCACACTGCCCGCCGATGCACCCGAGCAGGACCGGCGCGTCGCACTTGCAGACTGGATCGCCGACCCGGCGAATCCGCTCACCGCACGCGTGATCGTGAACCGGCTGTGGCATTATCATTTCGGCACCGGGCTCGTAGACACGCCGAGTGACTTCGGCATCAACGGCAGCCGCCCGACGCATCCCGAACTGCTTGATTTTCTCGCGCACGAACTCATCACGCACGGCTGGAGCCTGCGGCACATCCACCGGCTCATCCTGCTTTCACAGACGTATCGCCAGAGCAGCGCCATGAATGCGGCCGCGATGAAAACAGACTCCGGCGCGCGGCTGCTCTGGCGCTTTCCTCCGCGCCGCATCGAGGCCGAGGTGCTGCGCGACTCGATGCTCGCCGTGTCGGGCAAACTCGATCTCACGATGGGCGGGCCGGGCTTCGATCTTTTCGAGCCGAACGACAACTATGTGAAAGTGTATGCGACGCGTGCCGAGTATGGCCCCGCGGAGTTCCGCCGCATGGTCTATCAGAGCAAGCCGCGCACGATGCTCGACGATTTCTTCGGCACCTTCGACTGCCCCGATGCCGGCCAGCCCGCGCCGAGACGCACCAGCTCCACCACACCGCTGCAGGCCCTGAATCTTCTCAACAGCAGCTTCGCACTGCAACAGGCGGGCTTCCTCGTGGAGCGGCTGAAAAAGGATGCCGGTGAAAATGCAGGCGCACAGGTGCAGCGCGCGTTTGCGCTGATGTTCAATCGCGCGCCTTCGCCGGACGAAATCACCGACAGCACCGCGCTCATCGCACAGCACGGACTCCCCGCATTCTGCCGCGCGCTTTTCAACGCGAACGAATTCATCCGCCTCGACTGACATGAACACGAACGCTCTCTCAAATGCCGGACGCAGGCTGCTCTCCCGCCGCGATTTTTTGCAGTGGGGCGGCAATGGCCTTGGCGGGATCGCGCTCACGGCGCTGCTTTCTGAGCAGGGGCTGCTCGCGAGTGAATCACCGCTGCGCCCGCCCATCGATCCTGCGCAGCCATTTGCTCCGCGCGCGCCGCACTTCGCGCCGAAGGCGAAGCGTGTGCTGATGATTTTCTGCTCGGGGGCGCTCAGTCATGTGGACACTTTCGACTACAAGCCCGAACTGGTGAAACGGCACGACACGCCGATGCCCGGCTCCGGCGGGCTCATCACTTTCCAGGGCGAGAACGGCAACCTCATCAAGCCACTGTGGGATTTCAAACCGCGCGGACAGTCGGGCAAAATGGTGAGCGACCTGTTGCCGAACCTCGCGGAACTCGCGGACGAGATGTGCTTCATCCATTCGATGACTGCGAAATCGAACACGCACGGCCCCGCGGAAAACCAGATGGGCACGGGCTATACGCTCGACGGTTTCCCCAGCGCCGGGGCGTGGGTCACGTACGCGCTCGGCTCGGAAAACCGGAACCTGCCCGCATTCGTCGCCATCCCCGATCCGCGCGGCGTGCCGCAGATCGGGCCGCGGCACTGGGGCTCGGCTTTCCTGCCCGCGGTGTTTCAGGGAACGGCATTCAACGCACAGAAGCCGATCCCGAATCTCGCGCGGCCCGCGGCGATCAGCGACGCGACGGAGCGCGACACGCGTGATTTTCTGAAACGGCTCAACGAGCGCCATCTCGCGAAAAATCCCGGCGACAGCGATCTCGCCGCGCGCATCTCCGCATACGAACTCGCGGCGAAGATGCAGCTCGCCGCCGCGGAGATCAGCGACCTGAAATCGGAAAGCGCCGCGACGCTCGAACGCTACGGCGCAAACGACAGCAACGTGAACAAGGCGGGCTTTGCGAAGAACTGCATCCTCGCGCGGCGGCTCGTCGAGAGCGGCGTGCGCTTTGTGCAGCTCTTCAACGGCTCGTATGCGATGGGCGAGGGCGTGGGAAATTGGGACGGCCACAAGAAAATCGCCGACCAATACCCAGTCCATGCACCGATCCTCGATCAGCCGTGCGCCGCGCTGCTGCGCGACCTGAAGGAGCGCGGGCTGCTCGCCGACACGCTCGTCGCCTTCGTCACGGAATTTGGCCGCATGCCGACTTTCCAAAAAGGCGCGAACGGCCGCGACCACAACCCGAAGGGCTTCACCGTGTGGCTCGCCGGCGCAGGCGTGAAGCGCGGCTTCAGCCACGGCGCGACAGATGAGTTCGGCTACCAGGCCGTCGAGAATGTGACGACGATCTATGATCTGCACGCGACGATGCTCCATCTGCTCGGCCTGAATCACGAGCGGCTGAGCTTTTACAACAACGGCATCGAGCGCCGCCTCACCGACGTGCATGGCCATGTGGTGAAGGACATCCTCGCATGAGCATGAAGCGCTGGCTGCCATGCCTCGTGCTCGCCACCGCCGCCCACGCGGCGGATTTTGAAAGGGACATCCGTCCGCTGATTCACGATCATTGCCATGCCTGCCACTCGACGGAAAAGCAAAAGGGCGATCTCGATTTGGAACGCTTCACCTCGGTCGCGGAGGTCAGGCGGCATCCGGAAATCTGGGAGCACGTGCTGGAGCAACTCGCAAACAACGAGATGCCGCCGAAGAAGGAGCCACCGCTGTCGCCGGATCAGAAGAAGCTGCTCACGACGTGGGCAGGGACGATGCTCGATGAAGTCGCGCTTGCGAGCGCAGGCGACCCCGGCCCGGTGGTGCTGCGGCGGCTCTCGAACATGGAATACACCTACACGATCCGCGATCTCACGGGCGTGGAATCGCTCGATCCGGCGCGGGAATTTCCGGTGGATGGTGCGGCGGGCGAGGGATTCACCAATGCAGGCGCGGCGCTGGTGATGTCACCCGCTTTGCTCACAAAATATCTCGACGCCGCAAAGGAAGTCGCGAGCCATGCGGTGCTGCTGCCGGACGGCATTCGATTTTCCCCGAGCAGTTCGCAGCAGGACTGGACAGGCGAGACGCTGGCAAAAATCCGCGCGATCTATGCACGGCATACGGTGACCGGCGAGGGATCACAAACCGTCCAGCAGGGCATCAAGCTCGACACCGGCACCGGCGGCGGACGGCTGCCTCTCGCCCGATATTTGGACGCGCTGCAAGGCCGCGGCAGCGCCGAGGGCTTGAGCACGAAATATCTCGGCATCCTGCGCGAGGCGCTCAGCGGCACGCAGCGATCCGTGCTGCTCGATCCCCTGCGTGTGAAGTTCAAGGACAGGCAGCTCACCGCGGCGGACATCGAGCCGTGGCAGCAGGTCTTGTGGCGGTTTGCCTCCGTGGGCCACATCGGCAAGGAGAACGGCCCGAAGGCGTGGCAGGAGCCGGTGACTCCGCTGGTCCCTCAGCACGAGATGCGCGTGAAACTCAACAGCGATCGCGACCTCGCGCTTTATCTCACCACCGGCGATGCGGGCAATGGCGACAGCGGCGATGAAGTGGTGTGGGAAAATCCGCGCCTCGTCGCTGCGGGAAGGCCAGATCTGCCGATCGCCGGTCTGCCGGATCTGGTGCAGGATTTTCCGCTCACCGGCCCGCTGCTTGCCCCCGCGATGCGCTCGTTCCGTTCCGCCACGACCGGCCCGGTGCTGAAGGCCACGGCGCCTTCGGTGATCAAAATCCAAATCCCCGCCGTGCTGGCGAAAGGCACGGAGTTCGTCGTCACCGGCAGACTGGTCTCGAAAACGGAGGGCAGCGTGCAGATGCAGGTCCTCACGGAGAAACCGGGCGCGCTCCAAGGTCTCGTCGCGGGCAGGTCCGATTCCTCACTCGCGAAAGGCGAGTGGAGTGACAACAACCTCGTCACGCAGCACAGAGCCCCGATCATCGTGAATGAAAACAGCGCGGCACGGAAGCGCTTCGAGGAGGCATTCGACGGTTTCCGCACGCTCTTCCCCATCGCGCTCTGCTACACGAAAATCGTGCCGGTGGATGAAGTCGTCACGCTGACGCTCTTCCATCGCGAGGACGAATGCCTGCGGCGTCTGATCCTCGACGAAGCGCAAGCTCAGGAGCTGGACCGACTGTGGGATGAGCTGATTTTCGTGAGCGAGGCGCCGCTGAAGCAGGTGGATGGCTTCGAGCAGTTGTTTCAATTCGCCACACAGGACGCGAAGCCCAGCGCCTTTGAACCGATGCGCCTGCCGATCCTGAAGGCCGCGGAGGCCTTCAAGGTGGCGCAAAAGGCCGCCGATGCGAAGCAGCGGCAGGCGGTGATCGAATTTGCCGCAAAGGCATGGCGGCGTCCGCTGACGGAAAAAGAGATCGCGGCCTTGAGGCAATTTCCGCCGCGCCTGATGCTCGCCCGCGTGCTCACTTCCCCCGCATTTTTATATCGCGGCGAAAAATCTCCCGAGAAGACAGGCCCGGTGAACGGACAGGAAATGGCAACACGGCTGAGCTACTTCCTGTGGTCGTCCGCGCCCGATGAGGCACTCCGCGCGGACGCGGACAAACTGCACGATCCCGAAATCCTCGCCGCGCACGCGAAACGCATGCTGAAGAGCGACAAGGTCCGCCGCCTCGCCACCGAGTTTGGCTGCCAGTGGCTGCACGTGCGCGACGTCGCCACGCTCGACGAGAAAAGCGATCGCCACTTCCCCACCTTCGTCTCACTCCGTGAGGACATGCAGGAGGAGGTCACCCGCTTCTTCATCGATCTGATCCAGAATGATCGCAGCGTGCTCTCGCTGCTGGATGCGGATCACAGCTTCGTGAACGGTCCGCTGGCGAAGCATTACGGGATGGATGTGGAAGGCGATCAGTGGCGGCGGATCGACGGCCTCCGCGCAAAGGGCCGCGGCGGCATTCTCGGCTTCGCCGCCACGCTCTCAAAACAATCCGGCGCATCCCGCACGAGTCCGATCCTGCGCGGGAACTGGCTCAGCGAGGTGGTCCTCGGCGAAAGGCTGCCGCGTCCGCCCAAGGGAGTCCCCGTCCTGCCCGATGAGGCTCCCGAGGGATTGACCGAACGCCAGCTCATCGAGCGCCACAGCGGCGACGAAAAGTGCGCGGGCTGCCACAGGCGCATCGACCCCTTTGGCTTTGCGCTCGAAGGCTTCGACGCCATCGGCCGCACGCGGGAGCGCGACACCGCCACGACGCTCGCCGACGGCACCGCGATCCACGGCGCCACCGAACTGCGCGAATACCTCGTGACGACGCGGCGCGACGATTTCCTGCGCCAGTTCAGCCGCAAATTGCTCGGCTACGCCCTCGGCCGCAGTGTGCAGCTTTCCGACAAGCCGCTGATCGAGGCCATGCTCGTGCGGCTGCACGAAGACGGCCATCGGGTCGGCACGGCGATTGATTTGATCGTCCTCAGCCCGCAGTTCCGCGAAGTGCGCGGGCGGGAGCGCAAAGTGGACTAAGTTGACTAACCAAGGCGCGTCACTATTCTCAGAGCCATGACCACGATCACCACCCACGAGGCAAAGACCCACCTCTCGCGCTATCTTGCGGATGTCGAAAAGGGGAAGAAATTCATCATCGCCCGCGGGAAGTCCGCGGTGGCAATGCTGGTGCCGGTGAAGAAGGCGAAGCTGAAACCGCGTCCGAAAGTGGGAGAGACATTGGGGCCGTCATTCGAAGTTTCTGATTCCGCGTTCGCACCGCTGACGGATGAAGAATTGAAAGAATGGGGCCTGTGAATCTGCTGCTCGACACATGCGCCATGATCTGGCTCACGCTGCCCAAGGGGAAACTCTCGGCGCTCGCCACGCAGCACATCAACAACCCTTCCAACAATCTGTTCCTCAGCGACGTGAGCATCTGGGAGATTTGTCTGAAGCATTCCACTGGAAAACTGTCGTTGCCGGAACCCCCACGAAGATGGCTGCCGCCGCAAATGGAATTCTTCCAAATCCAGTCCCTGGCACTGGATCAGGACGCCATCTACCACAGTGGCGAGCTGCCGCCTGTCCATCGCGATCCCTTCGATCGCCTGCTCGCCGCACAGGCCATCGAGACCGGCATGACCATCCTTTCGCCAGACTTGCCCATCTCGCTCCTCGGAGCATCGCGAGTGTGGTGAAGCTCCTCCGCCTATCCCCCCGACCATGAACACCCATCAATTCTCACGTCGTTCCTTTCTGCGCGGAGTCGGCGTCACCATGGCGCTGCCGTGGATGGAATCGTTCAATGTCTGGGGCGACGAGCCGAAACGCAACAAACCGGCCAGCGAAGCACCGCTGCGGCTCGCGGTGACTTTTTCTGGAAATGGATTTCACTCGAAGGAGTGGTGGGCGCGCGGCGAAGGCAGGGCGATGGAACTGGGCAAGGTGCTCACGCCGCTGGCCGACTTCCGGGAGAAGATGCTTTTCGTGCGCGGGCTCTACCACGAGGAGGCGCGCAAGGGGAACATCCACAGTTCGCAGACTGGCAACATGCTGTCCGGTGCGCCGATTGCGAGCGGTGGCGAGATTCGTTCGGGCACGAGCTTTGACCAGATGCTCGCGCAGACCTACGGACGCAGCACGAAGGTGCCGAGCCTCGTGCTCGCTTGTGAGAAGTCGAATCCATCGGTGCACAAGAACTACTCCATGCTCTACAGCTCGCACATTTCGTGGAGCTCGCCGACGACGCCGACACCGCTCGAGCTCTACCCCGCGCTGGCGTTTGATCGGCTGTTCAAAGACGAGACCTCCCCTGCGGACAAGAGCGTGCTGGATGCAGTGCTGGCCGATGCGCAGGACCTGCGCCGCGGGATCAGCGCCGGCGACCAGCGCAAGCTCGACGAATATCTCGAATCCGTTCGCGACGTGGAAAGGCGGATCGAGAACGCGGGCAGACGCGGCGAGCTGCAAGGCTGGCGGCCGACTTTGGAAAAGCCGGACATCCTGCGTCCGGCCGACGGCATCCCGCAGGACATCGGCGAGCACATGCGGCTGATGATCGACATCCTGGTGCTCGGCTTCCAGACGGACACGACGCGCATCACCACGCTGAAGCTCAACAACGATCACAGCGCGCTCCGTTTTCCAAATCTCCCGAGTGTGCAGCAGGCCGGCCACGGCATCGACTACATGATCCACCATCTGCTCTCGCACAGCGACGGCGAGGACTGGCTGAAGGTGAACCAGTTCTTCATGGAGCAGCTCGCGTATCTGGCGCGCAAGCTCGACGCCATCCAGGAAGGGCCGCGCACGCTGCTGGACAACACGATGCTCCTGCACTGCTCGAGCATGATGGCCGGAGCGAAGCACGACAACGATCAGCTCCCCGTCATCGTCCTCGGCGGCGCAGGCGGGCGCATTCACGGCGGCCGGGTGCTCGACTACAAGGACAAGCCGGAGCGCCAGATGAGCCGCCTCTTCCTCTCGATGATGGAAAAGATGAACGTGCGCCCGAAGACCTTCGGCGATGCGACCAAGATGCTGGAAGAAGTATGAGCCGCGCGATCTTCACGGAACGAAAATCCAAGAGGGCCTGCGCTGGAGGCGCGTGGCGGCTGCGGATACGATGAGGTGGTGAAAGGAATCATCGCATGGGCCAAACAGCACGAGTCCACTTTCCATGAGCCGTCTCCCACGTGTCATCATCACGGATCTCATCACCGAGCCACTCGACTGCGAGCGGCGCGTGCTCGAAGGATACGCGGATATCCACGCGCTGAACGCCCGCAGCCAGTCGGAGCTCGACGGACGGCTCGATGATGCCGACGCGATCATGGTCTATCATTACCTGAGGATCGACCGCGTGATCATCGCGCGGCTGAAGAAGTGCCGCATCATCGCGCGGCCCGGGGTGGGCTACGACAACATCGACACCGCCGCCGCGCGCGAACACGGCATCCCAGTGGTGAACGTGCCCGACTACGGCACCGAGGAGGTCGCCGACTCCGCGCTCGGCATGGCGCTCACGCTCACGCGTGGCACGCACTTTCTGAACAGCCGGCTGCGGCGCGGCATCGGCTCGTGGAATGTGGAGCAGGCCGTACCGATTCGTCGGTTACGCGGGCGCGTGTTCGGCATCGTTGGCTGCGGGCGCATCGGCTCGGCGGCGGCGCTGCGCGCAAAGGCCTTCGGATTCGATGTCTTGATCTACGATCCGTTCATCCCCGACGGCGTGGAAAAGGCGCTCGGCGTGCGACGCGTGGATTCGCTCGGCGAATTGCTGGCGCAGAGCCACGTCCTCAGCCTGCATTGCCCGATGACGCCGGAGACACGCGGCATGATTGGCGCGCACGAGATTGCCC
>JAYWEO010000085.1:0-10823 GCA_043779225.1 Prosthecobacter sp.
GACGGCCAGGGTCTGCCGCAGGCGTTCGGCGATCCACGGGCCGCCGTCGGCTTCGTCAGAAGATGGAATCAGCGCGAGTGCCTCGTCAAAGTCGCCGCGGATGAGTTCGCTCAGGAAGGCAAAGATGCGATGGCGGATCGCCGCGGTGAACGCTTTTGGATCGCGCGTAATGTCGTGGAGCGCCTCCTCGGCGCCGGACGGGCGGACTTCGGGCTGCTCTGCACCGGGCCTCCAGTTCGGATCACGCATGCGTTCCCACTCATCGAGCAGGCTGGAATCCACCTGGCGCAGCATCGTGCCGAGATAGACTTCCATCTCGCGGACCGTGTCGTCCTTGGCTGTGTCGGGCACGCCTTGCGTCAGCGTCTTGTGAACACTCGAAAGGTGGCGCAGGAGGATTCCCTCGGAACGCTGCAAGTCATAGGCCTTGATGTAGTCCGGGAAGGATCGGAACTCCTCAAACATCTCCCGCGCGATGGACTTCGGCCGGATGTTCTCTTCGCCGACCCACGGATGTCGCGCGGCGAAATCATTGAAAGTGGAATAGATGAAGTCGCGGTTCGGCTTCGGGTATTCGAGCTTTTCGAGTTCCTCCATGCGCGCGTTGTAGTCGAGACCCTCCATCTTCATCTGCGCGATGGCCTGGCCCTTCACCTTGTCAAGCTGGCGACGGAGAATGATGTCGGGATCTTCGAGGATGGATTCGACGAGCGTGAGGAGGACGAGTGCGTAGTCGGGTGCCTTCGGATCCATGAGCGGGATCGTGTCGTGCAGGAAGAGCGACAGCGTCTGCGTCATCGAAAAGTCATCCTGCAGCTCCGCATTCACGCGCAGTTTCGCGCCGTCTGGCGTGCGCGGGATGAACTCCACGATCCGCTTCTCGACCAGCGCTCGGAACAACTGCCACGCGCGCTTCGTATGATCCTTCTTCGCCCGCGCGGATTCGTGCGAGCATGCGATCAGTTCGCGCATCGCGGCGCAGCCATCGCCGCGGCGGCTGAGCACACTGAGCAGCATGGCGTGTGTCACCCGGAACTGGCTGGCGAGCGGCTCGGACTGTGCGGCGACTAGCCGTGCGAAAGTCTGCCGATCCCAGTTCACAAAGTTCCGCTCAGGCGGCTTGCGTTTCACGAACTTCTTCCCCCCGCCCGCCTTCTTTTCCTCGAGCAGGAGATTTTCGATCACGTGCTCCGGTGCCTGCACGATCACCCAGCCGCGATCGTCGAATCCCTTCCGCCCCGCGCGTCCGCCAATCTGGTGAAAATCGCGCGCACTCAGCATCGCGGTCTTTCGTCCGTCGTATTTGCAAAGCTGTGTGAAGAGCACCGTGCGGATCGGGACATTGATGCCGACGCCGAGCGTGTCCGTGCCACAGATCACTTTCAGCAGTCCGCGCTGCGCGAGCTGCTCCGTGAGCACGCGATATTTCGGAAGCAGTCCGGCGTGATGCAGACCGATTCCGTGGCGCAGGAATTTTTTGATCTCCGCGCCGTACGGACTGGAAAAACGGAAGCCTTCGAGCGCATCCGCGATGGCTGCCTTTTCGTCGCGCGTGCAGACATTGATGCTCGTGAAATCCTGCGCACTCTGCGCCGCATCGATCTGCGTGAAATGCACGACATACACGGGAGCCTTTCCATCGCTCAGGATGCCTTCGAGCGTCCGCGGCAGCGGCGTCTCGGCGTAGCTGTATTCGAGCGGCACAGGGCGGTCCTTCGATGCGATCGTCACGGTTTCGCGTCCGTTCAGGCGCGTGAGCGCGGTTTCAAAAAAGCCGGTGTCACCGAGCGTCGCGGACATCAGGAGAAATCGCGCACGAGGCAAAGTGAGCAGCGGCACCTGCCACGCCACGCCACGATCGCGGTCGGAGTAGTAATGGAATTCATCCATCACCACGTCGTCCACTTTCGCATCCGCACCGTCGCGCAATGCGATGTTCGCGAGGATCTCTGCGGTGCAGCAGAGAATGGGCGCGTCGCGGTTCACCGAGGCGTCGCCGGTGCTCAGGCCGACATTTTGCGGCCCGAATTCGCGGCAAAGCGACAGCCACTTCTCATTCACGAGCGCCTTCACCGGGCAGGTGTAGATGGAGCGGCGGCCCTGTGCGACGGACTTGAAGTGAAGCGCCGTGGCGACGAGCGATTTGCCCGATCCGGTCGGCGTGTTCAGGATGAGGTTGCGCTCGTCATACAGTTCGAGGATCGCGTTTTCCTGCGCGGGGTAGAGTTCGATTTTTCGGGCCGCGACGTAGTCGAGGAAACGATCGAGGAGGAGCGAGTTTCCAGTCTCGCGATCCTGCGGGAGCCATTGATGAAGAGGCGAGGGCACTTGGAATGACGATATCAATGCACCCGTGTGCGATGTGATTCGCTAATGCCTGCGACCGGCCAGGATTTTTCCGCGTCCCGCGAGATAGAGGATCGCGACCATCGCCGCGAAGGGGATCAGCGCGAGCAGGTCCGGCGAAATCTGCGCGGGAGTGAGCCGGGCGTAGAACGGGTTGCTCGCGGATGCCCACTTTTCCAGCTTGTCGTAAAGTTCGCTCAGCATCCCGGCCATGAATGCGATGACGATGCCTGCGATGGCTCCGCCTGCGATATAGCCAGAGGCCATGAGCACGCCGGGGCTCTTGTCGCCTTCTGCAATATGCTCGTCCTCGGTCATGTGCGCGTAGTCAGCGTGACGGCGGCGTTTCGAGTCCACGAGCCATCGCACGGCACCGCCGATGAAGACGGGCATCGAGGTCGCGAGCGGCAGATAGACTCCGACGGCGAAGGCGAGCGAGGGGATGCCGGACAATTCCAGAACGATGGCGATCATCACGCCGAAGAGCACGAGCGCCCACGGCAGCTTGTGGCTGAGGATGCCCTTGATGATGTACGACACGAGCGTCGCCTTGGGCGCGTCGAACTTCTTCACTTCGCTGCCGTCGGGACGCTTCGTCACCGTGCCATTGATGCCGGGGTCCACGAGGTAAACGGCCTTGCCCGTTTCATCCACGAGGTATTGGCGCGAGGCGCCGCCGGCCTCGTCTTCCTGATGCCAGACGAAATAGCTCTTGCCATCCTGCTTCGCCTGCGGGCCGACGAGCGCGGTCTTCACGGTGAGCTTTGAGGCGTCGGTGCGGATTTCAGTCGTGACCGGGACATACACTTTTCCAGTGTCATTCAGCTTCAGCAAAATCGGACCAAGCACGAGTGCGGATGCCAGCGCGCCGACGAGGATGGCGATCTGCTGCGAGCGCGGCGTCGAGCCGATGAGATGGCCGGTTTTCAGATCCTGCGATGTGGTGCCGCCGTTCGAAGACGCGATGCAGACGATGCCGCCGACGGACAGCGCGGTGATGTAGAAAATGCGATCCGTCCAGCCGAGCGCGAGAAAGGCGAGGCAGGTGATCAGCAGCGTGGCGATGGTCATGCCCGAGATGGGATTCGAGCTGGAGCCGATTTCACCCGTGAGCCGTGACGATACGGTGACGAACAGGAAGCCGCAAAAAACGATCATCACCGCGCCCGCGATGTTCATGTGCAGGCTTGGGGCAAAGAGGATTGCCACGACGAGCGCGGCGATGCCGGTGAAGACGAACTTCATCGAGAGGTCGCGATCCGTGCGAGGCACCGAATGGCCAGTCTCTTTTTTTCCGCCGAAGTTGCGCAGGCCGCCCCGGATGCCGTGCCAGATGAGCGGAATCGAACGCAAGAGACTGATGATGCCGCCCGCCGCGACTGCGCCCGCGCCGATGTAGAGGATGTATGCGCCGCGAATCTGATTCGGGCTCATGTCCTTGATCAGCGCGGTGCCAGGCGCGAGCGGAGCGGTGAGCCCTTCGCCGAAAAACTGGATCAGCGGAATCAGCAGCAGGTAGGAAAGCACGCCGCCCGCGGCCATCACGGCAGCGATTCGCGGGCCGATGACGTAGCCGACGCCGAGCAGTTCCGGCGTGATCTCGCACGCGATGGAGCCGCCTTTCAGCGGCGCCTTGAAGATTTTCTCCGGCGTGTCTTTCCAGAGGTAAAATGCCTTCATCGCGATGTTGTAGAGCACGCCGAAGCCGAACCCGGTGAAGATGGTCTTCGCGCCGACGTTTGCGGTCTGTGCAATCGAATCCACCGCTTTCCCGCGCGCGGCGGCCACCTGCGATTCGTGCGATGCCCCGGCCTTCAGCACTTCGGCGCAGGCGGTGCCTTCGGGGTATTTCAGCGTGCCATGCTGCTGCACGATGAGCGCGCGTCGCAAGGGGATCATCATCAGGATGCCAAGCAGCCCGCCGAGCACGGAGACGAGGATCACGCGTGTCACCTCCAGATCAAAGCCGAGGATGAGGATCGCAGGCATCGTCACGCCCACGCCGAAAGCGATCGACTCGCCGGCCGATCCCGCTGTCTGCACGATGTTATTTTCGAGCACGGTCGCATCGCGCATGCCGAACTTTGACAGCACGCGAAACAGTGCGATGGAGATGACCGCGACGGGAATGGATGCGCTAACCGTGAGCCCGACCTTGAGCACGAGGTAGAGCGAGGATGCGCCGAAAATCATCCCAAGGATCGTGCCGATGATCAGCGGGAGGGCGCGCAGTTCGGGGAGGTTCGACGATGCGGGGATGTAAGGCTGGAAGTCTTCAGCCAGCTTGTTGGATTTCGTGCTCATGATGTGGGGAGTTGATCAGAGGCATTGCGTGCTGACAACGCCGACGCTACATTCCCGCCCATGAAACTCGCCTACACGGTGCAAGTCTGGCAGGAGGATGGTCAGTTCGTGGGTCACGCGATGCCTCTCGATATCGCGAATTGCGGTGAGACTGCCGAAGCAGCCCGCAACGCCGTGGATGAAGCGGTGCGACTTTTTCTCGCCACTGCCGCGGAGCATGGAACCCTGGAAGAAGTTCTGGACGATGCGGGGTATCGCCACGTCGCAGACGGCTGGCAAAGTCCCGTGTGGACCGGAGTCGAACAGCGCAGCGTGCTGGCTGAAGTGTAGCCATGCTGAAATTTACGCCGGAGCACTGGCGCACAGTGGAGGCCATATTTCTCGCGGCGGGATTTCGGTTCGTCCGTCAGGAAGGCAGTCATCGGTCTTACGTGAAAGACGGGGGCCCGTCCGGTCGTGATTCCTGCGTATAAGGACGTTCCAGTCTTCATCATTCGGAATAACCTGAAGACTGCCGGTCTTTCCCGCGACGATTATTTCGCCCTGCTTGGGAAAGTCAAATAGCGGCAGGGATGCAATCATCGGCGCATTGATTGCCCTCGTTTGCCCGTGTTCAGTTCGCTCGCCAGCGCATCGGCGCCATACACCTTCTTCAGCGCCTCCACGATGCCGCGCGAGTCCACGGAGACCGCGCGCGCCTGCGCATCGGTGTAGGCGAAGTCGAGCACGAGGGACTGGATGTTGCCGTCGAAGATGATGCCGACGAACTCGCCCTTGCGATCCACGACCGGACTGCCGGAATTGCCGCCGATGATGTCGGCGGTGGACACGAAATTGAACGGCACCGAGAGATCGATCTTTGATTTGCTGTCCGTCCAGACCTTCGGCAAGTCAAAGGGCGGTTTGTTCTCGTGCTCCTCCGCGCGGGCGTAGAGTCCGGCGAAGGTCGTGTGCGCGGGAATCTGCTGCCCGCCTTCTTCAAAGCCCTTCACCGTGCCGAATGCGAGGCGCAGCGTGAAAGTCGCATCGGGATAGCTGCTCGTGCCTTCGAGTGCGAAACGTGCTTTCGCAATCTTCGCGTGCGATTGCTGTTTGGCCTCACCTTGCGCCTCCATGATTTTGCGCAGAGCGCGCGCCTCGTCGTCCACGGATTTTGCCAGCGCGATCATCGGATCGTTCGCGGCACCGACTGCTGATGATCCGCCTTCGCAGAGCTTCTTGCGGAACGCGACGTCGTTGACCTTGGTGCCCTTGATGAGTTCGGCGGCGCGTGCGTTTGGCGATTTGCCAGCGAGGATTTTTTGCACGAGCGCAGAAGAGGCGCCCAATTCCTCGCAAAGGTAAGTGAGCGAGTCGGTGAGCTGAAGTTCCTCGAGGTCGGGGTAGATCGGCTTGTCGGAAAAAAGCTGAAGCTCCAGCGACTCGCGTCCGGCTTCGTTGAATTCGCGCAGGCGTTCGCCATTTGGCTTTGGCCTCTCCGTGCCTGCGCGGAGCAGCGTGCGGGCGATCCCGAAAAGCTCGGAGTGAAATGCCGCGCCGACTTCGATCAGGTGGTAAGGGCGGGCGTTCTCCGCGATCACCTTTTGCGCGGCGGCGATGCGGTCGAATGACGCCAGCGTGTCCCTGAGGTCTTCGCGTGCGGCGATCTTTTCACGCAGCGCCTTTTCCTCGGCGGCTTTTTTTCCAAACAGCTCGGGATCGAGCAGTCCCGCGAGTCCTCCTTTGCGTGCCTTGCGGCTGTTTTGCACGCCGAAGAAATCCTCCTTCGCACGTCGCGCGTTCTCTTTGCTGCGATCGCTGTATGAATTGAGCACGATCTCCATGCGGAAGAGCCGCTGGAGTGCGCGCGGCATCGAGACATCGCGGACGTATTCCAGCTCCGCCATCGTGAAGAGCCGGCTCGTGCGACCCGGATGGCCGGAGACGAAAACGAGGTCGCCTTCCTGGGTGCCCGACTGGCTCCATTTCAGCCAGTGCTGGATTTTCGCGGGCTGGCCGTCCTCGTAGGCGCGGAAAAAGCACACGTCCAAATCGAAGCGCGGATATTCGAAATTGTCCGGGTCGCCGCCGTAAAATGCGATCTGCTGCTCGGGCGCGAAGACAACGCGCACATCCGTGTAGCGCTTGAACCGGTAGAGGTGATAGCGCCCGCCCTGATACAGGGTGACGACGTCGCTGCGCTCGCCGGTCTTGTCCTTCGACTCCTTCTCGATGGCCGCCATCACGGCCCGGCGTGCCTTGAAGGATTCCTCATCGGATGCACCGTCTGCCACGGCAGCGTTCACACGCGCTGTCACGTCCTCGATGCTCATGAGGACGTTCAATTCGAGGTCCGGGGCCTTGATTTCCTCGGCCAGCGACTTCGCGCAGAAGCCGTTCTTCAGATAGTCGTTTTCCTTCGTGCTCACCTTTTGCAGCGTGTCCGCGCCGACGTGATGATTGGAAAGGATCAGCCCGTCCTCGGAGATGAATTCCCCCGAGCCGCCACTGTTGAAACGCACGGAGGACTTTTGCAGATGCTCCAGCCACTCAGGAGTGGCGTCGAATCCGTATCGCTCCTTGAGCTGTGCGCGCGGCGGGTCGCTGTAAAGCCACATTCCCTCGTCGGCGTTCGCACTGGTGAGCAGCAGTCCCAATCCCAAGCACAGCAATGATAGTATTATTTTCATGATCTGAAAGTATGCGAGTATTCCAGGTGCCGAGCCGCGCAGCAATGGCGAAAATCCCAGCGTTGCAGGGCGATGTTTTTTCGCTCTGGAGCAGACATTTCTGTGGAGCGGGAATGCTTGTGGATAAACCGATCCAATTAGGCTGATAATGTTATATACTGGAAAGATTATTCTTGCGAATTATAGGACTTCATAGGTAGGAGGACACAGCGAAAAGCTCACCGGTGGCATCAATGAGCGGAATGTTCATGGAAGGCTGACCGGCAACTGTAGTCTGGAACCTATAAAACATGAAACTCCACAATCCTGCCATTTCTGTGCTCAGCACTTCCAAAGAAAGAAAAGCTTGCGCAGCCTTTTTGCCTCGCGAGGCAGGCGGCAGCGGAATCCGCGTGAATGCCCGGACAAGGAGCCGAATGTTCAGGACGTGCGCAGGCATTCTCACCGCCGCCGGTTTTTTCACTGCTGCGTTGCCAGAGGCTGAAGCGGGGCTGACGGGATTCATCTCATTGGACGGCGGAACGCCCGTTTCCTTGGGAAGCCAGATCGGCGTAAATCCGTCATTTTCCTTTTTCAATAATCTGGGCGGTGTCTCGCTTTTTGGCGGAGCCGCGTCCAATGCACCAGGTGCGGCATCGAATGCGACCCTGTTCGATGCGGCCGTATTTATCGCCAATAACACGGCGGCGCAGCACACCCTCCATTTCATATTCCAAGAGGATGATTTCTCCTCTCCGACCGGCCTCGTGCTTGCGACCAGCATTGGCTCGGCAGCCTCAACCACTGGAGGCGTCACCATGGACGCATTCTCCAGCATCGTCGCTGGGACTCCCATCATTACCGGCGGATTGCCGGTCGCAATCACTCCAGGCTTTCCGTATTCAAACTCGACTGGCAGCGCTTCCCCGATCGCGATCCCTGCGGGCGCCTTTGCCATGAGTCAGGATTTCACGATGACCCTGCTGGCGAATGCGAGTGTGAACTTCTCGAACAGCTTGGCGGCCACTCCATTTCCCGCCGTTGGTCCCGTGCCAGAACCCGGGACGATCATTTATGGAGTCGCGATGGTCTCGATTGGTTTGAGCCAGTTGATCCGCCGCAGGCGCATCCGGTCGATCGTCGGATAAGACTGCACATAGGCAATCTGCGGGCGTAGTTTTCCTCTGCAGTGTTTGAAAGGGATTGCGTGGTGCGGTTTCGCGCATTGGAGGGAGGCGACGGTCGTCATGAGATCGTCAAGACGATTGCCTGCTGCCCCAGCGAGCGCCTCGTTTTGAATTTGCAGGCATGGCTCTGGTTCAGGGCCGCTCGGAAGTTTGCTGCTGGTTTGGGGCGGTGAGCTTGGGAAGTCAGAGAGTATTTTCCTGCCGGCATCGACCGGATCGGGATCCGGGCTGATGGAACTCCCCCTTTTCTAACAAACCCGCGGGGCCATCCGTCTCATTACCCGAACGATGTCTCCTGACTCGCCTAGAAACCCAAACCGCCGGATGATTCGTGCATGATTCCTCCCATCCCCCCGCAATGGCCGCCATGCCTATGAAGGCGCCGGAGGAACCCAGCGCATCCCCGCCGGAATGGGCGACGATCGAGCAGGTCTTCGCCGCTCTGGAGTCACCGCTGCTCGCGTACGCGCACCGGTTGCTGGGTGATTTCGGAGTCGCGGAGGACGTCGTGCAGGATGCGTTTATGAAACTTCACACCCAGTACCAGCAGGTCCGCATGCCGCAGCCGTGGCTCTATCGCACGGTGCATAATCTCGCCGTGGACCACCAGCGCCGCGCGAGCCGCATCGTGCTCGTGGACGATCGCAAGCCGGAGGACGCGCCTGCGAATGACACCGCCGATGCGCAGCCGATGCCCGACGAGCAGATCGCGCGATGGGAAGGCATCGGCCTCGTGCGCCTCGTGCTGGAGACGCTCGACGCGCGCAGCCGGGAGCTGATCGAGCTGCGATTCCACGAGGATCTTTCGTACAAGGAAATCGCCGGGCGCACCGGGCTCACGGTGGGAAATGTGGGCTACATCCTGCACCACGCGCTCAGGGCGATGGCGCTCGAACTTGAAAAGACGGAGGTCACCAAATGAACCCGCAATCACCACGCGAGGAACTCGAAGTGCGCATCACCGCACTGCTCATGGGCGAACTCCCGCCCGACGAAGCCGCAGCACTGCAAACTCAGATCGCAGCCGACGCGGAACTGACCGCGCTCCACGCCCGGCTCCAGCGTGCGTCGGGCCTGCTGCGCGAGGCGACAGCCGGGCACGAGCCGCACGCAATGCTGGCACCCCCCGTCCGGCTTTCCGAAGAACGCCGGGCACGACTGCTCGCGCATTTCAAAGGCGAGACAAAGCCGGGGCCGGTGATCGTGAAGCCGCGTCGCGACTGGAGATGGGCCGTGCCGCTCGGGCTCGCAGCGTCGCTCATGGCGCTGATCGGCGGGGCGATGTATGTGAATGGTTTTGCGCTGCGGAGGGAGAGCGTCTCGCAGAGGTGGGCCGGTGCCTCCGACTCGGACGGGGAAAGGTGGGCGTCGCAGCCGGGGATGGTCCGCGTTTATGAATCGAAGGCGAAGGACTCTCACAGGTCGTGGGGTTTTTCGGAAAAGGCGACGGCGACTTCCGACCCCGTTTATTTTGAGTCCCTCAATGTGGTTCGCGAAAGCGAGGAGACTGCAGCACGGGGAGGCGAAGTGGCAGACGCTCGCGCCCATCTTGCAGGAGCGACACGGTACGCGAAGCGGGGTGTCGTTGTCCCGACGCGGTCCACGGAGGCACCCCCACCTCCCTCGCAAGGACCGCTCGGCACCGGAGCCCTCTATCTTCCCAGTACCGCTACCGTTGTTCCCACGATAAATCTAACGAACGCCCCGGCAACAACAGTCGTCGCGCAAGGAGTGGCCGACGGAATGGCGATCACGGACAACCGCTCGGTTTCCTTTGGCGGAGTGATTTCCAATCCCGAGCCGGCGACGGAATTTTTGGCCGCATCCGCGCTGAATCCCGATCGAAGCGCGACTCGGGAATTTGCCTCGTATGACACTGAGGGGGCGAAACCCTTGTACGATTTGACTAACACGTTCGTTGTAAGGGAGCGTACATCCAAGGTGCCGGCGCCACCGGAATCTTCGGTTGTTCTCGATGGAAGTTCCGCCGTTGTGTTGAATTCCTCCATCTCCGCCGCCGGCGGTCTGGTGAAGGCCGGCAGTGGCACGCTCGATCTCACTGGTGCGAATGCCTTCACGGGCGGCACGACGACCTCCGGGGGCGGTGTCTTGCACGTGGGTGACCCGGTTGCGGGAGTGAGCATTGCCGCGATTCCTGCTGACCCAGCACTGCAAGCGAAGCCTGCCATCGCGCCGTCTGGTCCTGCCACTCGCGAAATCAAACTTCGCAGTGACATCGCCCCGGACCAGATGGACGCGTCCCGCTTCGCATCGACAACGCTCAGCCGCTCGCCCGAACCAAACCTTGCCGGTCGTCCCAGAGTGACTGCCACGCCTG
>JAYWEO010000086.1:0-5305 GCA_043779225.1 Prosthecobacter sp.
ATCCGAGGGTGCCGCCGCGCCGCGTGTAATGCGCGAGCAGGAACCCGGCGGTCTTCTTCAGCAGCGCATCGCGTTCCGGGATGCTCCCGGCCCACGGCAATCCGGCGGACTGCGTTTCGAGCAATGCGAGCAGCCCGAGCGAGGTGGAGTACGGGCTGAAATGTTCCGGATGCTTCTGGCTGGGAAAAATGTTCCATCCGCCGTTCCCGAGGGGCCGGTAGATGGCCGTGACGGCTTGCGCCTTCGCCAGACGTTCCATGTAGGTCTCCCGCTCGCCCGGTGCGAGGAGCCCCGGCGTGGAAAGCGCCCGCGCGAGGAGCACGATCGTCCAGCAGGCCGGCTCGCAGAGCGTGTATTCCCGATCCGGCAGCACGCGCCAGCCATAGTCCTTGATGAATTCACCTTCGCGGAAAAGCCCATCCACATATTCCAGCACGAGTTCGCGTTTCTTCGAGGGAGTGAGGTTCGGGATGCTGAGCAGCCCGCTGATCGCCTGCGATGAACCCCACACACTGGATTCATCGTCCTTGATGATCTGGAGGCTCGTCGCGATCCGTCCGTCGTCGTGCCTCACCGCCATGATGGCCTTCGCGATGGCATCGCGCATCCGGTGCGCCGAGGCCCGCACTTCCGCGTCGCTCCGGACGCGGCGGAAAAACGACATCTCCTCCGCATCGAGCCACCGCTGGATCACCGCCCCGCCCGGCAGCCGGTTCTTCGAGTCGGCATCCGCGAGCAGCACGTAGAGCACCGGGAGCAGCACCGCGACGAACCACGGGACGAGCGACGCCAGCAGCCGCCCCCAGGAAAAGGGCCGGTCCGTCCACACCGGCGTCACCCCCAGTCCCTTCAGCGTCACCTTCGTGCGCTTGAAGCCGCGCCTCTGCATCGCCGCGCGCTCGCCCGCCATCGTGAAGGAGCGCTCGCACAAGGCCAGCCCCTCGGGACGCGCCATGTCTTGCAGTCGCGCCGCGAGATTCACCGCCGCCCCGTAGTAGTCGTCCGATTTGGAAATCTCCCCCGTCGCGATGCCAAACCCGATCCGCGTCGGGAACGCCAGCCCGGCGATTCCCTGCGCCTCGAGATGCTCCGCCACAAACACCGGGAACGCCTTCCGCGCCTCCGCCGCCGCCGCGACGACGAACCGGATGAGCTCGCCATCCGGCTCCGCCTTCGTCTCCCAGATCATCAGATGGCCGTCGCCGAGGTTCTTGATGAAATCCGCGCGCCTCGCCTCGAACCGTTTGAGAATCGCCCGGTGCGCCGCGTCGGCAAACGCCCCGAGGTCCGCCGTCGGCAGCTTCTTCGACGCCGAGGTGAATCCCCGGATGTCGTAAATCATAATGACAGCCGAGACCTTCGCCATCAGCGCCGCTCCTTCCCATCAGGCCACGCAGCGCCGGGAGAAAAACTCCGGGGACTGGCTTCATTCGCAGGGGCATTCATGCGCGCATCTTTCCCCGCGAGCATGAGCACCTACCCCGCTTTGCCAATCCCTATGTTGCCCCGCGCACGCCGGCACATCGGTCGCCGCGCAGCGCGCAGATGAGACCGCCGATGACGCCATTCCTTCCTTGTTGCGCAGGGACACACTCGGAACCATGAGTGCTGCTGTGCGCCTAACCCTCGTTCTCTTTTTGTTTGCCTGTGGCATGGTATGCCCGGCGAACGCAACCCCGCTGTCCGGCACGAAAGCGATCGGCCCCACGGGCGACTACGCGAGCCTCACCGCCGCCATCGCGGATGTGCAGGCGCAGACACTCGGCGGCGCGCTGATGCTCGAGTTGCAGCCCGCCTACGTCAGCACCGTCGAGACCTTCCCGCTCACCATCCCGTCGCTCAACGGCGCGAGCGCCACGAACACCCTCACCATCCGCCCGGCCAGCGGCGCAACGAATCTCCTCATCACGAGCGCCGACACCACAGCAGCGACGGTGGATTTGAACGGCGCACAGTTTGTGACCATTGACGGACGGCCCGGCGGCATCGGCAGCAATGCCGGCAGCGGCGGCGGCACGGCCTCGCAACTCACCATCGCGAACACCAACACGGGCGGCATCGCGCTGCGCTTCATCAATGAGGCCAGCGGCAATACGATCCGCTACGCCACGCTCCGGAGCGTGAACACTATTGGCACCAGCGGCACGGTCGTCTTCAGCACCACCACGGGCGCGAATGGCAACGATAACAACACGCTTGACCATTGCGATCTCGGCGATGGCGCGAGCACTCCGGCTGTGGGCGTTGCCTCGTTCGGCTCCACCGGAACCACTGCGCAGAACAACAGCGGCAACACTGTCTCCAACTGCAATATCTTCAACTTTTACTCCAGTAGCAACGAAGCGACGGGCGTGCGGCTCCGCGGCGGCAGCACCGACTGGACTCTCACCGGCAACAGCTTTTACCAAACCGCTACCCGCTCGGCAGTGCCTGTGAACTGCCACGCCATCTACGTCTTCAACACCTCCGGTAACAACTTTACCGTGACGGGCAACTTCATCGGAGGTAGCGCGCCGAACGTGGGTGGCTCGGCTTGGACGACGACTGGTAACAATCAGACCTATTCGTTTCAAGGAATCCGGCTCAATGTCGGCACCAACACGCCGAGCAGCGTGCAGGGGAATACCATCGCGAATATGGTCTGGACGACTGCCAGTTCGATTTCTTCGGCCGGCGGCATGTGGTGCGGGATTTATGTGGTGTCGGGTTCGGTGAACGTTGGCACAGTGACGGGCAACACCATCGGAAGCGGCACCGGAACGGGTTCAATCTCGGTCTCTACATTGATATCTGGCGGCACAGGCTTTGGCATCGCGTCGGCGAGCAGCGGCACGGTCACCATCTGCAATAACACCATTGGCTCCATCACCGTGTTCGGTGCCGATCCAAACGGCAATCCATCCAACTCCGTCTCTGCCTCGCTCACCGGAATTGCGGTCACCAACGGAACGAACGCCATCAGCAACAACACCGTCGGCAGCATCACTACGGCGAACAGTCTCGATGCTCCCAGCGCATCCAGCTCCGTCACCGGCCAGCAGGTCACGGGTATTATTGTGAGTTTCAACAGCACGAGCGCGAGCATCACGGGCAACACGGTCGCCAATCTCAGAAACATCTATATCGGCAACGCCTCTTCGGGAATGATCCGCGGTATCGTCACCGCCACTGGGGTGAACACCATCACCGGCAACACCGTGCGCAACCTTTCCACCACGAGCCAGAACACGAACACTGCCGTAGCCGCGACCATCGGACAATCGGTCATGGGCATTGCCTCGATATCCACTGGACCGGGCCAGACCGTATCGCAAAACACCGTGCATTCCCTCGCCAACGGGCTGGCGGTGAAGGCGGTGAGCGTGACCGGAATCTACTTCGCCGGCCCGACCAGCGGCGCAAACCTCATCACGCGGAATCTCGTGCACAGTCTTGCGATCCCCCCCTTCCTATCCTCCGATAGCACATTGCCGCAATTGAAAGGAATGGAGTTCGCTGCCGGGACCTTTGCAGCGCAGGACAACATGATAAGCGTGGGCCAGGATGCGACCCGCACCCCCACGGCAGGTGGATCCACCGTGCGCGGCATCTATGACAATGGCACCGAAACAGGGCGGAATTTCTATCACAACTCCGTATACTTAGGTGGGGCACAGAGCATTGGCGGGAGTTCCACTGTTGCCTTTTTAAGCAACGGTGCGACCAATGCCCGCACCTTCCAGAACAACATATTCGTCAATGTCCGCGGCAACTATGGGGGCGCTGGCAAGCACTACGCCGTCATTTACGGTGGCACGACATCAAGCCCCGCCGTTCTGACGGCTGGCGGCAACATCTTCTACGCGCCCAATACGGCAAGGGGCGGAATGCTCGGGTCCTACGAAGGAATCGACCGGACCACCCTCGCCGACTGGCAGGCCGCGACCGGGCAGGATGCCACGAGTCTGAACACCGACCCGCTGTTCCTGAACCCCACTGGCGACGCCGCCACGGTGGACCTGCATATTCCCACCAACAGCCCCGCGAACAACGCCGGTGTCGCCATCGGAGTGACGGATGACTTTGACGGGGACGTTCGCTCCGTCGCGACGCCGACGATCGGTGCCGACGAACTCTTCTTGCCTAACATCGCCGTGGAGCAGGCCGCCCCCTTGATCGATGGCGTCAGCAGCGTGGACTTCGGGACGAAGGTCGTGGGTGCGGCGAACTTCAGCCTCCCGATCTTCAAGATCACCAACACCGGGACGGCGGACCTCACCGGCATCGCCGTGACCGTGGACGGGGCGAATGCCGGGGACTTTGCCGTCGTCATTCTGTCGCCCTTCACCACCATCGCTCCCGGGGACAGCCGGACTTTCAACGTGCTCTTCCTGCCCGGCGCGAGCGGCGCGAGGAGCGCGACGCTGCACATCGCGAGCAATGTCGCCGGCGCGAAGAATCCCTTCGACATCGCGCTCACCGGCACCGGCATCACCGTGCTGCAGGACTGGCGGCGGACCTTTTACGGCACCACGGCCAACACCGGCACCGCCGCAAACCATGCCGATCCTTACTTCACCGGCGTGCCGAATCTCGCCGTGTTCGCCATGCTCGGGCCGACGCAGGACCCGGCGAAAGTGGCGCTCGGGCTTCTGCCGCAGCCTCAGTTAGTCCGGGAAAACTATGTCATCAGCTTCGCAACGCCCGCCGGTGTGAGCGGCGTGACCTACGGGGCGGAGTGGAGCGCGACGTTGCAGAATGACTGGCAGACCATCCCTGACACCGGCACCGCCCCGCAGCACACCTTCAGCGTCCCCATCGGGAGCGACGTGCAGCTCTATCTGCGCCTGCGGGTGACGGAGCAGTAGGAAGCCGCGCGCAGGCGAAACTGGGAGACTGGGAGACTGGGAGACTCGGGGACCAAGGCAGAGCGCCCTCCTCTTCTCCCCATCTCCCCGTCTCCAAGTCTCCCAGTCCCCCGCCTTCACCGCCGCAGCGCGTTGATCAGCTCGTCGAGCTTATCCAGCACCGCCTGCATCTGGTTTTGATTGTAGCCGCCGTCCGCCGCCTGGCCGAGCGTGCCCACGGCGTTGCTGTTGCTGCTTGTGCTGGCGATGGCCACGCCGAGGTCGCCCAGCGTGGCGCGCTCCTGGAGGTCGGCGAAGAGCGCCGTGAGCTGGCCGCGCATCTGCACGGCATCCACGGGAGTATTGGCCTGGGGGAGATTGGGGTCGAAGGGCATGGGGAGTGGGAAGAAGAGGAGTTGGGGAGACTGGGAGAAGAGGAGAGTGGGAGAGCGGGAGACCGGGAGACTTGGAAACTGGGA
>JAYWEO010000087.1:0-9221 GCA_043779225.1 Prosthecobacter sp.
CCGCGCTGCTCGGCGGCGTGGCGCTCTACCAGCACCGCATGGCATCGCGTCCCGGCGCGACGACGCTCACGGTGTATTGCGCCGCGGGGCTGAAGAAACCGGTCGAGGCCATCGCGCAGCAATACCAGCGCGAGACGGGCACCGAGGTGCGCCTGCAATACGGCGGCAGCGGCACGCTGCTCAGCCAGCTGCGCGTGGCGAAAATGGGCGACCTTTTCCTCGCTGCCGACGAAGGCTCCGTGGCCGACGCGCAGAAGGCCGGTGTGATCCACGAAGTCCTCCCGCTCGCAAAACAAAAGCCCGTGATCGGCGTGCGTGCAGGCAATCCGAAAAACATCCGCGCCCTCGCCGACCTCCTGCGCGACGACGTGAAAGTCGCGCTCGCGAATCCCGAAGCCGCCAGCATTTCACGCGTCTCGCGCACCGTGCTCGGCGACACGTGGACGAAACTCGCCGCGCACGCCGTGGTGATGAAACCGACCGTCACCGAAGTCGCCGCCGACCTCTCACTCGGCACCGTGGATGCCGCGATCGTATGGGATTCGATCATCGGGCAGTTCAAGGACACACAGGCGATCGAAGTGCCCGAGCTTTCCGCGCGCAGTGAGAACGCCTCGGCAGCCGTGCTCGAATTTTGCGCCCAGCCCGCTGCCGCGTTGCATTTTGCCCGCTACCTCGCCGCACCGGAAAAGGGCGGCGCGATTTTCAAGGCGAGCGGCTTCACGCCCGCAGGAGGCGACAAGTGGGCCGACAAGCCCGAGCTGATCCTCTACAGCGGAGGTGTGAACCGGCCTGCCATCGAAGGGCTGCTGAAGAAGTTTGCCGACCACGAAGGCGTGAGCGTGACCACGGTCTTCAACGGCTGCGGCATCCTCTGCGCCTCGATGAAAACGATGGGCGGCGCGGACAATCCAAAATTCCCCGACGCCTACTTCGCGTGCGACCTGTGCTTCGTCCCGCCCGTCGCCGATGTGTTCCCCGAGGCCGTGATTTTGACGCAGACGGACATCGGCATCGTCGTGCGCAAAGGAAATCCGCGCGGCGTGAAAACGCTCGCCGATCTCGCGCAGGCAAATCTCAAGGTCGGCCTCTGCAACGCCGAGCAGAGCACGCTCGGCTACATGACGCGCGGCATGCTGAAATCTTCCGGCCTCAACGACAGCGTGCGCAAGAATGTCGTCGTCGAGACACCGACCGCCGATCTGCTCGTCACACAGATGCGCGCCGGAGCACTCGAAGCCGCCATCGTCTATCGCGTGAACGTCCTGGCCGCCGCGGGCGAGCACCTCGACTTCCTGCCCATCCAGCACGAGGGCGCAAAGGCCGTGCAGCCCTTCTCCGTGCGCAGCACTTCGCCAAACGCCCAGCTCGGCCAGCGCCTGCTCGCCTTCCTCCGGGCGAACCGCGGGAAGTTTGAGCAGGCCGGTTTCCAGTGGCGCGGCGAAGAGGCGATGCAGAGCAAGGACATCAAGGTGCCCGAGTGGCTGAAGGACAAATGAGCGCACGCCGCGCGTGGCTCACGCCATTCTGGATCGGCCTCGCGCTCGTCGCTGGGCTTTACCTCGCATTTCTCACCGCGCTCCTCGTCTCGACGGCGACCTATACGACGCCGCAGCAGATCTGGGAATCGCTCGGCACGCCGGAGATTCGCTACTCGATCGTCCTCAGCCTCATCACCTGCACCGCATCCGCGCTGCTCGCGCTGCTGCTCGCCGTGCCAGTCGGGTATCTGCTCTCGCGCGGGCGCTTCACCGGCAAGCCGCTGCTCGATGCGGCGCTCGACATCCCGATCGTCCTGCCGCCGATGGTCGTCGGACTATGCCTGCTCATTTTTTTCCAGACCGCCGCGGGCAAGCTGATCGAGCGAGCCGTCCCGTTCACCTACACCGTCGCCGGAGTGGTGCTCGCGCAATTCGTCATCGGTGCCGCCTTCGCCGTGCGCACGATGCGCGGCGTCTTCGATCACCTTTCAACGCGTCCGGAAGACGTGGCGATGACGCTCGGCTGCTCGCGAGGACAGGCCGTGTGGATGGTCACGCTGCCCGCGGCGCGGCGCGGGATGTTCGCCGCATTCAGCATCGCGTGGGCGCGCAGCCTCGGGGAGTTCGGGCCGATTTTGGTCTTCGCCGGTGCCACGCGCATGAAGACCGAAGTGCTGCCGACGAGCGTCTTCATCGAACTCAGCGTGGGCCGTCTTGAAGCTGCCATCGCCGTCAGCCTGCTCATGGTCGCGCTCGCGCTCATCGTGCTCGTGGCCGTGCGGCTGCTGGGGGAAAGGCTGTGATGAATTCTGAATTCGGAATTTTGAATTTTGAATGGAACGCGGGCCGGGTGTCCGCTGCTTTTCTTTCCGCGTTCCGCGCTCCACCTTCCGCGTTCGCATGATCCAGCTCGATTCCATCGCCTGGCGTGCCGGCGCGTTTCGTTTGGAGAATGTCTGCTTCACCGTGCCGGCGGGCCGCTATGCCGTGCTCATGGGGCGCACGGGATGCGGCAAGACTACGCTGCTCGAGATCATCTGCGGCCTGCGCACGCCGCGTTCCGGGCGCGTCATCATCGGCGATCACGATGCGACCCACGAGCTGCCCGCCGCGCGCGGAGTCGGCTACGTGCCGCAGGATGGCGCGCTGTTCCCCACGTTCACCGTGCGCGGGCAACTCGGCTTCGCGCTGCGCCTGCGCCGCCGACCCGCCGATGAAATCGCCGCGCGCGTCACGCAACTCTCGGACGAACTCGGCATCGCGCATCTCCTCGACCGCCTCCCGCAGCACCTCTCCGGCGGCGAACGCCAGCGCGTCGCGCTCGGCCGTGCGCTTGCGGCAAAGCCGAAAGTCCTCCTGCTCGACGAACCGCTTTCCGCGCTCGACGAGGAGCTGCGCGACGATCTCGCCGCGCTGCTCAAGCGCGTGCAGCGCGAGCATGGCATCACCGCGCTGCACATCACGCACAGCCGCGCCGAGGCGGCGACGCTGGCGGATGTCGTCTTCCGGCTCGACGGGGGACGCATCTGCGAGGTGCCCGCCACGCCGGGCGATTTCGACGGATCGGAATCCCAGGGAACGCCGCAGCCATGAGCGAACTCACGCCCGAAGAGCGCGCCATCTACGAGTGGCAGATGTGGCTCCCCGGATTCGGCGAGGAAGGGCAGCGCAAACTGAAGGCCGCGTCGGTGCTCATCTCGCGCGTGGGCGGACTTGGTGGCGTCGTCGCGTACCAGCTCGCCGCGGCGGGCATCGGCAGGCTCGTGCTTGCGATGGGTGGAAATGTGAAGCCGAGCGATCTGCACCGGCACCTCCAGCAGTCGCACGATCGCATCGGCGAACCGCGGCTGCCCGGTGTCGTGAAGCGCCTGCAGGAGCTGAACCCGCGCGTGGAGATCGTCGCCGTCGAGGAAAACGCGAGCGAGGAAAATGCGGACGCGCTCGTCGCGCAGGCCGATGTCGTCGTGGATGCCGCGCCACTTTTTCCCGAGCGCTACGCGCTGAACCGCGCCGCCGTCGCCGCGCGCAAGCCGATGATCGAGTGCGCGATGTTTGCGCTGGAGGCGCACATCACGACGATCATTCCCGGTCGCACGCCGTGCCTGCGCTGCATCACGCCCGAGCCGCCGGCGGACTGGAAACGGCAGTTCCCCGTGCTCGGCGCGGTGTCGGGCACGGTCGGCTGCCTCGGTGCGATCGAAGCCGTGAAGCTGCTCACCGGAATCGGCGAGCCGCTCGCGGGCACGCTGCTCGTGATGGATCTCGGCTCGATGCAGTTCCGGCGTCTGAAAATCGCGCGCCGCAAGGACTGCCCGGTCTGCGGAGCCTGATCCCTGAAAGCAGGACGGCATGCCTCGGGTAGGGTGGGCGTCCCGCCCGCCGTATTCCGCATTCTGCGGAATACACACAGAGACCATTGGCGAACGGAGCACCTGTCGATGTCCGCCGGGTGCTGCGCGGGACGCGCAGCACGGCGGGCAGGATGCCCACCCTACCCGAGGCACGCCGTTCGGATTCCGCGTGTGTCTCGCGAAACACGGGAACGGCATCAGTCCAGCGTCTGCCGGTAACGCTTGATGCCGAGCGTCATCATGATCACGGCGAAGAGCGCGATGGCCCAGATTTCGTTGGCGACATCGGCGAGGCCGTTTCCTTTCAGCAAAATGCCGCGGACGATGCGCAGGAAATGCGTGAGCGGAAACACTTCGCCGATCACCTGCGCCCAGTGCGGCATGCCGCGGAACGGGAACATGAAACCGGAAAGCAGGATCGAGGGCAGGAAGACGAAGAAGGTCATCTGCATCGCCTGAAGCTGGTTTTTTGCGATGGTGGAAAAGGTGATGCCCATCGCGAGATTCGCCGCGATGAAGACGAGCGCGACGACGAGCAGCAGCGGAATGCTCCCGTGCATCGGCACATGGAAAAGCACGCGCGAGGCGACGAGGATCACGGCCACCTGGATGTAGCCGATCATGATGTAGGGCGTGATTTTCCCGATGAGCACCTCGCTGGGGCGGGTCGGCATCGCGAGGAGATTTTCCATCGTGCCGCGCTCGCGTTCGCGAGTGATGGCGAGGCCGGTGATCATGATCATCGTCATCGTGAGGATCACACCCATGAGGCCGGGGACGATGTTGTATTGGGTGACGGCCTCGGGATTGTAGAGCGCGTGGACGCGGAGGTCGATCGGGCCGGGCGTGGCGTTGAGAAAATCGAGCGGGCCTTTGAGATCATTCGCCAGCGCACCGCTGAGCAGCGTGCCGAGTGAGCCGAGCGCGATGCCGGTCGCGGAAGGATCGGTGGCGTCGGCCTCGATGAGCACGGTGGGCCGGTCGCCGCGCAGGAGCTTGCGCGTGAAGTTTTCGGGGATGTTCACGACGAACTGCACCTGCCCGCGCGCGAGCAGGTCGCGCCCTTCCGCCTCGGTGCGGACCTGCCGCGTGAAGTCGTAGTACGTGCTGTTTTTCAGCGCGTGGAGCAGTGTGCGGCCCTGCGGCCCGTCGTCGGCGAGGAGCACGGCGGCGGGCAGGTGGCGCGGATCGGAATTGATGGCGTAGCCGAACAGCGTGAGCTGCAGCAGCGGGATGCCGAGCATCATCGCGAACGTGAGCCGGTCGCGGCGCATCTGCATGAACTCCTTCACGATGATCGCCCAGAGCCGCGCGAGTGAAAATGGAGGGTGCCTTTTCATCCGGGGATCACACGCGGAAGTTGTCCTGCGACTTTTCCATGAGGTGGATGAACGCATCCTCCAGCCCCGAGCGGATGCGCGCCCATTCGTAGGGTGCTTTGCGAAAAGGCGCGACCGCCTGCTCCAGCGCCGCCGCATCGTCGCCGCTCACATGGAGCATGTTTCCAAACGCGACCGCCTGCTGCACGCCGGGCTGATTGCGAAGCTGCTCCGCGAGCAGGATCAAGTCGGGACCGGTGACGGACCACGTGGTCAGGCGGGTGTGCGCGATGACCTCCTCCACGGTGCCGTGCGTGAGCAGATTGCCGTAGGAAATGTAGGCGAGCCGGTGGCAGCGCTCGGCCTCATCCATGTAATGCGTGGTGATGAGAAACGTGAGCCCTTCGCCGGCGAGCACGTGGATCTGCTCCCAAAAATCGCGCCGCGCCTTCGGGTCCACACCGGCGGTCGGCTCGTCGAGCAGCAGCAATTGCGGCTGATGGATGAGGCATGCGGCGAGCGCAAGGCGTTGCTTCCAGCCTCCGGAAAGTTGCCCCGCAAGTTGCTTCTGCCGCTCCGCGAGGCCCAACCGCTCGATGCTTTGCTGCACGGCGTCCTTGCGATTTTTCACGGCATACATTCGCGCGACGAAATCGAGATTTTCCCGGATGCTCAGATCCTCCCAGAAGCTGAACCGCTGCGTCATGTAGCCGACGTGCTTTTTGATTTCCTCGCTCTCACGGATCACGTCGTAGCCGAGGCAGGTGCCGCTGCCCGCATCCGCGTGCAGCAGGCCGCAGAGCATGCGGATGAAGGTCGTCTTGCCGCTGCCATTCGGTCCGAGGAATCCGTAGATTTCGCCGGTGCGCACTTGCAGCGCGATGTCGTTCACGACGGTCGTGGCACCGAAGCGCTTCGTCATCCCTCGCACGTCGATCGCGAGATCCTCATCCATAAATCACGGTGCGAATTCCACGTCCACCGGCTGTCCCGGATGCAGTTTCGCCGCGGTCGCCGGGTCGAATCGGATCTCGATCATGAAGACGAGTTTGCCGCGGCTCTCCTGACTGTAGATGACCGGCGGCGTGTACTCCGCCTGCGGCGAAATGAAGCTCACCTTGCCGGCAAACGCCCCGTTCACTCCATCCACGGCGACGCGGGCGCTGCCTCCCACATGGATGCTGCCGACGCGCGACCCCGGCACGAAAGCGCGCACCTTGACATTCCCCGGAGGCAGCAGCGAAACCACGGGCCTCCCCGCAGCCACCCATTCGCCCCGCTGGTACAGCGTGTCGAAGACCAGCCCGTCCAGCGGCGCGCTCTGGCGCTTCTGCGAGAGACTCCAGTCGGCCCTGGCCAGCGATGCATCGAGCGCACGCACGTTTGCCTCTGCGGCAGTGACGAGATCTTCGCGCGAGCCGAGCCGCGCGGTCTGTGAATCTGCTTCCAGTTGCCTCACGCGATACTCGTCCTGATCTCGCAGCGCGCGTGCCCGGTCGAATGCTTCCGCGGAACTCACCCCGCGGCGATGGAGATCGTCCTGACGCTGGTATTCCTTTTCTGAAAGGACGAGCGCGGCCTGCGCCTGACGGAGCTGCGCGTCCACGGAACTCAATTCCGTGGGGCGCAGGCCCTTTTTCAAATCTTCCAGATTTGCCTTCGCCTGCATCAGTCTGCGTTCGGCCTCGTCCCGTGCGGCCGACTCCAGCCCATGTTCCAGCGCAAAGAGGGGATCGCCCTTTTTCACCTGCGCGCCGCGCGGCACGTCGAGGGAATCAAGCTGCCCTGCCAGCGGTGAGGCAACGTGGACAAACTCACCTTCCACATAGCCCTGCACGCGCTGGCTCGCGGCCGGTTTGCAGCCGGTGACGAATGCAAGGGCCAGTATCCCGCCGAGGAGCCTTGTCCATTTTCTCCAATGATCCAAGAGGCCGCGCATGCTCATCGCGTCCCCTTTCCTGGACGCACCAGCGCACCTTCGAGAAAGACGGATATGATGTGTGCAAATCCTGTGCGTGGCGTGAGTCCGAGCCCACCCATCCGCGCCGGATTGATGATCGCATCCACCGCTCCGATCAGAATCTCGATCATCAGTTCCACAGGAATGTCGCGGCGGATGAAGCCCGCCTTGCGGCCATCCTTCAGCAGCTTTCCAAAATGGAGCTGGATCAGCCTGCGGCGGCCATCCTGGACGAGATTGAAAAGTTCCGGCGCCTCCCGCCGGACATCACGGATGAATGCCGGCTGTATCTCGTCCGCCTGTTCACGGATGCAGGCGAGCATGCGCTGGAGATGGATGGAAAAATCCGGGGCACTCCCGCCTTCCACGCCCTTCAGTCCTGTTTCCACGCTGCGAAGCTTGTCGTGGATCACGGCCTCCAGCAGTGCCGTCTTGCTGGGGAAATGTGTGTAGAGCGTCTTCTTGCTCATGCCCAGTTCCCCCGCAAGGTCATCCATCGTCACGCCGCGAAACCCGTGCGCCAGGAAATGATGGCGCGCCCCTGCGATGATCAGATGCGCGGCACCGGAGGCGGAGGAAAGCGCCGCTGAGTTTCGGATGGGAGCCTGATGCCGCATGGGAAAAGTCCGGGGAAACGCAGTCAGTATATTGAGTTTCCCATGCAGTGCAAGACATCGGGTTGCGGATCGATCCGGATTCGGAGCGGCATGCGCGCGGAAAGGCCGGGAGCCTCTGAAACGAGCTAGGCTTTGGCCGCCGCGCTCGGTGGCGAAGCCGGGTCGGGCTCGGGAAGCGGGACGATTTCGCTGCTGCCGTCGTTCTTCAGCAGGAGCAGGCTGTCGTGAAATGCCTTGAGCGTGGAGCGGTGGCCGACGCTCACATAGGCGATGCCCGAGGCGCGCAGTTTTTCGTAGAGGAAGTGTTCGTTCTCCTCGTCGAGGGCACTCGTGGATTCGTCGAGAAAGGCGATGGCCGGCTTTTTCAGGATGAGTCGCGCAAAGGCGACGCGCTGCTGTTCGCCGAGTGAAAGCACGTTGGTCCAGTCCACCACTTTTCCGAGGTCGCCATCGACGCGCTCAAAGATGTCGTGCAGGTTCACCTGCGCGACGACGGCGGTGATGGCCGCGTCGTCGGCGTCCTTTTCGTCGAGCGGATACATGAGCTGTGCGCGCAGGTTGCCAGGGACCATGTAGGGCTTTTGCGGGAGGAAGATGAGGTGATTGTGCGCGGGGCGATCGATTGTGCCGCCAGCGGGCGCCCAGAGGCCGGCGATGGTGCGGAGGAGGGAGCTTTTGCCCGAGCCGCTTTCGCCCATGATGAGCAGGCTGCCGCGCCGCGGCAGGAGCAGGCTCAGGTTTTGCGTGAGGGTCTTGTCACCGCGAGGAGTCTGCACGCTGAGGCTGTCGAGCTTGAGCTGCAGGGAGTCCTCGTTCACCGCGGCTTTTGATTCCTCGGCCTCGCGCGCATCCTCGGCGTCGAATTCATCGAGATTGTCCCACAGATCGCCGAGGCGGCGGATGCCTGCGGTGAAGGAGCTGAGCCCCTCGATCTGCGCGATGATGACGGACACGGCGGCGAGCACCGAGGCGAACGCGCCCTCGGCCTGCGTGACGACGCCGAATTCCACCTCGCCGCGCATGAACATGGGGCCGACGATGAGGGCGGGGATGATCAGCGCGAGATAGTTGTAGCCGTTGGAGAAGAAGCCGAGGTTCCGCGACCAGCCGATGATCCAGGCTGAGTTTTCCAGCGTCTCGTTCAGGCGCTCGATGAGGTCGCGGTGCTCCCGCTTTTCCCCGCGAAAAAATGCGATGGATTCCGCGTTGTCGCGCACGCGGACGAGACTGTAGCGGAAGGTCGCCTCCTTCTGGTACTGGTTGAAATAAAGGCCCACGAGCCGCCGCCCGAAGAGCATCGAGACGCCGGTGCCGACGGCGGCGTAGATGAAAAGGACGGCGACGAGTCTGCCTGAGACGAACCACAGCACGCCGATGAATCCGACCAGCGTCACGACGGAGTTGACGATGATGAGGAAGAAATTCAGCACGCCCGTGGTGAAGAGTTTCACGTCCTCGGCGATGCGCTGGTCGGGGTTGTCCACGCTCTCGGA
>JAYWEO010000088.1:0-4309 GCA_043779225.1 Prosthecobacter sp.
GAACTGCTCTACGCGAGCGGCCTCCGCGCGAGCGAACTCACCGGCGCGCGCCTCGAAACGCTCGACCTCGACAACCGCATGATCCGCGTCACCGGCAAAGGCAACAAGACCCGCCTCGTCCCCGTCGGCACGAAGGCGTGCGAAGCCATCCGCGCGTATCTCGCGAGCGAGCGCCCGCGGCTCGTCTCGAAGCGCACCGGCAGCCACGTCTTCCTCTCGCAGCACGGCAAATCGCTCACGACTTCGCGCCTCTGGCAGATCGTGAAAGGCACGGCGAAACGCGCAGGCATCGAGACGAATGTGTATCCGCATCTGCTGCGGCACAGCTTCGCCACGCACCTGCTCGGCGGCGGCGCGGACCTGCGCATCATCCAGGAATTGCTCGGCCACGCGGACATCTCGACGACGCAGATTTACACGCACGTCGATCAGAGCCGACTGAAGGCCGTGCATCGGAAATTCCACCCGCGCGGGTGAATGCCCCGTAGGCGCGAGCGGAAGCTCGCGATACGGTGAGAGCACCTGCCAGCCGCGAGCTTCCGCTCGCGCCTACGAGTGCCGGATCGGCTACAGCTTCGTCAGCTCGTAAGCGCGGGGCTTCGGCTGATTCTCGATGTAGATCTGGTCTTCGATCTTCCGCGCTTCTTCGAGCAGCACGGCGACCTGCGACTTCATGTCGGCGTGCCATTTGGCGAACTCCTCTTTCTTCGCCGCAGCGTCTGGCGCGTTCGGATCGATCTTCGCAGCCGCGCCGCGCTTGCCCTTGAGCTGCCCGTAGAGTCCGCGGATTTTCTGATAGACCGCGTCGTTCCGCTGCTTGTTCAGCAGCGCGACTTTCAGCGCCTGCTGGTATTGCGGCGTCTTGTCGTTGCCTTCGAGTTCCACGCCGGTGCCGAGCTGCGCGTCCGTGAATTGACCGACCGGCGTGCCGTCAATCTTCAGCTCATACTTGCCCACGGGGAGCTGGCGCACGGTGAGTTTTTCATTACCGTTGCGATGGCCGATGTGCGTGAGCGTCTGGCCTTCCGCGGTGTCCGTCGGGAGCACCCACGGGAGCGCATTCGCGAGCAGCGTGAACGACACGCCGCTGCCACTCACTTTCAAGTCGCTCACCTTCGCATTCGCCGCCGTTGATGTCGGCTTCGCGGCATCCGCGATGATCGTGGTCTGCGACACGACGGTCTTCGGCACCGCGTCATTGATGATCGCCGCGGCCATCACCGTCTGCCCGACCGGGCCGGGATGCACGGCATCGCCGATCATCGTCCAATTCGCGTCCACCTTGCGCTTTTCGAGAGTGAGATTGTTCAGCGGGCTCCACATGTCCACAAAGCCGAGGCCGCGATTTTGCGCCTGCTCGCGCAGCCACGAGCCGTAGAGCGAGAGCACGCCGTTGTAGTACGTGTTGCGCGGCTCGCCGTTGTCGCCCTTCATTTTTTTTGCGCGCGAATCAAACATCGTCGGCGTCATCGGGATCGCGGTCGCGCCGAGTGCCGCGATTTTATCGAGGATCGAAGTCATGCCGGCCTGATATGTGTCGAACGTCGGCTGATCGAATCCGCGATACGCGCCGTCGTTCATGCCGAGGAGAATGGTCACATACTTCGGCTTGAACGCCGCCACATCGTCCTCGAAGCGGTCGAGCGCATTCTGCGCGCGGTCGCCGCCGACGCCCGCGTTGTGAAAGTGGATCCGCACCTTCGGCATCCGCGTGTAAAAATAATCCTCCACGTACTGCGTGTAGAGGCACTGGTGCGTGATCGAATCGCCGAGGAAAACAAACGTGTCGCCGTCCTTCAGCTCGACCTTGTCGTGGATTTTTTTGAACTCCGATGGAGCGGCGGCCGGTTTCGTCTCGGCGAAAATGGCGGGCGTGTGCGAGAGGAGCGCGACGATGGCGGTGGCGAGGATGAGGCGGCGGGGATGCATGTGGTGTGTGCGGGGTTGGAGGTTGGAAAGGACACTACCCGGCGCATCCGCGCGCCTTAGTGTCTGTGCTCGGCGGGTGACAGGACTCATCCGCATTTTCGATTGTGGGGCGCGCACCGTCGCCTAATATCACGCGATGCCTCCCGTTTCCCCCGCCGCGCTCCGCCGATTCATGGATGAAGTCGGCACCGTGGATGCCGTCGGCATCGAGGAGCGCGTGGCGAAATACACGACGCGGAGCATCAAGAAAAAGTCGAAGCTCTTCGGGCTGAAGCTCGCGGCGTCCATGATCGATCTCACCACGCTCGAAGGAAAGGACACGCCGGGGAAAGTCGCATCACTTTGCCAAAAGGCGATTACGCCGCATGAGGGCATGGATGTTCCGAGCACGGCGGCGGTGTGCGTTTACCCGGCGATGGTGAAGCACGCGAAGAAGCATGTGACGGGGACGTCGGTGAAAGTGGCATCGGTCGCGACGGCGTTCCCCTCGGGGCAGGCACCGTTGAAGACGCGGCTCGCGGAAGTGCGCGCGGCGGTCGGCGATGGGGCGGATGAAATTGACATGGTGATCAACCGCGGCGCGTTCCTCGCAGGCGAACTCGCACTCGTGCAGGACGAGATCGCGCAGGTCGTCGAAGCGTGCGGCGCGGCGACGCTGAAGGTGATTTTCGAGACGAGCGAACTGGAAACCTACGACAATATCCGCGCGGCGTCGTTCCTCGCGATGCGCGTGCTGCGGCCCGGCGATTTCATCAAGACGAGCACCGGCAAGACTTCGGCGAATGCGACGCTCGGCAACAACCAGGTGATGATCGAGGCCATCCGCGATTTTTACCTCGAGGCGGGCGTGGCCATTTCCATGAAGCCCGCCGGCGGCATCCGCACGGCGAAGCAGGCGCTGCACTTTCTCATCGCGATCAAAGAGACGCTCGGCGACGCGTGGCTGAACAATGCGCGCTATCGCTTCGGCGCGTCCTCGCTGCTGAATGATCTGCTGCGGCAGATCGAAAAGGAGCGCACCGGCGCATATCAGGCGCCGTATGTTTTCAGCGATGCCACGGAGGGATATTGAGATGTCTGGCCGCCAGCGCACGTTCAGCATAATGCGAAGGAGACCTTTCATCGGACTACTTGTCGGCTTGCCTTTGCTGTCTTTAGGCCAGACGTCACCTCCCGTCTCAAAGACTCAGTTGGGCGTGGCTCATATCGGCGGGCTGTATTCCTCTTCCGAGACCGACTACCTCAACGAAGGAGCAGCGGCGGCACACGCAATCGGCGCGAGGTGCATCAAGGTCAGTCTGAGCCTCGATACCGACAACCCATCGCCGAAGCTTTATCCCTTTCACTCCCAGTGGCCCACCGTGGCGACGCTCGATGCACTCGCGGATACTCCCTACTACCGCGCACTATTCGCGAGGGAGTTCGATACTTTCATCCTCACGGCCTTTCGACCAGGGCGCGCTGCGGGTTACTGGCGGGAGAGTTTTTCGCCCGAGGATGAGCAGGCAGAGGAGGAGTGTTTCGCTTCTCTGACCCGCCATTTGCTCCGCACCTCCGCCCAAACACGCAAGACGTTCATCATCCAGAACTGGGAGGGCGACTGGGCGCTGCGTGGCAGCTTTGACCCCGCCACCAAACCCATGCCTGCCGCGACGGCGGCGATGATTCGCTGGCTGGCGGCGCGGCAACGGGGTGTCGCCCGGGCTCGTACGGAATTCGCAGGCGGCGGCCCACGGGTCTTCCACGCCTGCGAGGTGAATCTCGTCAGACAGGCGCAGGTGCAGGGTGCTCCGAGCGTGACGACGGATGTGTTGCCGCATGTCCCCGTGGATTTGGCGTCGTATTCCGCATGGGACACGAAGGACTCTCCGGCGCAGTTCGCCGAGGCTCTGGCTTTCATCGCGAAGCACAAGCGCCGGACGGAACCGTTCGGCGAGCATGGCGTCTATGTGGGAGAGTTCGGCCTGCCCGAATCCGAGGCGACGCCACAACAAGTGCTTGAGCGCACCACTGAATTACTCGCGGTAGCGCAGCGGTTTGGTTGCCCGTATGCCGTTTACTGGCAGCTCTACTGCAACGAGCCGACCGCTAAGTCCCGGAAAGTGAACGCAGATTACAAAGGCTTTTGGCTGGTGCGTCCCGATGGGACGCGCAGCCTCGTCTGCCAATTATTCCAATGAACCCAACGCAGCCTGTGCGCTGCAAATCACGAACCCATTCCGACGCTCATGCCCAAAGTCTTTCCGAAAAAAACAACTGCACGCCGCACGTCCGCGCGCGAACTTGTCTTCGGCGACCTGTGGGAATTTGATCCCGCGCCGGAGACGGCGGATCCGAAGCTGAAGAAACGCTACGACCTTTTCATCGGCGGCGAATTCGT
>JAYWEO010000089.1:0-7591 GCA_043779225.1 Prosthecobacter sp.
ATCCCACGGCCCGGCGGCGATGAAACCGAGCGCCTCGATGCCATCGCGCGTGCCGGGGAAAAGCACGTCGCCGGCGATCTGCTCCTGCACAAAGCGCGCGTAGGGTTTGTCCTCATTCAACGCGCGGACGACGTAGTCCCGGTAGGGCCAGGCATTCGGGCGCATCTTGTCCTTGTCGTAGCCGTGCGTGTCGCCGTAATGGACGACGTCGAGCCAATGCCGCGCCCAGCGCTCGCCGTGGCGCGGGGAGGCAAGAAGGCGATCCACGAGGTTCTCGAACACTCGCTCTGTCTGTGGGGATGAGGGGGTGACAGGGTGAGTGGGTGAGGGGATGACGCCGGCTTCGTTCGCCTTGTCCGCCGCCGCCGCGGTCATTTCGCGCTCGAACTGCTCCATCTCCTCGGGCGTCGGTGGCAGGCCGATCAGATCAAAGTAAAGTCGGCGGCAGAGAGTGCGCGGGTCGGCTTCGGGAGAAGGCGTGAGATTTTTCTCCGCGAGCTTGGCGCGGATGAAGGCGTCGATGGGATTTGTAGCCGCGCTCGTGAGAGCGCGGGCACTTTCACCGGGAAAAAGATCAGCCCGCGCTTTCACAAGCGCGGCTGCATCGGGCTTCACGATCGGCTTCAGGCTCCACCAGTCGAGCGGATCGCGTTTTGCGAGCGATGCGTCCTCGGGCCACACGGCGCCTTGATCGATCCATGCACGCAGCACGCCGATTTCATCCGCAGTGAGCCGCGCTTTGTCGCTCTTCTTCGGCGGCATGAGTTTGTCCGCTTCCAGTCCGGCGACGAATTGGATGAGCGGGCTGTCCGCGCTTTTTCCGACGATGATCGCAGCGTCACCGGAGTCGCCGCCTTTGATTGCGGCATCGCGCGCATCAAGACGGTAGCCGCTCTTTTGCTTCTCCGATCCGTGGCATGTGATGCAGCGCTCCTGCAGGATCGGTCGGATGTCGCGTGCGAAATCCACCGCGCGCGGCGACGGAGGCGGCAGCTCGGCGGAAAGGCCAAGCGTCCTCGCGAACGTGGCGAGGAGGATCGCCGAAAGTGTGAGGGAATGCCCGGTTCGCATGGTGTTGAGGAGACCTCCGGGAGATGGCGGCTCTTTGGAAAAATGAGCCGGGTGCGCGTGGCCGCGCGGCGTCCGCTCAGCCTTCGATCGTGTTGATCTCGACGGGCTCGACTTTCACGCCGAGCTCCTCGAGCCACGCGATGGCTCGCTTGATTTCCGCACGCTCGCCGTCGAGCTCGAGGCAGACGAGGCCGACTTCCTCGTTCACGCTGGCCTGTCGGAGGTTCGTGGTGATCTCAAATTTCTTGCACAGCTCCCAGATGATCGGGCGCGTGACGAGCCGGGTGGGATACATGAGCCAGAGGCGGGTGGTTTGGGTTGCCATTGGGATGCGTGAGGTGCGTGTGGTTCGGAAGCTTTTTGAGAGTCGTGTCTGTGACTTGTGAACAGTGACTAGTCACCATTCACAAGTCACCAGTCACTTTCACGGAGCGGGTAAAGTTCGGCGGACGGCGAACTTCTAGCCTCCGGCAATCGCGGGGACGATGCTCACTTCGTCGGTGTCTTTCAGCGGCGTGGCGAGTTCCTGCAAAAAGCGGATGTCCTCGTCGCTGACGAAGATGTTCACGAAGCGGCGGACGTTGCCTTCCTCATCGCAGATGCGCTCGCGCAGGCCGGGGAAGGCCTTGTCGAGGTTGGCGATGAGCTCGCCGATGTTGGCGCCGGCGGCGCTGACGACTTCGAGATCGTTGGTGAGTTTGCGGAGTGGGGTGGGGATGCGGACGGAGGCCATTTAAGATTTAGGATTGAAGATTTGGGGTGTTGCGCGGGCGGCGGGGTCTGGGCGTTGCGTTCTTATCGTTTTTGCGAAGGGCCGACCTCCACGAGTGAAAGTTGATCAAACCAAGCAGTCCCCATCGCTGGGCTCGAGTGATGGCCGAGGCGGGCACCCACCTTGACGGTGTCTAAAGCACCGGTGTCGAACTCGAAGCTGAGCTTCGCCCAGTTGGTTTTCCCGACAATGGATTTTGTGTGCTCGAAACCTCCTTCGAGAGAAAGCGTCGCACCGGTGCCCTTCACCACGACATCCTTGGTCTTGATATAGCCGGTCAAACGATAGCGCGTCTTTGGCTTCACTTTGACGGTCTGCTTGAGGAAGCTGTCGTCACCAGCGGGGTTTTCGATGCGGATGCTATTTTTGCCATCATGCTTTTCATTCGTGTCCACGGCGACAGTGCCGCGCTTTCCGTTGCTGGAAAATTCCCAGCCGTTCTGCCCGTCCTCAAATGAGAAATTTGCCAGCAGGTTGGGTTTCGCGGTGCTGGAATCTTGAGCGGCGGTGACGGCAACGGCACAGAATGAGGCAACGATTGCCAGAAATTTTCGCGGATTCATTTGGGCTCTGTTGGGTTTCGGAGTTGGCTTTGCCTATGGGTGAAGGAGAAACTCCCGCCTGGCTACGGAGCACTTGGGGTGGATGCGACTGCGGCCTGGTCGGGCGCGTAGATTCTCTCCTCGAATTCGCGGAGGCTCGGATTGATCAGCCGCGGTTCGCCGCATTTTCCGGCGATGGCTTCCTGGGTTTTGAGGCCGTGGCCGGTGATGCAGAGCACGGCTTCCTCGTCGCGCGGGATTTTGCCGGATTCGATGAGCTTCTTCGCGCAGGCGACGGTGACGCCGCCCGCGGTCTCGGCGAAGATGCCGGAATACTCGGCGAGGAGCTTGATGCCCTCGACGATCTCGGGATCGGTGACGTCCTCGGCGGTGCCGCCGGTCTGGCGCATGACGTGGATGGCGTAGTAGCCGTCGGCGGGCGTGCCGATGGCGAGGGATTTTGCGATCGTGTCGGGTTTTGGCACGGGCTTCACGATGTCGGTGCCTTTCTTCATGGCGTGAGCGATCGGGGCGCAGCCGGTGGCCTGCGCGCCGTAGATGGAGAACTTCGCGTCCTCGACGATGCCGCATTTGACAAACTCACCGTAGGCCTTGTGGATCTTCGTGAGCAGCGAGCCGGAGGCCATCGGGGCGACGGTGTGCCGCGGGATGCGCCAGCCGAGCTGCTCGCAGATTTCAAAGCCCATGGTCTTGCTGCCCTCGGCGTAATAGGGACGCAGGTTCACATTCACAAAGCCCCAGCCGTACTTGCCGGCGATCTCGGAGCAGAGGCGGTTCACCTGATCGTAGGCGCCGTGGATGGCGATGACGTTCGTGCCGTACACGAGTGAGCCGAGCACCTTGCCCTGCTCGAGATCGGCGGGGATGAGGACGTAGCTTTTCAAGCCGGCGGCTGCGGCGTTGGCGGCGACGGAGTTCGCGAGGTTGCCGGTGCTCGCGCAGGCGACGGTCTTGAAGCCGAGTTCCTTCGCGCGGCTGAGTGCGACGGAGACGACGCGATCCTTGAACGAGAGGGTGGGGTAATTGACGGTGTCGTTCTTGATGTAGAGCGCCTTGATGCCGAGCTTCGCGGCGAGGCGGTCCGCCTTCACGAGCGGCGTGAAGCCGACCTGCATGCCGACCGTCGGCTCGCCATCAATCGGCAGCAGCTCGCGGGAGCGCCACATGCTGTGCGGGCGGGAGGCGATGAGTTCGCGCGAAAGCACGGCCTTGATCGCGTCGTAATCGTAGGCGGCTTCGAGCGGACCGAAGTCGAAATCGCAGACGTGGATGGCCTGTTTCGGGTAAAGGCGTCCGCACTCGCGGCACTTGAGGTTCGAGAAGTAGGAAGGTGTATTTTTTTGCATGGCGATACAGCACTGAATCGCTCTTCCCGGAGTGGCGAGGGGTGACGACGAATCACCGCTTCGCTCTCATCTACCCTCATGCCATGGAGGCGCGAGGCTGGATTTGGCACCTGGTCCTCCGGGTTGAATCGAAGCGGTTGCCGTGGCGTCGCGGGGCCAGAACCCTCAGCCACTCTGGATAAGAGAGGACGCGACGATAAGTGCCGCGCGCAAACCGTCAACGGAATTTTTCCCGCTCAGTTGTTGCGCTCCGTCCAGCGATCGCGGTCGGCGAAGAGGAGGTAGTTCGACGCGCCCATGAGGAAGATGGGGTGTGCGACCTTCAGCGGAAAATTCGCCGCGGCGCGCGGGTCGCGCATGATGAATGCGCGCCAGTCCTTGAATTCGCCGACGCCGACTTCATTGAGCAGGCCGCGGTATCCGGTGACGGGGGTGACGAGGAGGCCGGTGACTTTCCCGCGGAAGCGGAATTCATTGAGGTTGTTGAAATCGGCGACGGTGAGCGGGAGCCAGAGGCTCTTGCGATCGGCGTACCACGCGACCGCCCAAGGCATGTCGGAGCAGATGATGTCGTCCTTTCCATACCAGTCGGAGATGTCGGCGATGGCGGGCGGGCAGTACGGCGGCCAGACGAAGGGGAGGTTCGGCGGGTCGGTGTACACATTCAGCAGCGAGAGGGAGCTGAAGAAAAGCACGATGGAGTGAAAGGCGATGTTGATCTGCCGGACGGAGGCGAGGTCGCGGCCGGCGACCTGCACGCGGCTCCACAGGATGAGCAGCAGCGCGAGGCCATAGGCCGTGGCGAGCGGGATGAAGAGGGGGAAGAGATTGTTTGATTCCAGATCGGTCTGGAGGTCGGCATCGGCGAATCCGAAGACGGCCATGCCGAACATGCCGGCGAAAATCATGAGCAGGAAACCCCAGCGGAAAGAGCGGGTCTCGGTCTACCGGAATGCATGCAGGAGCGAGAGGAAGAAAAGCGGTGCGACGAGGATTTTCCCGAAGCGGCCCAGGAGCGTATCCACCTGGGCAATCATCTGTGTCTGCACTTTGCCGCGGAAATTTTGCACCGGGACCGCCTTGTCCGATTCGGCGAGTGTGCGCATGATCTGCGATTCGGTGCCGCGGGGTCCGGTGAGGTGCGTCTGCCCGGCGATGCCGAAGGGCGAGCCGCAGATGTTTTGATTGCGGATCAACCAGGGAGCCACTGGGATGACGAACACCGCGAACATGATGATCGCGTCGCGCCCCCTCGGCATGAAGGCGACGGCGGTGTAGAGCAGGGCGCCGGCGAAAATGAAGATCGTGAGCGGATGTGCGAGTGCCAGCAGGCCGAACGCGAGACCCGCGCCGGCATGCCAGGGCCAAGTGGGATCGGCATTTTCCCTCGCACCGAGCGCCCGGGTGCAGCAGTAGATCGCCACGCTGAAGAGCATGAGCATGAGCATCTGCGGCAGCCCGGTGGAGGTGTACCGCCAGAATTCGTTGCAGAACAGCAGCAGCACCGTGGTGAGCATGGCGAGCCGCTCGTCGAAAAGCCGCCGCACGGTGAGGAAGCTCACCCAGACTGCGATGAGAAAAAACATCACGCTGACTCCTGCGATGACCCGGTCCGCGGGATGGATGAACTCGTTCTTGTAGAAGTGCCAGAAATCGGGGTGGCCCTTCGAATCCCTGCGCAGCGAGAGTCCGTCGCTGATTCGGACAGCGGTGAAAAGTGCGCAGGAGTTGACCCACGGATTCAGCGGCGCGTGGTAGATGTCCGGGATGTTGCCGCCGGTCGGGCCATCCGGATCGAGGAAGGCAGAGAAGCCGTTGGAGCCGCGGTTTTTTTCGACCAATGCGATGGCCGCAGGCTTGATCACATTCGTGGAAAAGCCGTGGCCGCGCGCAATCTCGCGAGCGATGACGGCCTGTTCCTGGCCTTTCGGATGGGTGATGCCGACGAAGAGCGCGGCCTGCCCGCCCTTGCGGTTCATCGGGTTGATCAGCACGTGCGCGACGGACTGGAAGAGCGCAAAGGCGATGAGCAGCAGCAGGACGACCCAGCGGCGGCCGCTGCCATGCTCCAGCGTATGGACGACTTCCTGCGCCTTGATTTCAGCTGCCATGAGAAGTGCCGTTTGCGGGCGGCGCGCCCGCGGTTGCCGCCTGCTCCGCCGTCTCCGCCTCGCGGAGTTCCTTCAGCCGCCGGTGCAGCGTGCGCCGGCTCATGCCGAGTGCGCGCGAAGCCTTCGTGACGTTGCCGCCGCATTCGTCGAGCGCCCGCAGGATCATGCGGTGCTCCGTTTCCTGGAGGTTCAGGTGCTGGCCGGATTTTGAAAATGTCGGCAGCTTCAGCCCGGCGACGTTCGTCGGAATCGCGGACGCTCCCTCGCGGACTGAGTGAGGCAGATCGCGGATCGTGATTTTCGCACCGCCGGCCATGACGACCGCGCGCTCGATGGCGGCGCGCAATTCGCGGATGTTTCCGGGCCACGGGTAGCGTTCGAGCAGTTCCATCGCATCGGCGGTCATCTCTCGGACGGGCTTGCCATTTTCCTCCGCGGCGACGCGCAGGAAATGATGTGCGATGAGCGGGATATCCTCGGCGCGATCACGTAGCGGCGGCATGTGGATGCGGATGACGCTGAGGCGAAAATACAGGTCGTCGCGGAATTCCCCGACCCCGACCATTTTTTCGAGTTCGCGATTTGTCGCCGCGACGAGGCGCACGTCCACCTTGATCGGAGCATTGCCGCCGACGCGCTCGAAGCTGCGTTCCTCGCCGAGCACGCGCAGCAGTTTCACCTGCGTGTTTTTGTCGATCTCGCCGATTTCATCGAGGAACAGCGTGCCGCCATTCGCCTGCTCGAAGCGCCCGATGCGCCGCTCGCTTGCGCCGGTGAACGCGCTCTTCTCGTGGCCGAACAGCTCGCTCTCGAGGAGCTGCGCGCTGAACGCCGCCATGTGGACGGGGATAAATTTCTCCTTTGGCCGCCCGCTCAGCGCATGGATGGACTGCGCGATCAGCTCTTTCCCCGTGCCGCTCTCGCCGGTGATGAGCACCGTCGCGCGGCTCGGCGCGACCTGCTTCACGGTATCGAAAATCTCCTCCATCAGTGGTGAGTGGCCGATCAGTTTTTCGAGCCCATATTTCGTCTCCACCTTCTGCTTCAGCTCGACGACCTCCTTCTCCACATGCCTTGAACGCAGCGCGCGGCGGATGAGGATTTCGAGCCGGTCAATGTTCAGCGGCTTGGTGACGAAATCATACGCGCCGCGCTTCATCGCCTCGACCGCCGTGTCCACGCCGCCGTAGGCCGTCATCATGATCACGACCGGCGGGTGTGCGCGTGCGAGCGCCTTTTCGATGAGCGCCATGCCGTCCTCGCCGCCGAGCCGGAGGTCTGTGAGCATGAGGTCCACGTGCTCGGATTCCAGCACCGCGAGCGCACCAGGAATGTCCGGCGCGATGTACACATCGAACGAATCCTCCAACGACGCGCGCAGCCCTTCGCGGGTATGCTTTTCGTCGTCAACGATGAGGATGGTGGGTTGCACGGGGGGCGGGATGTAACCGCCGAAGCGCCTGTGCGCAAGGCGTGGCTGCAAGGGAATCTACTTTGCGCTGATGCAATAAACATTGCCATCCTCCGCCCCGATGACGATCGCGCCGCCGGCCACCGCCGGACTCCCGCTGATCGGCGAGCCGATTTCATACGCCCAGCGCTCCTTGCCGTCGGCCAGATTGACGCAGTAGAGCCGCCCGTCGCCGCTGCCGAAAATCACGCCGCCGTCCTTGCAGAGCACCGGCGAACTGTCCACCTCGCCGCGCGTGGCGAAGACCCAGCGCCCGT
>JAYWEO010000090.1:0-3554 GCA_043779225.1 Prosthecobacter sp.
CTTCCGGCGGATTCACCGGCGGCGAAGCGGCGCAATCTTTCGGCAACGGCATTCCTCGCGCTCGGGCCGACGAATTACGAGGAGCAGCAGAAGCAGCAGCTCCGGTTCGACATCATTGATGAGCAGCTTGAGACGATCGGGCGCGCATTTCTCGGCCAGACCATCGGCTGCGCGCGCTGCCACGATCACAAGTTTGATCCTATCCCGCAGCGCGACTACTACGCGCTCGCAGGTATCCTTGCGAATACGCGGACGGTCTTCAATTACACCGACAATGTCGCGCGCTGGAATGTCGCGCCGCTTCCCGCCGACGGGGAAAATGAGGAAAACCTCCGGGCGTATGAGGCCAAGGTCGCGGCGCTCGAAAAGGAAGTGGCGTCTGCGAAGGCCGAGGTGGCGAAGCTTTCAAAAGCGGTGACGGAGGAGACGCTGAAGCCCGGCGAGGCCGTCGCGCCCGGCGACCTGCCGGGGATCGTGATCGATGATGCGGATGCGAAGGTCGTCGGCGAATGGAAGCACTCGAAGCATGTCCGCAGTTTCATCGGCGCGGGCTATCTGACGGACGACAACACCGGCAAGGGCGAGAAGACGATCACCTTTACGCCGACGCTGCCGAAGGCGGGCCGATACGACGTGCGCCTCGCCTATACGCACATGGCGAACCGCGCGAACAACGTGCGCGTGACCGTCTTGCACGCCGATGGGGAGGATAATGTCTTCGTGGACGAGACGGAGGCGCCGCCGATCGATGGGCGCTTCGTTTCGCTGGGAAAATTCCGGTTTGAAAAAGATGGCGCGGGCTTCGTGCTCATCAGCAACGAGGACACGAAGGGCTACGTGACGGTGGATGCGCTGCAATTTCTGCCCGAGGGCGAAGTCGTGGCTGCGGAGGCAAAGACCGACAAGGCGAACCCTGCACGCGATGTAGCCGCGAAGCTCGTGAAGAAGATTGAGGCTGATCTGAAGAAGCTCGTGAAGGACGGGCCGAAGCGTCCGATGACGATGACGGTATTCGACGACGAGAAGCCCGGCGACACGCAGATCCGCGTGCGCGGAATCGAGAAGCAGCGGGGCGAAACGGTGCCGCGCGGATTCCTGCAGGTGGCGCTGCAAAAGCCCGCGCCTGCGATGCCCGCCGCGGAGAGCGGTCGGCGCGAACTCGCGGACTGGATCGCCAGCGCGGAAAATCCGCTCACCGCGCGTGTGCTGGTGAACCGCGTGTGGGCGTGGCTCTTCGGTTCGGGCATCGTGCGCACGGTCGAGAATCTCGGCACCACGGGCGAGAAGCCGTCGCATCCCGAACTGCTCGACTATCTCGCGCTGCGCTTCACCGAGGAAGGCTGGAGCCTAAAGCGACTCGTGCGTGAAATCGTGCTCTCGCACACTTGGCAGCTTGCGGTGGCAAAGCCGGGCGTGGCCGATCCCGAGAACCGTCTCTTTGCCCACGCGAACCGGCGTCGCCTCGATGCCGAGCAGATCCGCGACACGCTGCTCGCGGTGAGCGGCGAACTGAAGATCGACTACCTCGGGCCAAACATCGGCGGCGCTGGGGACATCGATGCGAACAACTTCAGCGCGCAGAATACCGAATATGGCTACGTGTATGCGGATTTGCGGCGGAGCGTTTACACGCCGGCATTTCGCAACAAGCGGCTGGAGCTTTTCGAGGTGTTCGACTTTGGCGACATCAATGCGTCCATCAGCCAGCGCAACGTGAGCACCGTCGCTCCGCAGGCGCTCTTTTTTCTGAACAACCAGTTTGTCGTCGAGCAGGCGCGTGCCGCCGCTGCGCGCACGCTGGAACTGCCGGACGCCGCGAGGATCGATGCGATTTTCCGCCGCACACTGGGCCGCGCGCCGACCGCGACTGAGCGGGCGAAATGCGTGCGCTTCCTCGGCGCAGAGCCGTCCCTCGAAACTTGGGCGCAGCTTCACCAGACGCTGTTCGCGTGCGTGGATTTCCGCTACCTTGATTGACCGCGCTTCTTGCGTGAACCTCGCCTCACTCCCATGAACCCACTTCACTTCACACGCCGAGAGGCATTGCGCACGCTCGGCTGCGGCTTTGGATATCTTGCTCTCGCGGACCTTGCGGCTCGCGCCGCCGTGAATCCGTTCGCGCCGAAAAAGCCGCATTTCCCGGCGAAGGCGAAGCGCATCATCTTCCTCTTCATGTCCGGCGGTGTGAGCCACGTGGATTCGTTCGACTACAAGCCGCGGCTGGATCGCGACGACGGGAAGATGATGGACTTTGACGATCTCCGCAGCATCGCGAAGACCGGCAAGAGCCCGCAGATGCGCGTGATGAAACCGCTGTGGAATTTCGCGCAGCACGGGCAGAGCGGGCTGTGGGCGTCGGATCTTTTTCCCGAAATGGCGAAGCACGCGGACGATCTTTGCGTGCTCCGCTCGATGCACACCGAGGGCATCGCGCACGGGCCCGCGACGCTTTTCCTGCACACCGGGACGACCAATTTCATCCGCCCCTCGATGGGCTCGTGGGTGAACTACGGCCTCGGCACGGACAATGAAAACCTGCCCGGCTTCATCTCGCTCGCACCCGCGCTCGGGAATGGCGGGCCGCGCAATTACGGCAACGCATTTCTCCCCGCGATCTATCAGGGCACGGCGATCGGGCGCGCAGGTGTCCCGGCGAAGGAATCGAGCATCCGCAATCTCCAGCCGCCGCGCACGGCGGATGAGGCGAAGCGGCAGTTCGATCTGCTGCGCGATCTGAATGCCGAGCAGCTCGCGCAGAAACCCGGCGAGAGCGAACTCGAGGCCGTGGTGAACAGCTACGAACTCGCGTGGCGCATGCAGGGTGCCGCGCCGCAGGTGCTCGACCTGAATGGCGAATCGCCCGAGACGCTCGCGCTTTACGGCATCGGTGAGAAGGAGACGGACAACTTTGGCCGCCAGTGTCTGCTCGCGCGGCGGCTCAGCGAATCGGGCGTGCGTTTCATCCAGGTCAATTACGCGGACAATTCCAACAACCCCGCGTGGGACCAGCACTCGAATCTGAAGAAGCACGGCGACCACGCGAAGGCCGTGGACAAGCCCGTCGCCGGCCTGCTCGAAGACCTCAAGCAGCGCGGCCTGCTCGATGACACCATCGTGTGGTGGGGCGGTGAATTCGGACGCACGCCCTACGCCGAGAAAAACGGCACGGGTCGCGATCACAATCCGGCGGGCTTCTCGGTGTGGCTCGCAGGCGGTGGATTCAAGCGCGGCATCACGTATGGCGAGACCGATGAGTTCGGCCACCACGCCGTCGTGGACAAGGTCCACATGCACGACCTGCACGCGACCATCCTGCACGCGATGGGGCTCGACCACGAGAAGCTCACCTACCGCTACGCCGGTCGCGACTTCCGGCTGACGGATGTCTATGGGCATGTCGTTCACGACATCCTTGCGTAGCCTTTCTCTTTTCAATTCATGAAACTCCCCATCCTCCTCTGCCTCGCAGCCCTTTCACCTTTCGTCCGCGCCGATCTCACCGATGAGCAAAAGCGCGTGCCGCTGGAGGTGGACACGACGGACCCGAAGCTCAC
>JAYWEO010000091.1:0-13665 GCA_043779225.1 Prosthecobacter sp.
AACCGGGCTCAGTCACGGCGGAGTAGCCAAGTGGGAAGGCCGAGGTCTGCAAAACCTCTACGAGTGGGTTCGACTCCCACCTCCGCCTCCAACCCTGAACCCATCGGGGTTCCAGGGTGGCTCGGGGAAGATGGCCGGCGGGCTACTTGGATTCCTTTTCGATCGTGAAATGCCACGCGACCGGCGCGCAGGCGGTGCGGAGTTCGGCGTCGGCGGCATCGATGGCTTTCTGTGTCTCGGCGAGTTTCTCCGCGTTCTTCTCTTTGCTGGCTGCGCGCCATTCGTTGTTCAGCTTCACCTGCAGATTGTAGATGAGCGCAAGGATTTTCGTGGCGCGATCGCCGACGGCGCTGTCGAAGGCGGAGGTGATGTTCCATCCGGCGGCGAGTTCGGCGGCGTCGAGCGTGGCGGCGGGCTTGCCTTCGATGCTCACGCGGTATTTTCCGGCGGGGAGGCCGTTCACTTGCAGCATGCAGCGCGAAAGATCGAGCATCGAGGGGAGCACTTGCGCGGCGGATTTGGCCGCGGGCAAAATGGGCCACGGGCTGGATTCGTCGAGCCGCGTGAAGCTGAGCTTGCCGCCCTTCGCACTGGCCTCGGTGATCTGGCAATGCTTGGCCGAGACCACGCTGCCGTCGGCCTTCAGCGTCGCGCTGCTCACTTCCTTTTCCGCACCGAGGCCGGAGAGAATGGTCGCGGCCATCGTGTACTGGCCGACGGGGCCGGGATGCACGGGATTGCCTTCGAGCGGGATGAGCGAAGGCGCGAGCGGCGGCGCGACGGGTTTGGCAGGCGCGGCGGGTTTCGATGGATCGGCTGCGACTGGTGCGGGTGCTGGTGTCGGCGTGGGCTTCGGCGGCCACGTGCCTTTCTTCCGGGCCTCGGCTTCGCCCTTCGCACGGTTGTCGCCCCACAGATTCACGAGCGGGTGATATTGATCCACGAAGACGACCTTCTCCTCCTCCGCGAGTTTTTTCAGCGCGACGGTGTAGGGATCGATCCGGCGGCAGCGGTCCGATTTCCAATCGCCCATCTTGCTGCCGTCATCCACCGGGCTCGATGAAATGAGCACCGGCTGCGCGGGGATGGCGCGGATCTTCGCGATGAGTTCGCTCATGCCCTTGATGTACTTCGCCGGATCGTCTCCGGCATTCACGTCGTTCATCGCGAGTTCGATGCTCACGATCGTCGGCTTCCACGCCGCCACATCGTAGTCGAACCGCGCCAGCACGCTCCCGGTGGTGTTGCCGCCGATGCCGGAATTGCGGAAGCGCACATTCATCTGCGGGAAGCGCGTGCGGTAGTAGGCCTCGATGAAATTCGTATGCTGGCGCTGTGCCGTGATGCTGTCGCCGGCCATCACCCACACGTCGTCCTTTTTGAGCGTGAGCTTCGGCGTCTCCGCGCGCAGCGGCGAGGCGAGGACGAGGAATGAAGCGGCGGCGAGGAGCGGGCGGAGGGAGCAGGGGATTTGCATGCGGCGAAGGAAGCCGCGTGCGGCGCAAAATGTCGAGTGTCGCGCAAGGGCAATGCCTCCCGGACATCTGCGCATCTTGGTCTGCAATTCTACGAAGACGCCGCGCCGAGCAGCGACTTCACCGCCGTGGCGACGGTGACGGTGTCGCCGTAGTGTGGGGGAGTGACGAACGGGCATTCAGAAGGGCGATGGCTTCTGCAAATGCACGTAGGTGCTGAACGGAACCAAGAGATCCTAGAGGGAGTCTCAAATCTCCGGGTGGTGCCTTTTCGGCCTCCATGCAGGCGAATTGGTAGAACTTTTCCTGCAATCGTCGCGCATCCGTGTGGAGCCGCTTGGCGAGTTCGCGGAATAGATATTCTTCAAGCAGCACCTCGGGAGTGAGCGTGCGAGAGAGTTCGAAGGCCGGATCAATGCCGGGGTAGGGTTTGACGCGAACAAACTCAAGAACAAGGATACTTTCGGCAGGGCCGGGATTCTGGAGCATCTCCGCAACGGACCTTGGCCGCAGAGCTTCCATCACCACGCTGGGAAACTCCTTCAAGGCTCGCTTTAGCATGGCTGTCTCCTCCTCCATCGCAGCGAGATCTTCGTGGATGTGGAGATAGTCGAGCCGCGGGTGTTCCGTCGGCGCGGTCATCCACTGCGCGATGCCGATTCCCAGCGCGAGCAGCACGAGCATCAACGGCACGAATGGAAACCATCGCCGCGTGGCAAGACTGGAATGGAATGGCTTGGGGGTCATGCCGTCACGCAGTGTGCGCCGGGCTTTGGTCTTTGCAAGGCGGGGCCGCTGGTGCGGACGCCCGCCTCCTCACTCCGGCAACTGCACCGGCACGGAGTTCAGAAAGCCCTCGAAGGTCAGCGTCACCTTCGTCCCCGGCGCGGCGATGCCGTCCTTCACGATCGGCCCGTCGCCTTTGCCGGAGAGCGAGGTGATGACGCCCACTTTTCCGATCACATTCACCGGCGTGCTGAAGCCGCGGTGAAAGCCGAAGATGAGCTGCTGCCGCGCGAGGTAGGTGTAGTCGTCGTCGAACTGAAAGCCCTTGTCGCCATGCTCGACGGAATGCTCGTTCACGAACCACTGGATGCCCTCGAAGCGCCGCGTGGCGTAGCGCCCGCCGGCTTCCTCCTCAGTCTTCGCGGTCAGTTTGCGATACTGGTCCTGCACGCCTGCCGTGTTCCTGCGGATGAGATCGATCACGAAATCCGCGACGGCTTCGTCGAGCTTCAGCGATTTCGTGGCCGTGAAAGTTTTCACCAGCCTCGGGTCCGCAGCCTTCGCGGGCTTTCCGCCCTGCGCCCGGCAGACAGGTGCGGTGAGCATGGTGAGCAGGAAGGCGGCGAGGAGGGCGCAAGTGCGGTTCATGTGCGTGACGCTCGCGGGAGGCTTTTCGCATGACAAGCCTCAACGCCGCACCGGCGGGACGGCGATGCCGCAGCCCGCCTGCGGCGCGGGGTCTGCTCACTGGGTCACCGCATGAAGCTCCTCATCTTTGTCGGCATCAATCTCGGCGGCTACGTCGGCTGGGAGTTGGGCGAACGTCTTGGCATGATGTCCGCATTCCTGCTGAGCGGCGCGGGAAGCGTGCTCGGGGTTTTCGCGGGCTGGTGGACGGCGCGGCGATACCTCGCGTGAACGGGCGGCGCGACCAGCCGTGCATCCCGCGCCGGTGCCCGCCGCCATGCGGAGCCCGATCAAAAGTGAACTTTCCTCATCATTCCGCTTGCATCAGCCCCGAATCCCGATAGCCATCCCGCCCTCTATGGAACTCCTCGTTGCAACCCTCTGCGATACCGCTGTCGAAAACCAAGGCAAACTGAACCTCATCGGAGCGTTTGATGCCGTCATTGCGCAAAACTTCCCCGCGGGTTTTGCCTATACGCTCGTCCTGCGTTTCTCGTTCACTGCCGAAGATCACGGCACCCACAAATTCTCCATCCGTCTCACCGACGACTCCGGCGTCGCCGGCGACCAGCCGCCGAATGAGGCCGAGCTGCAGGTGAACATGCCTGAGGGCACCAAGGGCTTCTCGACCCAGAACATGATCCTGCCGCTGCAGGGCAATGTTCAGAAGGCCGGCAACTATCACTTCGCCGTCCACTTCGACGGAAAAGTGCTCGCCCGGATCCCCTTCCGCGTCGTCAGCCAGGCCGAACTCGCGCAGCCCGCTGCCTAGTTTTCATTTTAACCACTAACCCCCTTTTCACAAGCCTGCCCGGCCCTGCGCCGCGGCAGGCTTGTTCTTTTCCGGGGGCAAAATCGTCCGCTCTCCCTCGCGGAGGGCGGAGGATGGCCGCGGCCCATGGCGAGAGAGGGAAGAAAACTCCCAGCCAAGTGCGGTGCGTGCCCGCACTTGGCTCGCGCCCTGCTTTATCGGTCCTACTATGGCGGTCTTACCGAGTTTTAAGAAAAGCATCCTCTTCGTTGATGACGAAGCGAGTCTGCTGGAGCTTTACCCGCTCGCCTTTGAAGGCGACCTGAACCGTTGGAATATCCAAGTCGCGCCGGGCGGTGCGCAGGCTCTTTCCATGATGGAGCAAGGCACGGTGGATGTCCTCGTCTCCGACATGCGGATGCCGGGGATGGACGGCGCGCGGCTCCTGCAGGAAGTCGTGCGGCTGTATCCGAGGACCTCGCGGCTGATCATGTCCGGCTTTGCCGATGCGCAGCAAATCGCGGAATGCATCGGCGCCACGCACCAGTTCATCGCCAAGCCATGCAATCTCGCGGCCCTGCGCGGAACCATCGAGCGCGTGTGCGGACTCGATTCGCTGCTCATGGACGGGACGCTCAAGACGCTCGTGTCGCAGCTCCGCAACCTGCCCAGCCTCCCATCGCTTTACTTCCGCATCATGGAGGCCGTGTCGTCGCCGGACAGCACGCTGGAGGAAGTCGGCGAGATCATCTCCAGCGACCCGAGCATGACGGCGAAGATCCTTCAGCTCGGCAACTCCGCATTCTTCGGCATCGCCCGGCAGATCGCCAATCCGACCGAGGCCGTCCAATACCTCGGCATCGAGCGGGTGCGCGCCCTCGTCCTCTCGATCCACGTCTTTTCCTGCTTTGAAAAGGCACCGCTGAAAAATTTTTCCATCGATCAGGCGCTGAACCACTGCATGTCCACCGGCCTCATCGCGAAGCTGGTCGCCCGCATGCAGAAAGTGGACCGCGCCGTGGCCGACGAGGCCTGCGTCGCGGGGATGCTGCACGACATCGGCAAGGTGATGCTCGCGGCAAGTCTGCCCGAACAGTATGAGAAGGCCGTGGCGCTCGCGACCGACCAGAAGATTTCCATCAGCGACGCCGAACGCGAGATTTTCGGGGCCAGCCACGCACAGGTCGGCGCGTATCTCCTCGGGCTGTGGGGGCTGCCGGTGCCGCTCGTCGAGGCCGTCGCCCTGCATCACGAACCCGGTGTCAGCGGCTCCAAGACGTTCACGCCACTCACCGCGGTCCACATTGCCAACGCATTGGTAAGGCACATCCAGAATCCGAACGGAGCGCCCAAGGACATCCCGGTGGACGTCACCTACCTCGCCGGACTCGGCCTCCAGGGCCGTATGGACATCTGGCTCCAGGCAGCCGAAGCGACTCTGAACGGCGGGCATTAGCGCGACTTGCGGGCGGACTGCGGTGAGCCCGCGTTTGCTGCTGCTCACTGGCTGGCGTTACCTCTTCGCCTTCACTTCCTTCACGGTCCATTTCGTGACGGTCACACCTTTTGCGTTGCGCGCGCTCACGGGCAGCGATGCCAGATCGAAATCCAGCTCGCGCACGCGCGCGCCGCTGCGTCCATCGAGCGAGACGTGGAGGGACTTGGGCATTTCTTTTTCCGTGGCGGCGATGTGCAGGTAAATGATGCGCGAATTTTCGGACTTCACGAGCGGGTAGAGCTTGTCGCGGGAGAGGCCGCCGATTTGGAATTTCTTCGCGAAGGCCTTCCCCGTTTCGCCGTCCTGATAGACCATCGTGTAGAAATTCATGTCGCCGTCCTTCGGCCAGATGGCGATGTGGAGGATCTCGCGACCCATGAAAATTTTGTCCGCGACCTTCGCGACCTTGAGTGAGCCGTCCTTCATGATCGTGAGGACGCTGTCGAGGATCGTGCACTCCTGCACGAACTCATGCTGCCGCCAGTTGAGCCCGATGAAGCCATCGGTGCGGTTCACGTAGAGGCGCTGATTCGCGGAGACCACGGCGCTCGCATCAATCTGCGCGATCTCGTCGTAGCTTGTGCGGCGCTTGATGCCCTTGCCGTATTTTTCCTGAAGCATCTCAAACCACGCGACGGCGTAGCCGGTGAGGTTCTTGAGGTTGGCCTTGGTGTCCTTCATGCCTTCCTCGATTTTCTTCATCGCCTCGTCGGCCTGGAAACGGTTGTAGGCCGAGATGCGTTTGATCCGGATCTCGGTGAGCCGCACGATGTCCTCCTCGGTGACCTCGCGCCGGAGTTGCTTGAGGAACGGTTTCAGCCCCGTGCGGATTTCCGCGAGCACGCTTTCCCACGTCTTCGATTTTTCGATGTTCCGGTAGATGCGCTCCTCGATGAAAATGCGCTCCAGCGAATCCCAGTGCCACTGCTGCTCAAGTTCGCCGAGTTTGATTTCGAGTTCGCGCTTCAGCAGCGCCTTCGTCGCCTCCGCGCTCGTCTTGAGGATGTCACGCACGCCGAGGAAATGCGGCTTGTCGTCGCCGGTCTCCGGGTTGCGCACGATGACGCACGCGGCGGGATTGAGCTGCACCTGGCAGCTCGTGAAAACGTAGAGCTGCTGGATGACCTTCTCCGGCTCCGCGCCCTGCGGCAGATGGATGAGAATCTCGACCTTGTCCGCCGTGTTGTCGTCCACATGCTTCACCTTGATCTTGCCCTTCGCATTCGCCGCGAGCACGGACTCGATGAGCGACTCGGTGGTCACGCCGTAGGGCAGTTCCGTGACCGCGAGCAAATATTTCGAGCGCGCCTCGATGCTTGCGCGCACCTTCACCTTCCCGCCGCGCTCGCCGTCGTTGTATTCGGAAAAGTCCGCCGTGCCGCCGGTCGGGAAATCCGGGAGAATGCGGAAATTTTTCCCCTGAAGATGATTGATCGCCGCGCGGCAGAGGTCGTTGAAATTGTGCGGCAGAATCTTCGTCGAGAGCCCGACCGCGATGCCGTCCGCGCCTTCGAGCAACACGATGGGAAACTTCGCCGGCAGCGTGATCGGCTCCTTGTTGCGCCCGTCGTAGCTGAGCTGCCACGTCGTCGTCTTCGGGTTGAAAAGCACGTCCTTCGCAAACGCCGTCAGCCGCGCCTCGATGTAACGCGGCGCCGCCGCATCGTCGCCCGTGAGCGTGTTGCCGTAATTCCCCTGCGGCTCGATGAGCCACCCGCGCTGCCCGATGGAAACGAGCGCCGCGCCGATGGAAGCATCGCCATGCGGATGCAGCTTCATCGTCGCGCCGACGACATTCGCGACCTTGTGAAAACGCCCGTCGTCCATGTCCCAAAGCGTGTGCAGCACACGCCGCTGCACCGGCTTCAGCCCGTCATCAATGTGCGGCACCGCGCGGTCGAGGATGACGTAGCTCGCGTAGTCGAGGAACCAGTTCCGATAGCTCTGCGCGAGCGGAGCCTGCTCATCCTGCACCTTCTCGCCCTCCTTGCGCCGCGGAGCCACCGGCTCGGTTTGCACATCCGAAGGCGCATCGTTCGCCGTTCCATTCGCATTCGGCTCGGACATCGCCGCCGCCGGTTCATCGGGCGCAGGCGCAGGCGCGGATTCCAAAGGCAATTCAGACTGATCGCTGGCGATCAGTTTCTTCGGAGATTTTCCGTCAGGCTTGTTCGGTCGTTTGGGCATTGAGAAAGAGTTCCGAAACGTTTTTCACAGCCATGCCATCGCGGTCGAGGGAAATGGAAAGATCGGCTCGAAGTGAATCCCCTGAGAACACCGACCGCATCGAGTGATGATGTAACGCTTGAGCCGCGTGTGCGCTGCGTGCTACGTTGCACGCCATGAGCACGATCCTCCAAGCGGACGAAACGGGCGCGTTGCGCCTGCCGGCTTCGATGCTGCCGCATCCGGGGCCGCATCGGCGCTATCGCGTGGCGGCGGAAGGCGGGCAGGTGGTGGTGGATGAGGCTGAGCCTGCGCGTGCGGAAACAGACGCGGACCACCGTACGTGGCTGCAGAGGCTGGAGAGAATCCGCGAACGCGGCGCGACGGGCAAGGTGGGGACGCCGCTTCAGCAAATATTCGACGAACTCCGCGAAGATCGCTGCTGACGATGAGCCAATGGGATACGTCGGCCCTCGTGAAGCTCTACGCGATGGAGGCCGACTCTGCGCAATTCCAAGGGCTGACGGCTCCCGGTGTGCCGTTGGCTGTCGCGCGCATCGCCCATTACGAAGCGCACGCTGCCTTTCGGCGGCGCGAGGCGGAAGGATCGTTGCCGCCGGGTGAAACAGCAGTGCTCCTGCAAGAAATCTCCGAGGACATCGCCGCAGGAAAAATGATCGTGCAAGCGGACGACGCCGAATTGGAGAAGAAGTTCGGCGAAGTGATGAAGCAGTGCCATTCGCAGACGCCGCGCGTTTTCATCCGCACAAACGACGCTTTGCACATCGCATCGGCGCTCGTCGCTGGCGAAAAGGAATTCGTCACCGCTGATGGGCGGCAGCGCGCGGCAGCATCGCTCATGGGCCTCACCGTGCGGCCATAACCTGGAACACAATATGACCTCAGAATCGTTCATTCTGGCCACTGGGGTCTTCGCCGGCGGCTTCGGCGTCTGGCTTTTTCTGCGGGTGCGGCACAAAGCGCCAGTTGCCAGAAACTCTGGTATCGAGACGGCTACACGAGAGGCGGTCGCCCATGGCGAAAATCCTACAATTTACGCCGATGCATTAATCCTCGGCGACGTTGAGAACCCGCTTGTCGAAATCACCGCGATAAATGAGCCCGCTGCGTCGATGCCGCTTGCAGTGAGTCCGGCGATGAGAACCGCGCTTCAACCTCTGCTCCAACGCGCTCCGGAGATGTTCCGGATCGGAAGCGAAGCGGTGACCAAGAGTTATCGCGTCGTCTTTTCACCGGCCGTCACTCGGGCGCTGAAGGACGGCACACTCGAACTGCTGCCGAGTTCCGACAAACTCCTCCCTGTCGCTCGCGACCTCCGCAACGGAAAGAAGTTTGTGGAGATTGGCCGGGTGGTGAAAGGAGGCGGGGTGAAGCTCGCAACCGTCGCGACGATGAGTTGGCAGGTCTTGTCCATCGCAACCGCGCAACACTACTTGAAAGACATCAATGCTCGCCTCGTAGGTATCGAGCGAGGGATTGACGACATTCGCAAATGGTTCGAAGAGGAAAAGAAAGGCAAACTGAGCGCCGCGGTGCGCTATCTACGAGAATGCTCGGAAGCGATTTCACGCGGGCAGCTTCATCCACACGAGGTGGCAGCCATCTACACCCAATTGGATGGGATCGAACTTACGTGCGGCAGCATCGGCGACCTTGCCCGGGAGATGTCCCGAAAACGTCTTGAAGAACTCGATAAAATCGAAGTGCGTGAGTGGATGGACAGGAACGGTTCTGCGGAGCGGGCGATCGGGTGGGTGAAGCATAACCGGGAGGCTCTCGAACTGATTTTTCTGGCTCAATCCGTCCGCATCCTCGCATGTCACGTGAAGGTCATGCTGCCCGGCGACCACCAACGAGTGGCGGATCGGGTTCAGCACGCTGTGCAAGAAGCCGCGAACGCACAGCGCCTCTTTGAAGCAACCCGGGCCTCGCTCGATGCGAAAGTCAGGGCTCTTGGAGAGCGCTCAGGCGATTGGACCGCGCTGTGGGGGAAGTTCGACGATGACCATCGGCGCAGAATTGAAAGCGAGTTTTCATGCGTCCGGCATCAGGCGCTGCTTGCCGTAGAGAAACTAAAGAAAGAAGCCACCGACACCGGCGACCTCTCGAAGCGAGTCGAGCAATTTGCATCATCTGGAATGGCGCTAGACGTTCGCGTCGATGAAAACGGGGAACTCCAGATACTGTCTGCCAGCGCTGCATCGGCCTGATCTCCTCATTCACCATCGGTAACTTCCAAGCATTTCCGGTTCGCGTTCAGACCGTTCACGTTCCGCCGGTACAAAAGTAAATTTCTTGCTGACAATGATTCGTGGGTGATGCTTTTTCCCCCTCGACTGCCAGTGCTCGCGCCTCCAATTTGCGGCTGTGAACCTAGAGTATGATCAGTTTTTCACGAATGCAATTGAGTTGGCATTCAGGGCACTGATCGAAGGAAGCTACTTGTATCAAAAGGTTGCTGTGAACTTCGACGAAGCCGAGGAGCAACTCCTCGCGGTTCTCAGGGTTCGCGACCCGAATAGTCTCGTAAAAACACCCGAAAGAGCCCACGCCGCAGACGCAAAAAAGCTGCGGGCTGAGTTTGAGAAACGCCCGTGGAAGCTCATGACAAGGCACCTTGGGGACGATGGTATGACTGTAGAAATCAACCGGATTGCCAGAACCGGGACGCACCCGATGGGAACGCCCGCCGACCAAATACCTGTCCGATTCCATCTTCCCGCAGTTCAAATCTACTGCCCCGGACCATGCAAGACTCTCACTGCTTTCGGCGCGCTCTTGTCATCCGATGCTTCAGGTTTTGGAGGCCCGTTTCCACGAAATACCGGCAAAGGAGTAGAGCAAAACTTTGTGCCGGTCTATCGCTGTGAAATTTGCCGCACCATGATCTATACCCTTCTAGTCCGGCGGATCGGCGCGCGGCTCCATCTCTGCGGATTCGCTCCGCGTCGTGAGACAGTGCTGGCACGGGTGGTTCCCCAGCACATCAGAAACATCCTCTCAGATGCAGAGCAGGCCATAGCCGAAAACGATCTCTTTGCTGCGTTCTACCACCTGCGCACAATGCTTGAACATTATCTTAAAGAGCGGCTGAGAATCGTATTGAGCGATCAGATTCGTGGCGACGAGTTGATCGAGAAACACTACGACGCCTTAAAATTGGAGTGGAGGTCTGTCCTGCCCCCGATCTCTCCAGCTTATGCGACCTTGAGCCAGAATCTCCACGCGAGACAGGGGGCTGCCGAGGACTTTGCGAAGCTGCGAGACGCCATTTGCGATCATCTCGACATGCTTACTTTGCTCGAAAAACAGGCTGTAAGATAGCGCATGCCTTGCGAATCTCGGTGGGCGTGTGTTCGCGGGGCGCGACGCCCATTCGGCACAGGCCAACGCCAGCACTGCGCGGGGAAAGTGCATGATCCGAATCTCGTGCCAACTGCTGCGACTCACACCTCGATCAGATCCTTCTCCACGCGCAGGTTCTCGATGATGAACTCCTGCCGCTCCTGCGTGTTTTTTCCCATGAAGAACGACAGCAGTTCGTCGGAACTGTAGAGGTGGTGGAGGTTGATCGGGTCGAGGCGGATGTTCTCGCCGATGAAGTCCTTGAACTCGCCGGCGGAGATTTCGCCGAGGCCTTTGAAGCGCGTGATTTCATGGCTGGCGCCGAGCGCGGCGACGGCGGCCTGTTTCTCCTGCTCGCTGTAGCAATACTTCGTGACCTTCTTGTTGCGCACGCGGAAGAGCGGGGTCTGCAGGATGAAGAGGTGGTTGTTGCGGATGACGTCGGGGAAGAATTGCAGGAAGAACGAGAGCAGCAGCAGGCGGATGTGCATGCCGTCCACGTCGGCGTCGGTGGCGATGACGATCTTGTTGTAGCGCAGGCCGTCGAGTCCGTCCTCGATGTTCAGCGCAGCCTGGAGAAGGTGAAACTCTTCGTTCTCGTAGATGACCTTTTTCGTGAGGCCGTAGGTGTTGAGCGGTTTGCCTTTCAGCGCGAAGACGGCCTGCGTCTGCACGTCGCGCGTGGCGGTGAGTGAGCCGGCGGCGGAGTCACCCTCGACGATGAACAGCGTGCTCTCCTCGGCGCGCGGGTTCTTGTCGCCGAGATGCAGGCGGCAGTCGCGCAGCTTCTTGTTGTGCAGGGAGGCTTTCTTCGCGCGTTCCTTGGCGATGTTGCGGATGCCGGCGAGTTCCTTCCGCTCGTGCTCGTTCTCCTCGATTTTCTTGCGGATGATCTCGGCCGTTTCGCGGTTCTTATGCAGGTAGGTGTCGAGCGCCTGCTGGACGAATTTGCCGACGAATTCCTTGATGGTCGGCCCCTTTGGCCCGACCTCGGTGGAGCCGAGCTTCGTCTTCGTCTGCGACTCAAAGACGGGCTCCTGCACGCGCACGACGATCGCGGCATCTATGGACTGACGGACATCCGCGGCGTCGAAGTCCTTCTTGAAATGATTGCGCAAGGTCGCGACGAACGCCTCGCGGAATGCCGCGAGATGCGTGCCGCCCATCGTGGTGTGCTGGCCGTTCACGAACGACCAGTATTCCTCGCCGTAGTGGTTGCCGTGCGTGACGGCGATTTCGATGTCCTCGCCCTCGATATGGATGATGGGATAGAGCGGTTCGCCGCTGAGTTCCTTCGCGAGCAGATCCTTCAGGCCGTTCTGCGAACGGAACGGCTTGCCATTGAGCGTGAGCGTGAGCCCGCGGTTGAGGAATGCGTATTTCCACAGCATGTCCTCGATGAACTCGGTGCGGAACTTGAAGTCCTTGCCGAAGAGCGCCTCATCGGGCGTGAACTCCACGAGCGTGCCGTTGCGCTCGTCGGTCTTTGTCACACGCGACTGCGACTTGAGCTTCCCCTTTTCAAAATCAACGACCTTCGTCTCCCCCTCGCGCACCGCCTGCGCGCGATAGTTCAGCGAGAGAGCGTTCACCGCCTTTTGTCCGACGCCATTGAGCCCGACGGCCTTTTGAAAAGTCTCGCTGTCGTACTTCGCGCCCGTGTTGATGATCGAGACGCAGTCCACAAGTTTGCCCAGCGGAATGCCGCGCCCATAGTCGCGCACCTTCACGCTGCGATCCGTGATCTCGACCTCGATCTTCCGTCCCTGCCCCATCATGAATTCGTCAATCGAGTTATCAATCGTCTCCTTGAGCAGCACGTAGATGCCATCCTCCGCGTGGTTGCCGTTGCCGAGCCGCCCGATGTACATGCCGGGGCGGAGGCGGATGTGCTCGAGCGAGCTGAGAGTCTTGATGCTGGCTTCGGTGTAGTTGGACGCCATGAATTTTGTGTGCGGGAACAGAGGGAAACCGGCGCGGGCTGACAAGCAATTCCCGCACGGGCTGCGGGCCGGTGACGTGATTCAACGTGGGTCCAATCGGATAAGCAGCAAGAAGTGAGAGCAGTCCTCCACAGATCGCGTGAGACTGCGGCTGATTTCCCAGGGCAGAAATCGCATGCTGACCACTCGCAGACCTCTCATCGCGGCTTTTGAAAATTTGCCATCGCCTGCATTTACCCGCGCACTGACACCGGTCTAGAGTCCCGCGCCCCCATGAGATCCCTCCTCAGTCTCTCGCCTCTCAAAACGTTCCTCATGAACCTCCCGCTCATCGCCGCAACTGCCGCGGTCTCCGCTGCGGATGACACCGAACTTCGCACCTTTCATGCGCAGCTCAGTTTCGTCGTCGCCACGAAGGAAGTCGAAATCGCGGTGACCAAGCTCGGCGGCCACGTGGCACCGGTGACATTCTTTCGCGATAGCGCAAAGCCGGTGCAGCCTTACTACGTCAGCCCTTGGCAGGAGGAAGCGCCCTCGAAGATGCCTGCACCGGTGCTCGTCACATTGCGCGGGGATTTCTTTTGCCTGCCCTTCGGCGGGAACAACGATGAGGTCGCGGGCGAAAAGCATCCGCCGCACGGCGAGATCGTGGGTGATGTATGGAAGGTCGTCGGGAAAAAGAAGACCGGCGACGTGATGACGCTTACGCTCGGCATCGAAACGAAAGTCCGCAAAGGGCGCGTGACGAAGGAACTCTCACTCGTGGACGGGCAGAATGTCGTCTATTCGCGAGACATCATCGAAGGCTTTGCGGGGCGCGTGCCGCTCGGCCATCACGCGACGCTCGCGATGCCGGAGAAGGACGGTGCGGTGCGCATTGCCACGAGTGCGTTCCGGTTTGGCATGACCTGCCCATCGCTCTTCAGCGATCCGAAGCAGCGCGAATATCAGGCGCTGCTGCCCGGCGCAAAGTGGACGGATCTCGCAAAGGTTCCGGTGGCGTGGAAGGACGCGCCCGATGCCGACCTCACGCGGCTGCCCGGACGCTACGGC
>JAYWEO010000092.1:0-3140 GCA_043779225.1 Prosthecobacter sp.
AAAATGATCCCGTAGTGCATGTCCTGCATGTCGATGAGACGGCACAGCACCTCGATCTTCGAGCGCCGGTTCACCTCGTAATACACCTGGTCAATGTTCGGCACCGTGAGCTTCTGATCCTCGATGCGGATGTTCACCGGATCGCGCGTGAACTTCGCGATCATCTGCTTGATCCCCGGCGGCAGCGTCGCGCTGAAAAGCACTGTCTGCCGATCCGGCTTCGCCTTCGATAGGATCGAAACCATGTCGTCGCGAAAGCCCATGTCCAGCATTCGGTCGGCCTCATCGAGGACCACCATGCCGATATTTGCCATCGAGAGCGACTTGCGCTCGATGTGATCCATCACGCGCCCCGGTGTGCCGATGATGATCTGCGCGCCATTCTTCAACCCGGCAAACTGCCGCTCATAGCTCGCACCGCCGTAGATCGGCAGTTCCTTCACCCCGCGCTTGAACTGCGCGAGCCGCGACACTTCCTCCGCAACCTGCATCGCGAGTTCGCGCGTCGGGCACAGCACGAGCACCTGCGGCGCGCGCACCGTGATGTCCACACGCTCGATCGCGGGCAATGCAAAGGCCGCCGTCTTTCCCGATCCCGTCTGCGACTGGCCGACCACATCGCGCCCGGTCAGCAGCACCGGGATCGCCTCCCCTTGGATCGGCGATGCGAGTTCGTAGCCGATGTGTGCGACAGCCTTGAGCGTTTCTGGCGAGAGTCCGAGTTCCGAGAATGGTTTCTTTTCCATCCGTTCACGTAATCCGAGCAGGAAAGAATGACCAATGAAATCACGCGCAGCGTCCGCACGCCTCCTGCCGTCGGCGGCTACGGAATATTCCGGCCACTCGCCGCTCGCCAGTCTTCGGACTCCGCACGATGCTCCGCAAAATGGCGCGCACCGATCTGCCCGGCGAACCGCTCGATCTTCCGTATCCGCCACGCATCGTCGCGGAGACGGACGACTTCCTCGTCGTGGACAAACCGCCCTTCCTGCGCATCCACCCGAGCAAGCCGGATCAGACCGACACGCTCTGGAACGAACTTCGCGCCCTGCTCGCCTACGAAATCGCGAATGGCGGGCAGGTGAGCATCATCAACCGACTCGACCGCGAGACCAGCGGCCTCGTGCTCGTCGCAAAACATCGCGCCGCAGCGAAGAAATTTTCGCAGCTCATGGAGAGGCGCGGCATCGGAAAGGAATACCTCGCACTCGCGCACGGATGGCCCGCGCAGGACGAATGGAGCGTGGACGCGCCGCTGCTGCGGCAGGGCGACATCCGGCCGTCGAAAATCTACCTCAAGCAGTGCGTGCATCCCGACGGTGCCGCGGCGCTCACGCGCTACAAAGTCGAGCGGCGTTTTGAAAAGGACGGCGCAAAATTTTCGCTGGTGCGCGCTTTTCCAGAGACGGGCCGCATGCACCAGATCCGCATCCATCTCGCGCACAGCGGGCACGCGGTCGTCGGCGACAAAATCTACGGCGCGGATGAAAACTGCTACCTCGACTTCATCGAGACGGGCTGGAATCCCGCGCTGGCGAAGCGTCTCATCCTCGCGCGGCATGCGCTGCATTCCTGCGCGCTGATCGCGGATGGACACGAATGGCGCACCGGCCTGCCGCCGGATCTCGCGACGTGGCCAGGAATGCCCGGGACTGCATAGGCACTGCGCCTTTGCTTGACGCGCGAAGTTGCCGACGGATAAGGGTGGCGCCCGTGGACCCCTCGATTCTCAGGAACCTCCCCGAACCGGTCGCCCGAGTTCTCACGTCATTTGTCGAGTCGGCGCAGGCAGCGTTCGGCTCGGATCTGAAATCACTCGTGCTCTTCGGAAGCGCCGCCGACGGCATGCTGCGGCCCGCGTCGGATGTGAATGTCCTCCTCCTGCTGTCGGCATTCGAGGCGAAAAAGGCGGAGGCACTCCGCGAACCTCTGCGCACCGCCGTCGCAGCGATCCGGCTGAATGCGATGTTCCTGCTCGAATCGGAACTTCAGCCCGCCATCGAGGCGTTCGCCGTGAAGTTTGGCGACATCACGCGGCGGCATGTGATCCTGGCCGGCACGGATCCGTTCAAGGAAATTTCCATCCCGCGCCCCGCGGCGCTCGCGCGACTCCGGCAGACGCTGCTGAATCTCACCCTCCGCATGCGCGAGGCGTACATCGCACGCGGCCTGCGCGAAGAGCAGTTCATCTTTCTCATCAGCGACATGACGGGCCCGCTCCGCGCGTGCGCCGCGACCTTGCTGGAGCTGAAAGGAACACCCGCCGCAACCGGCAAGGAGGCACTCGCCCAAGTCGCGGCGACGCTGCTCCCCGGGGCCGCGGACTCCGGTCTCATGGATCGGATCTCAGAAGCCCGGCAGACCCGCACACTCCCGGCAGGGATCGCGGGCGCGACATTTGAGACCCTCATCGAGCTGTCCCGCGCGATGTGGGAGCACGCGAATGCGCTGAACTGATCGGGCCATGAATCCCTTTGATCTCAAAGGCCCGGAGTTCCTCCTCTTCTACGTGATTGTTGCCACGGGCGTGCTCATCTGCGCCGCGGTATTTCGGCGGATGAAGGAATCGCGGCGTCCGCCGAAAGTGAATCTCGAACCCTACACGATCGCCTTTCTGCGCGGAGGCGCGAACGAGACGCTGAGGGTCGCACTCGTGTCGCTCGTCGATCGGCGGCTCATTGTCGAAAGTTCGGGCTCTGTGCAGACCGCGCCGATCGCGACCCCGGAAGCAGTGCGGCATCCTGTCGAAAAGGCGCTGCTGGCGAAATTCCGACGCAGCGGCAAAGCCACGGATATTTTCACCGACGGGCGGCTGGCGGAACTTTGCCGGCCCTATGAGCTGATACTAGAGACCGACGGCCTGCTGCCGGATGACGCGGTCCGCCAGACACGACGTGGAATTTTTGCCGCAGCGTTTCTCGTGCTGCTGGGAATCGGCGGGACGAAGACGGTCGTCGCCCTGGAGCGCGGGCGATTGAATGTGGGCTTCCTCATTTTCCTGATGGTCGTCGTGGCCATCGTCGCATGGAAGGTGTGCAGCCCACGACTGACGCAGACTGGCAAGGCATTCATCGAGGACCTGCGCATGCTTTACGCGCGACTGCGCACTAACGCCTCCAGAATCCAACCCGGCGGCGCGA
>JAYWEO010000093.1:0-12178 GCA_043779225.1 Prosthecobacter sp.
GTTCGCCCGCGACGGATGGCGAGCGCGTGGTCGCGTGGTTCGGCAGCGCGGGCCTGTGGTGCTGGTCGCTCGATGGAAAGGAGCAGTGGCACGTGGACCTCGGCCCGCAGAAACACATCTGGGGCTACGGCGCTTCGCCCGTTCTGCACGGCGATCTGTGCATCCTGAATTTCGGCCCCGGCGAGCGCAGCTTCATCGTCGCGGTGAACAAGAAGACGGGGAAGGAAGTGTGGCGCTTCGATGTGCCGAAGCCTGCCGTGATGGAAGGACCGGGAGGGCAGCCGGGTTATGCGGGGTCGTGGAATACGGGACGGATTGTGAAGATGCCCCCGTTTGTTAGCTTCGATTCCTCGAAAATCGGCGATCCTGCGCCTAAGATTCCCAAGAGATTGAGTGACGCGACAAAGCACGCCGAGCACGAGGAGTTTCTGATCTTGCTGCCCGGCGCACTTTGCAGCTTCGACCCGAATACGGGGAAGGAACTCTGGCACTGCAACGGGCTGAACCCGGTCACTTATTGCGAACCTATCGTGGGTATTTACCTTGCGGGCCAAGTTCACGCCATCGCCGGGTTCGGCGGCTACGGCGGCTTCGGTATCGGAGTGAAACCCGGCGGTAGCGGTGACATCACTGATTCACACCGGCTCTGGCAGGAAAAGAAGAACCCGCAACGCATCGGCAGCCATGTGAATGATGCCAAGCACGCGTGGCTCACCGGCGAGCCCGGCATCATCCAGTGCATTGACCTCGCGACCGGCAAGGAACTCTGGAAGGAGCGCATGACGACACCCGCGGGCCGCGCGAACACGTGGAGTTCGCTCGTGCGCAGCGGCGACCGAATCTACGCCGTCACGCAGAATTCCGATGTGGTCGTCTTCAAGGCCTCGACGGAAAAATACGAGCAGCTCGCGGTAAATTCGATGGCCGACGGCCTCACGAACAGCTCACTCGCCGTGAGCGACGGCCAGCTTTTCCTCCGCACGCACAAACACCTCTGGTGCATCGGCAAGTAAGGCGTGCGTCAGCACCTTGGAGTGCGGTGGCAGAGCGAGGCACGAGCGGCGACACCGCCTTGGGGACGCGCGTGCAGACTTCGCCGCCGGGAGCGCCCACGCGAAATCCCCTCCAAAGGCGGCGTGGCGCTGTCGCTTCCCGCCGCACTCCAAGGCGTCTCGTGAGTTTTCGGGAGTCCCGCTAAAGATGGTGAAAACACCCAAAAGATGCGCTTGACCGCAAATTTCAAAAACACTACATCCGGTGCAGTTCTTTGAATCAAACCACCATATAGTGTGGTTTCCATGCGAAAAAGTGCCTGTGGCCATGGCCATGGGAGAATAGGGAACCGGGTGCCGGATGCGGTGCATTTTTACGATGCGCGGCGGACGAAATCCCAGGCGGTTGCGCCGCTGTAACGAGCGACGAAAGCCTCTCAGATGCCACTGCTGACACGAGCCGGACGGAGAGTCGGACCCAGCGGTAAGGCGAGGCGAGTAGGATGACCTCGGAGCCAGAAGACCTGCTTTTTCGCACTCATCATCGCTCCGCTGACGCGGGGCACCAAAAAAACGGTCGCGTCAATGACCGGATGGGATGCTGACAGACTTTTTCCTGCGCCTGCCTCTTGTGGTCGGGCGCTGCAAAGCCTACGGTCTTCCTCATCGTGCGAGAGGCGGTATCCGCGGGCTTTTTTGTCCTCTGGCGGTCTCTCGAAAAATCACCCGCGCGTGATGGCGCACGCGCAAACTTTTTAAGAACCCAAGACACCATGAGCACTGCCATTTCCGAACCACCCGCCGCGTCCGCACCGGACGACGCGCTCACTTTTACCGATGCCGATCTCGCTGTGCGTGAGCAGGGCGATTTCGTCGTGTATCAGATGGGGGCGAAAACCTTCCGTCTCGACAAGGCGAAGGCCCGCGCGCGGCTCGCGGGCAAGCGCGTGATCAACGGCCAGCGCAGCGCGGAACTGAATATCCTGCCGCTGAAATACCACGAGGCCTACCGCATCTATAAGCAGATGAAGGCGAACCATTGGGAGCCGGATGTGATCGACATGACGCGCGATTCGCAGCAGTGGAATACGGGCGCGCTTTCGGCCAAGGAGCGGTGGATCATCGAGATGGGCGTGGGCTATTTTTCCGCGGCGGAAGGGATCGTCGGCGACTCCGTGCTCCACGTCATCGAGGACAATCTGACCGCCGCCGAGCTGAAGCACGCTTCGCTGCGCCACATCGCCGAGGAGTCCATCCACATGGACTCGCTGCTCCACATCATCGGCTCGCTGAACATCGACCTCGACGAGGTCACGGCGAAGTTCAGCGACATCCCGAGCGTGCGTCGGAAGAATGACTTCATCACGCGCCAGATGCCGGAGCTGAAGATGGGCATCGATCTCACGCAGACGGTGAACAAGCAGAAGTTTGCGAAGGCGATTTTCGGCATCACGCAGGTGATGGAAGGCACGCAGTTCTACGCGCTTTTCGCGATGATCCTCTCGCTGCACCGGCAGAACAAGATGACGGGCATCGGCCAGATGTTCCAATACACGCTGCGCGATGAGAGCAATCACATCGAGCTCGGCCGCTACATCCTCTCGCAGCTCATCGCGGAAAATCCCGATCTGTGGACGCCGGAATTCCGCGCGGAGCTGGTCGAGTTCATGCGCGAAGGCGTGGAGCTGGAGAAGGAATTTGTGCGCGACTGCCTGCCGGAAGACGGCGTGGGCATGACGCAGGCGGACTTCCTCACCTACGTGGAATACAACGCGGATCGTCGTCTCGCGGGGCTCGGCCTGCCGACGCTTTCGACGGTGAAAACGAATCCCTTCCAGTGGCTCGACGAGGTGATTTTCCTGCGCAAGGAAAAGAACTTCTTCGAGACGCGCGTGACGGAATATCAGACGAGCGGCAGCGTGACGAACGCCTCCGAGGACGACCTAATCTGATGGGAGTCCACGCCGACACATGGATTCGCCGCATGGCGAAGGAGCACGGGATGATCGAGCCTTTCGAGGACGGCCTCGTGCGCAAGAACGCCGCGGGCGGATCGGTCATCAGCTACGGGCTGTCGAGCTACGGCTACGACCTGCGCGTGTCCGATGAATTCAAGGTATTCACGAATGTCCACAGTGCCGTCGTGGACCCGAAGGCGTTCGATGAAAAGTCGTTCGTGGACATGCGCGGCGCGAGCTGCCTCGTGCCGCCGAACTCCTTCGCGCTCGCGCGGAGCGTGGAATATTTCCGCATCCCGCGCGATGTGCTCACGCTCTGTGTCGGCAAAAGCACGTATGCGCGCTGCGGCATCATCGTCAATGTCACGCCCTTCGAGCCGGAATGGGAGGGCCATGTGACGCTCGAAATTTCCAACACCACGCCGCTGCCCGCGCGCATCTACGCGGGCGAAGGTCTCGCGCAGGTGATCTTCCTCGCCGCCACCGAGACGTGCGAGACGAGCTACGCCGACCGCGGCGGAAAATACCAGGCCCAGCGCGGCATCACCGTTCCACGACTTTAACCACTCACACGCCCATGAACAGCACGCCCACCATCCCTTTCAAACTCGCCAACGAACTGCCCGACGTCGCGCCCGATCAGTTTCCGCAAGTCATCCGTCGCGACCAGCCCGGCGACGCCTCAGGCAAGCCGCGCGTCGTGCCGTGGCTCGGCCACAAGATCGCCAAGGCCGTGTCGGCAGCGTGCCTCGCCGAGGGGCAGCACGAGGAAATCGGACGGCAGGTGCAGGCGGAGATTGAATTCCGCATGCGTCGCGAGCGGCCGAGTTTCATCCACATCGAGCAGCTTCAGGACATGGTCGAGGAGACGCTCATCGAGATCGGCCACCCGCGTGTCGCGCTCGCATACGGAAAATATCGAGTCAAGCGCGCCGCCGAGCGCGCGCTCGGCGAGACGGCTGCCGAAGACCCCGCGCAGATGGAACTCGCGACGCGCGAACAGCTCGCCGACATCCGCTCACGCATTTCCTTCGCGAAGATCGGCCTGAACCTTTCGATTGCCGACGACGATGTGCTCGCGCGTCTGCTCCGCAGCACGTCGATCAATCTCACCGCCGACGAGCGCCGCGACACGATCGTGCTCAATGCAAAATCGCTGCTCGATGTGGATGCCGACGCGCGCTTTTTCGCCGCGCGCATCCTGCTCAGCTACATCTACGAGGAGACGCTGCCGTGGCTCGTCGCCGACGGTCCGCAGGCGCTGAAGGAGGCGCATCGCCGCGCTTTCCTCGCCTACATCCCCAAGGGCATCGCGCTGCGCCGGCTCGATCCGCGCCTCGCGGAATTCGATCTGCCAAAGCTCGCAACGACCCTCGATCCGTTCGCGGATTTGCAATTCGATTTCCTCGGCATCCAGACGCTCTTCGATCGCTACCTCATCCACACGCACGACGGTGTGACGGGGCGCAGACAGCGCCTCGAAGCCCCGCAGATTTTCTGGCTCCGCGTCGCGATGGGCCTCGCCACTTTGGAAAAAGATCGCGAGGCGCGTGCGGCGGAATTTTACGCGATCTACAAGTCGCGCCGCGCCTGCTCGTCCACGCCCACGCTTTTCAACGCAGGCACGATGCATCCGCAGCTTTCGAGCTGCTACCTGCTCTATTGCGGCGACAGCATCGAGGACATCACCGAGACGTGGCGGCGCTTTTCGCACCTCTCGAAATGGGCGGGCGGCCTCGGCTGTTCGTGGACTGCGATCCGCGCGGCGGGCGCGCACATTCACGGCACGAATGGCGAAAGCTCCGGCGTGATTCCGTTCCTGAAAGTCAGCAACGACATCGCCATCGCGGTGAACCAGGGCGGCAAGCGCCCCGGCGCGCTCTGCTCGTATTTGGAGCTCTGGCATGCGGACATCGAGGACTTCCTCGACCTGCGCAAGGAGACCGGCGACGACCGCCGCCGCACGCACAACATGAACACGGCGCACTGGATTCCCGATGTGTTCATGAAGCGCCTCAAGGCTATCTCTGAAGGCGCGCTGCCGAAGGACGCGACGTGGACGCTTTTCCGCACGAACGACGCGCCCGATCTACCGGAGATTTTCGGCAGCGCATTTGAGCAGCGCTACACGCACTACGAGCGGCTCGTGGACGAGGGCAAAATGTGGGGCCGCAAAGTGCGCGTGCTCCAGCTTTGGAAGCGCATGCTCGAGATGCTCTTCGAGACCGGTCATCCGTGGATGACGTGGAAAGATCCTGCGAACGTGCGCAATCCGCAGGACCACGCCGGCGTGATCCATAACTCGAATCTCTGCACCGAGATCGAGCTCAACACGAGCAACGACGAAGTGGCCGTGTGCAACCTCGCCAGCGTGAACATCGCCGCGCATTTGCGCCCCGATGGTTCGCTCGATCACGAGCAACTCCGCGAGACGATCACCGTGCTCATGCGGATGCTCGACAACGTGATCGATATCAATTTCTACCCCGTCGAAGCCGCCGCGAATTCCAACCTGAAGCATCGTCCCGTCGGCCTCGGCGTGATGGGCATGCAGGACGCGCTCTACGACAAGAAGGTCGCCTTCGATTCGCCCGAAGCCGTGGATTTCAACGACGAGGCGCTCGAAGCCATCGCGTTCTACGCCTACACCGCAAGCAGCGATCTCGCCGCCGAGCGCGGCGCGTACACGAGCTACGTTGGTTCCAAGTGGAGCCGAGGCATGATGCCGCTCGACACGCTCGATCTTTTGGAAAAGGAACGCGGCACGCCGATCCTCGTGGACCGCAAATCGCGCCTCGACTGGTCCGCACTCCGCACGCGCATCGCGAAGCAGGGCATGCGCAATTCCAACTGCCTCGCCATCGCACCGACTGCGACCATTTCCAACATCCTCGGCTGCACCCCGTGCATCGAGCCGACCTACAAACACATTCACACGAAGTCGAACCTCAGCGGCGAATTCATCCGCACGAACGACCACCTGCTGCGCGACCTCCAGGCGCTCGGTCTGTGGGACGAGGAGATGCTCGCCGACCTCAAATATTTCGACGGCTCCGTGCAGGGCATTGATCGCGTGCCGGACAATTTGAAGCGGCTCTACAAGACCGCATTCGAGATCGCGCCGACGTGGATTTTGCAATGCGCCGCCGTGCGTCAAAAGTGGATCGACCAGGCGCAGAGCACAAATCTCTGGCTCGCCGAAAGCGACGCCCGCACCGCGAGCTTCATGTATCGCGAAGCCTGGGAGCGCGGCCTGAAAACGACCTACTACCTCCGCACGTTGAACAAGAGCTCCATCGACTCCGCCAACCGCGACCGCCGCGCCGCGACGGAGAAGCGCGAATTTTCCGCCGACGAAAAAGCCGCATGCTCCATCGAGGCCATGCGCAACGGAGGCACCTGCGAAGCTTGCCAATAGCGGTGCGCGTGCATCGGCACGCCGGGATTTGTATAGCGCGATTTCAAAAAGAAACCCCGGCACCAGTAAAGGCGCCGGGTTCTTGTCGGCACGCCTGCAGCCATGATGTTGGTCCGCAAGAACAGGCCCTGCCGCTGTCGTCCAGGCTTTCGACAAAGGCTGATCTGGCCGCGATGAAATCTTGGACGCCGCCCCGCTCCGTGCGATGAACGCCGCGTGCCCGCATCCACCGCACTCATCGTCCTGCCGCTGCTGGCCGCGTTTGTCTTCACCATCAGCGCGCTGCTGCTGAAGAGGGCGTCGGACCTCGGCGCGGGCCTGTGGCGCACCGCGTTTGTGTGCAACTGCATCAGCGCCGTGCTCTTTTCCAGTCTGCTTGCCTTTGGCGGTCCGCCGGTGCGCGTGGCGCTGCTCTGGCAGCCGCTGTGCATCGCGCTGTGTCTTTTCGCGGGGCTGATCGGGCAGTTCCTCGCGCTGGAAAAAGGCGACGTATCCATCGCCGTGCCGGTGCTCGGGCTGAAGGTCGTGGCGGTCGCGCTGCTCGCGCCTTTGCTGACAAATGACCGCTTGGACTTGCGCCTGTGGCTGGCCGTGGTGCTCAGCGCCGCGGGCATCGTGATGCTGCATCGCAAACAGGATGGGCGGCGCCCGCACAATATCGGCATCACGCTGGCATCCGCGGGCTTCGCGGCGGGGAGCTTTGCGATGTTCGACGTGCTGGTGCAGCGCTGGGGCCCCGCGTGGGGCGTCGGCCGGTTGCTGCCGATCGCCTTAGCGATGAATGGCCTGCTTTCCCTCGCGCTGATTCCGAAATTCCGCTCTCCGCTCTCCGCTCTCCCTCGTGCGACTTGGAAGTGGCTGATTCCCGCCGCCTGTCTCCTCACGCTGCAGTCGGTCTTCTTCATCAGCACCCTCGCCATCTACGGCCAGGCGACCGTCGCAAATGTAATCTACTCCTCGCGCGGACTGCTGAGCATCGTCTTCGTCTGGCTCGTGGGCCATTGGTTTTCCAACAAGGAACAGGGCCTCGGCACCCGCACGCTCGCCTGGCGGCTCCTCGGTGCCGCCCTCATGCTGAGCGCGATCATCCTCGTCATGACGCGTTGACCTCGGAGGAAAAGCGCCAGGGATCTGATTTCGAACCCGCGCACCGGGTTTCAAAGTGCGGGCCTTGCTACTTCCGCGCATCCATGTGAAAAGCGTGCATCAGCCGCAGGCATGAAAACAACCGGCATCCCGCCCCCTCTCATTTCGGCCATTGTCCTGGCATTTCTCTGGCAGTCATGTCCGAGCGATGGACGCCCTCTCACGATCGGCGGAAACACCACTGGTGATTCTTTCGACCCGATCTCTGGCGGCAACTATTCGGAAATGAGAAGCAGGCTGACGGCTGACTTTGCCGGGACGAGTTTCACAAGCCTCCCCTCGCTCACGTCCAGTCTCGCCGGATTCGATTTGATCGTCCTGACCCGCTTTCACTCGCTGGACATTTCTGCTGCCGAGCAAATCGCCATCCGCAACTACGTCCTCAACGGCGGCAATCTCCTGTACGTAGGCGAGGCCATCGGCGGCATTTCCAACGACACCTTCACGCTGCCATTCGGCATCGGCATGGCACCGGACCCCTCGACGAATGTCTCGCTCGCGCTCGCGACCTATTCAAATATCGGGCACCCCTTCCTCACCGGACCCTTTGGCGTGCCACAGAATCCCCCGTCGGGAAGCTTTGCTGCGCAAATCACGATCACCGGTCCGTCAGTCGAAATGGCCCGCTGGAACGGCGGCGGCATCGCCATCTCCGCCTTCGACAGGAACACACTCGGGCCAGGAGCGGGATTCGGAATATTCCTGACCGACGTGAACATGATGACGCCCGGCCGCTATTCCAGCGAAGTGGGCCCGATGGTATCGAATGCGCTCACCGTTCCGGAGCCATCCGCCGTGATGTGCCTCGCGCTGGGGGCGCTCATCTGCCTTGGTCGCCGGCGTTCGGCGGACTGCCTCACACTGAAATCATATACTTGATGCCTGGTCCTGCATTTTCATCAGCTAACATCATTTGCATCCGTGAAAACTAAAAGCGCCGTCCGCCATTCCAAACCTAAGCCCGCCTCCAAAATCACGGCACGGAAGGATGCGGGCGCTGCGAGAGCCAGGCCCGCCTCCCTGAATGCCGCGCAGATGAAAACCTATGCGGCGTGCTCGAATGCCGCCTTCCACGCCCGGAAAAAAAGCATCAGCACGCTGGCGCTCCTCGCAGGCAAGGCGCAGAGACAGTTCACGGTGGTCGCGGAGGGGGACTCGTGGTTCGACTACAAGCCGGCCTTTATCGGCATCGGCACGAAGGATCTGCTGGGCCATTTGCAGACATCGGGCCGCATCAATGTCTATCGCGTGAGCAAGGCGGGCGACACGCTGGAGAACATGATCTATGGCACGGATACCACAGGCAAAGGTCCCGACCTGGCACCCGATCTGCCGCCGCAAATCGAGAAGACCCTCGCCGCCATCCGGGATCGGAATGCCGATGCGTTCTTCTTTTCCGGCGGCGGAAATGATCTCGCCGGGGTGGAGCTTGCGGGCTACCTGAACCACAAGGATTCCGGGCTGCCCACGCTGCGCGAAGACACGCTGGAAGTCATCTTCGGCGGCTGCTTCGTGCATGCGCTAAACACGCTCATCATGAAGGTGCGCCAGATCAAACCCGGCATTCCTATTTTCCTGCACGGCTATGACTATGCCATCCCGGATGGCCGCTACGTGAAATTCCTGGGATTCACCTTCTCAGGCCCGTGGCTGAAGCCTGCGCTCATCCAGAAACGCTATGTGTCGCCCGCCGAAGGCGCGCAGATCGCGCGCATGGTCACCGACCGGTTCAATGAGGCTCTCTCGCGCGTGGCCGCCGAACATGCGGATGTTCACTATATCAATCTCCGCGGCACGCTCCGCGCGGATGGCAGCTACCAAAAGGACTGGGCCAATGAGCTGCATCCCACCTCGGACGGCTTCAAGAAAGTCGCATCGATCATCGAGCAAAGGATGCTGGCCATCCTCGACGCGCGCTGACCGTCGGACTCACTGCGTCCGCAGAATCTTAGACAAGGCGGATGCCGTCCGGCTCAATCAGGATGCGGCGTTCGCGAAAGAGAACACCGATGGCCTGCTTGAACGCCTTCTTGCTCATGCCTAATGCCTCGCGAATTGCCTCCGGCGGACTGCCGTCGTGATACGGCAGGCGTCCACCGGCGGCCTTCAGCGCCGAGAGGATCTGTTCGGAAAGTGGCGCGAGCCGGCGATGGCCCGCGGGATCGAGGCCGAGGTCTATTTTTCCATCGTCACGGACAGCGCGGATGAAGCCGCCCAGTGACTGCCCGACGGAAAGCGACCCGCCGCATTCCGTGCGATAAAGCAGGCCGGTGTGCGCGCCATTGATGATCGCGCGATAGCCGAGCGGGGTCTCACTTTCGATGATCAGCTTCACGGCCTGGCCTTCCGCGTAGTTCGGCGGCGTGAGGTTGAGGTGCCGGTTCAACCGCGCCGTCGCGATGATGCGATCCGAACGCTCATCGAGCATCACATGGATGAGCGCGAGCCGACCTTCGCGAATCCCGCCGGCATACTCGCGGCGCGGCAGGAGAAGATCCTTCTCCAGCCCCCAATCCAGAAATGCACCGATGCTGGGACTCTGCGAGACGACGCGCAGCATGGCAAAATCGCCGACCATCGCGAGCGGCGTCTCAGTCGTCGCGACCAGCCGATCCTCCGAGTCGCGATAGACGAAGACGTCCACCATTTCACCCGGCCTGCCACCTTGCGCGAGGTAGCGGCCCGGCAGGAGGATTTCGCCGTGCGTGCCGCCATCGAGATAAAATCCGGGCGGCGCCTGACGGACGATGGGAAGTGAGTTGCGTTTGCCGAGGATGGCCATGTGCGCGCAGCCTGCCGCGAATCGCGCGTGATGGGGAGGATATTCCCGCTGCACGTGAGGCTGTCGCGAGACTTGATGGTCGCCATCCCAAGCACTACCGCTGCCGCAGACATGAGCACTTCTGATTTTTCCGCAGCCGCCTCGCGCCTCTGCGCCTCATGCGGGATGTGCTGCAATGGCGTGATGTTTCATTTCGTGCGCTTGCAGCCCGCGGATTCCCCGAAGGCGCTCGCCGCGCTCGGCCTGAAGCTGAAACGCAAGCGCCGGCAGGATTGCATCCTCCAGCCTTGCCCCGCGTATCGCGACGCCTGCTGCTCGATCTATACGGAGCGCCCCGTGCGCTGCCGGGCCTTTGAGTGCAGGCAACTGCAGCAAGTCGCAACCGGCACGATCACTGAGGCCGTGGCGCAGGGAAAAATCACCAAAGCGGTGACGCTTGTCGCCGAGGTGGAGTCGCTGCTCCTGCAATGCGGCGCGGCTAATATGAAACATCCGCTCTCGAAACGCTGCGAGACCGCGATGGCCGAGCCGCTCGATCCTTCCTCGGATGAAGCCGTGGTGCAGACACGCAGCCGTCTGTCCGACGTGATGCGGAAACTGGACGCCCTGCTGGATCAGGAATTCCGCATCGATCCGCCGGAGCCGCTTGCATGAATCCCGCCGTCTGGCGGCATGGCGACGCAAACCGATTGCCTCGCGCGGACTCATCCGGCATCTAGCAGCACAACATGCCCGACCGCTCCCTGCTCTCGACAAAATTCATCGTCCCATCCGACCGTCTCATCTTCGCACTCGATGTGCCGACCAAAACCGACGCGCTTGCGTGGATTGACCGGCTCGGCGACGCGGTGACTTTCTACAAGCTCGGCCTCGAATTCTGCATGAGCGGGCAATACTTCGAGGTGCTCGACGAGCTGAAGGCGCGAGGGAAAAAGGTGTTCGCCGATTTGAAATTCTACGACGTGCCCGCGACCGTGCGCGGCGCGGTGGAGAACCTCGCGCGCTGCGGTGCGTATTGCTGCACGCTGCACGGCGTGTCGTCCCTCTACGCGGGGGCGGTGCCGGTGAAGGGCGCGATGAAGCTGCTCGCCGTGACCGTGCTCACGAGCCTCGACGCGAGCGACATCGCGGAACTCGGCTGGAGCGGCACGGTCGAGGATCTCGTCTCGATGCGTGCGCGCCGTGCGGTGGAGGCGGGGATCGATGGGCTCATCTGCTCCGGCCAGGAAGCATCGCGCCTGCGCCGCGAACTCGGCCACGGCCCGCTCATCATCACGCCGGGAATCCGCGCCGCGAACGAGCGGGGGAGCGATGATCAAAAGCGAACGATGTCGCTGGAGGAGGCATTCCTCGCGGGGGCGGACCACATCGTCGTCGGGCGTCCGATCCGCAATGCGCCCGACCCGCGCGCCGCAGCGCAGGCGATGCAGGATGAAATCGCGCGGCTGTTTGCCGCGTAGCGCTACTTTTTCTGCGACTGCTCGAAGAGCGCGCGCCAGTAGTCGAGGCGTTCCTTCACGCGCTTTTCGTAGCCATTCTCCGAAGGATCGTAATAGCGGCGGCCTTCGGGCAGATACGCTTGCGGGATGAAGGCACCTTCTCCTTCGTGCGAATACTGGTAGCCGGTGTGGCCGAGGGTCTTCGCGGCGCGCTTATCGCCGGTGCTGCGGAGATGGCGCGGGACGGCGAGGGTGACGCCGCTTTTCACCTCCGCCATCGCCTTGTCGATGGCGGCGTACGCGCGGTTGGATTTCGGAGCGGTGGCGAGATAGACGGTGGCGTGCGCGAGCGTGATGCGCGCCTCGGGCATGCCGATGAATTCCACCGCCTGCTGCGCGGCGACGGCGAGGGGCAGGCCCTGCGGATCGGCCATGCCGATGTC
>JAYWEO010000094.1:0-8576 GCA_043779225.1 Prosthecobacter sp.
GAGCAGAAGCCGCTGACCCGGGCAGATGCAGTGGCTGCCCTGGCCAGGATCGTGCCCTTTCAATCGATCCCGCTCGCCAGGTAAACTCACGGCCTTCACTTTCATTAAACCAACCACTGAACCCCGCATGAAATCCCCTCTCCTCGCTCTCCTCGCCGGCGCGCTTTGCATCTCGGTGCTGCGCGCGCAGACGCCGCTGCCACCAGCCGACCCGCCGTATTTCCGCGTGCGCTGCGAACCGTCCACGCAACCGGGTGAGCTTGTCTTCGGCGTCAGCTACACGGCGTGGATTCCGCCGGGCGTGAAGACGCTGCGCGGCGTCATCGTGCATCAGCACGGATGCGGCGAGGGTGCGTGCAAGGCGGGGCAGACGGCGGCGTTCGACCTGCACTGGCAGGCGCTGGCGCAGAAGCACGAGTGCGCGCTGCTCGGGCCATCCTACGAGCAGCCGGAAAAGGAAAACTGCGGGCTGTGGTGCGACCCGCGGAATGGCTCGGAGAAGAAATTCCTGCAGGCGCTCGGCGAACTCGCCACGCAGTCAAAGCATCCCGAACTCGCAACGGTGCCGTGGGCGCTGTGGGGTCACTCGGGCGGTGCGGCGTGGGCGGGGACGATGCTCCTGCTGCATCCCGCACGCATCGTGGCGGTGTGGCTGCGCTCGGGTACGCCGCGCCTTGTGTCGCGCGAGAATCCCAGCCTGCCGACTTTGGGATTTTCCACCGCGGCACTCGCCGTTCCGGTGATGTGCAACCTCGGCACGAAGGAAGGCGTGACGGAAACAACCGGGCGTTTCGCCGGCGTATGGAAAGGCGTCCAGCCGTTGTTCACCGAAGTCCGCGCAAAAGGCGGGCTCATCGGCGTGGCCGTCGATCCGAACAGCAGCCACGATTGCGGCAATCAGCGCTACCTCGCCGTTCCGTGGTTTGACGCGATCCTCACTGCGCGGCTCCCGGAAAAGGCGGGCGACACAAAGCTGAAGCCGATGCCGGCTGAAGGCGCATGGCTCGCATCGCTGCCCGGCGAAGCACCGCAGCCCGCCGCCAAATTTTCCGGCGATGCCAAGTCCGCCGTGTGGCTGCCGGATGAGCGCGTCGCAAAGGCGTGGGCCGAATACGTGAAGGATGGCAACGTGAGCGATGCGACGCCTCCACCACAGCCGACCGGCGTGAAGCTCGCGGGCAACGAGCTGACCTGGAATGCTGGCGGCGATCTGGAGAGCGGCATCGCGTCGTTCATCATCGAACGCGACGGAATCGAGTTTGCACGCGTGCCGGAGAAACCATCCGGCTCGGTTGGCCGGCAGATTTTCCAAATCAACGGCTACAGCGACACGCCCACTCCGCCGCTCGCGGAGATGCGATTCACCGACACGAACGCAAAGGCCGGCGAGAAGCATGCCTACCGCGTCATCACCTTGAACAGCGCAGGACTGAAATCCGCGCCCGCGAGCGTGGGCCGATGATTCTGCGTGCAGTCATCCGACGCTGACTTCCGGAATGAGAACCCTCCGCTCCTTTCTCCAGATCTCGCTCGCCGACACCTTGGGCGCGGCCTTTCTCCCGCGCACGACATATGCCTTCCGGACTTTGAACACTGCTCATTCCCGATGAAAACCACCGCCCCGCAGACCCGCCGTCGCTTCATCCAAGCCTCCGCTGCTGCAGCGGCTGCGGGCGCGATCCCATCTTCGCAGGGCGCGGCGGTGTCGGGAGGAAATCCGCGCATCATCGAGACCGATGTGCTCGTGTGCGGCGCGGGCTGCGCGGGGACTGCGGCGGCGCTCGCGGCGGCGCGGGCAGGGGCGAAGGTGCTGCTCGTCGAGAAGGCGCCGTTTGCGGGTGGCATCATCACGAGTGTGGGGCTGCCGTTTTTCGACGGCATCGCGCACATCACGACGAAGCGTGTCGTCGTGCGCGGCATCGCGCTGGAGTTGCTCTCGAAGTCCGGCGTGTGCGCGCCGGATGCGAAGACGGTGGCGAAGCACAATCCGACGATCCCGAACACGTTTGAGTTCAAGCTGCTGCTGGATCGCATTTTCATGGAGCACAAGGATCGGCTCACCGTGCTGTTCAATTCGTTCGTGTGCGACGTGCGCAGCGAGGGCGGGCGCATCGAGTCTGTGACCATCGCAAACAAGGACGGGCTCGTGACGGTGCAGCCGAGGACGGTGATTGATTGCACGGGCGACGCGGATGTCGCCGCGTGGGCGGGCGCGCCCTTCGAGCAGAACGCCGAGGTGCAGCCGCTCACGCTGCACTTCCGCATCGGCAATGTGCAGGACGTGCCGAACATCAGCGGGCCATGCCGCACCGCGCTCGAAGCTGCGCAGAAGCGCGGCGAGCTGCCGTTCTACTACGGGCCAGGCGTGATGTTCATGTATGGGAAAAACGAGATCTACGTGCATGGGGTGCGCGTGCCCGCAGACCCGACGAATGCCGCCGACCTCACGCGCGCAGAGATGCAGGGCCGCGCGGATGCGCACGCGATGTTCCGCGCGTGGAAGAAGGACGTGCCCGCGTTTGCCGATTCGTATTTTCTCGAAGCGTATCCATGGATCGGTGTGCGCGAGTCGCGCCGCATCATCGGGCAGCATGTGCTGAGCGAGGATGATCTGATGAAGTCGCGCCGCTTCGACGACGCCATCGCGACCGGCTGCTGGTATCTCGATCTGCATCCGAACAAAACGATCGTCGGAAGCGCGAATGACTTCGATCCGAAGAAGGTGCAGCCCGAGCCTTACGACATCCCGTATCGCTCGCTGATTCCGCAGAAGATCGGCAACCTGCTCGTGGCCGGACGCTGCCATTCCGCCACGCGTGGCGCGCATGCTTCCACGCGCGTGACGGTGACGGCAATGGCGATGGGAGAGGCCGCAGGCACTGCGGCGGCGATGGCGCTGGCGGCGAAGACGGAAGTCGCCACGCTCGATGGCGTGAAAGTGAGGGAGAAGCTTTCCGCGCGGAACGCAGGGCCGTTCACGGAAGCGTGAGCGGATTGTCTCACCGATAAGATCCGCAAATATCCACCCACCGTCGCGGTTGCTCTCAGCGTCCGCATACGATGCATCCCCTCCCCCGCTCACTTGCCGCGCTTTTCATCGCGACCACCGCTGCATCCGCAGCGACGGATTTTGCGCGAGACGTGTACCCGGTCCTGCAGCGCGCGTGCTTCGAGTGCCACGGCGCGGAAAAGCAGAAGGGCAAGCTGCGGCTCGATTCGCGCGAGGCGGCCTTTCGAGGCGGGGACGGTGGCCCTGCAATCGTGGCGGGAAAGCCTGATGAGAGTGAGATTCTCCGTCGTGTCGCACTGCCAAAGACGGACGGCGATGTGATGCCGAATCGCGGCGGGCTTCTTTCAAAAAACGAGATCGGGCATCTCCGGCAATGGATCGGGGACGGCGCACCGTGGGCGGGCGATTTGAAACCGGCGAAGCACTGGGCCTATGTCGCGCCAGTGAGGCCACCCGTGCCCGGAGGCGGGAATGCGATCGATGCATTCGTGCGCGAGCGGCTGAAAAAGGACGGCCTCGCGCCGTCACCCGCTGCCGAGCCTCGCACGCTCGCACGCCGGATGTATCTCGACATCATCGGACTGCCGCCGACTCCCGAGCAGGCGGATGACTTTGCAAAATCAGCGGGCACCGATCTGCAACCGGCAGTCGAGTCGCTCGCAGATCGTCTCCTTTCCTCGCCGCAGTACGGTGAGAAATGGGCGCGCCCGTGGCTCGATGCGGCGCGGTATGCGGATTCGCACGGCTTCCAGCGCGACGACCTGCGCGAGATCTGGCCGTATCGCGACTGGATCATCCGCGCACTGAATGACGACATGCCATTCGACCGCTTCACGATCGAACAGCTCGCGGGCGATCTCTTGCCTGACACAACGGAGCAGCAGCGCATCGCCACAGGCTTCAACCGCTGCGCGCCGTGCAATGTCGAGGCGGGCACGGACCCGGAGGAGAATCGCGTGAACCAGGTCTTCGACCGCGTGAACACGCTCGGCGCGGTGTGGCTCGGCACGACGCTCGAATGCTGCCAGTGCCACGATCACAAATACGATCCGTTCACGAGCCGCGACTACTATTCGCTGTTCTCGTTTTTCAACAGCACCGAGATCGAGGCTGAGCGCAGCAATCCAAAGGTGCCCGGTTCGATCCGATTCCTCGGCCCCTACATGGACGTGCGCGACGCGGCTGCCGATGCGGAACGCGCGCGGCTGAGTGCGGAGCTTGCGCAGGTGAAAAAGCAGATCGCGGAAAAAGGCGGCGCCGTCACGGCGGAGCCGAGGCGCAAACGTGTCGCGAAGACGGAGTCGCCCGCCGTCGCTGCGGTCGCCGCTGTCACCGAGCATGTCCTCACGCCGGAGGATTTCGATTCCGCGGGCGGCTCGAATCACAAATTGCTGCCGGATGGCTCTGTGCTTCTCACCGGCGATGCGCCTGCGGCGGATACCTACACGGTGACGGTGAAGACCGATCTGAAAGGCATCACCGGCTTCAAGCTTGAGACGCTCACGGACGAGTCGCTGCCGGGCATGGGGCCGGGCCGCGGCGATCCGGAGCGCACAAATTTTGTCCTCCAGGAATTCACCGTGACCGCGGCAGCGGAAAATGCGGGCGGCGATTCTGCAAGACCGGTACGCCTCGCCGATGCCCGCGCGGATTTTTCACAGCAAAACTGGGACGTGAGTGGCGCGATCGACGGCCTGCCGAAAACAGGCTGGGCCATTGCGCCGAAGTTCCACGCGCCGCACTGGGCCACGTTCCGCGCGGTGGATCTGCCGGTTGCCGGAGCCATGCGGCTCACCTTCCGGCTCGTGCAGGAATACGGCACCGCGCGGACGATCGGGCGCTTCCGCATCCTCGCGCTCACTGGAAAATATCCGTCGGCGGAAAAGGCGGCACTCGTCGAAAGCGTGGAAGCGAAACGGCTGAATGCCCGCGTGGCGTCGCTGGAAAAATCGCTCAAGGCACTCGGCGAGACGCGCACGCTCGTGGTTCGCGAAATGCCTGAGCCACGCGAGTCATTCGTGTTTCAGCGCGGCGAATTCCGCAGCCCCGGCGCGCGCGTGGCACCGGCGATGCCTGCGCTTTTCCAAAAGGATCAGCCCGCGAATCCGCCGAACCGCATCGCACTCGCGCGCTGGCTCGTGAGCCGCGAAAACCCGCTGACTGCGCGCGTGATCGTCAATCGCATGTGGGCCGAGATTTTTGGCGAAGGGATCGTCTCCACGCCGGAAGATTTTGGAATCAAGGGCGAGCGGCCCACGCATCCCGAGCTGCTCGACTGGCTCGCGGTGGAGTTCATGGAGCGCGGGTGGTCGCAGAAAAAGATCCTGCGAGCGATCGTGACGAGCGGGACGTACCGCCAGTCCTCTCACGCGACGCCCGAGATGATCGACCGCGATCCGGCGAACATCCTGCTCGCACGCGGGCCGCGTTTCCGGCTCAGCGCTGAGGCGGTGCGGGACAACGCGCTCGCAATTTCCGGGCTGCTCGACCGCAAGCAATTCGGCCCGCCGATTTATCCGCCGCAGCCTGCGGGGCTCTGGGACAAGGTCGGCGGACAGAAATACGAATACACCGTGAGCCCCGGCAGCGAGCAGTATCGCCGCGGCATCTATGTCGTGCTCAAGCGCGGCTCGCCGTATCCGAGCTTCATCAATTTCGACGCCACAGCGCGGCTCGCATGCCGCGTGAAGCGGCGTGCGTCGAACACACCGCTGCAGGCACTCACGCTGCTGAACGATCCGGTGTATGTGGAGGCCGCGCGCGCATTCGCCACGCGGATCGTGCGCGAAAAGCCAAATGCGAATGCCGACGAGAAGCTGAGGCATGCCTTCCATCTCGCTGTCGCGCGTGAGCCGCACGACGCGGAACTCGCGATCCTGCGCAAGCTGCTCGAACAGGAATCACGGGGCGAGAGCGCGTGGTTTTCCGTGGCAAGTGCGCTGCTGAATCTCGACGAAACCATCACGAAAAACTAACCGTGAACACCCCGCTCCATCTCCTCGATCGACGTGCATTTTTCCAGCGAAGCGGCCTCGGCCTCGGCGCGCTCGCACTCGGTTCACTGCTCGGCGAATCATTCGGCGCCGCCGTGAATCCGCTGGCTGCGAAGCGTCCTCACTTTGCGCCGAAGGCGAAGCGCGTGATCTACCTGCACATGATCGGCGCGCCATCGCAGCTCGATCTGTACGACGCAAAGCCGGAGCTGTTGAAACGCGACGGAGAGAAGTGCCCGGACTCGCTGCTGAAAGGAAAGCGGTTCGCATTCATCGGCGGCGAGATGCGGCTCTCGGGTTCGCGCTTCAAATTCGATCAGCACGGAAAGAGCGGGCAGCAGCTCTCGGAACTGCTGCCGGGGCTCGCGGGCGTGGCGGATGACATCGCGGTGATCCGCTCGATGCAGACCGAGGAGATCAATCACGCGCCCGCGCAGATGTTCCTGCACACGGGATTCGGGCGCGGCGGGCGGCCGGGCTTCGGATCGTGGCTCACGTATGGCCTCGGATCGGAGAATGCGGATCTGCCCGCGTACGTCGTGATGCTCAGCGGGCCCGCGGGCGGCGCGGGCACGAGCATGTGGTCGAGCGGATTTCTGCCGGGCGTGCATCAGGGCGTCCAGTTTCGCTCGCAGGGCGATGCGGTGCTTTTTCTTTCCAATCCCGAGGGACACTCCGCGCAGAGCCGGCGGCGTGTGCTCGATGCGGTGAATGCACTCAATCAGGCGGAGCTCGCGGATGTGGGCGATCCGGAAATCGCGACGCGCATCGGGCAATACGAGATGGCGTTCCGCATGCAGACGAGCGTGCCGGAGCTGATGGACATCTCGAAGGAGTCGCCCGCGACTTTGGAAAAATACGGGGCGAAGCCGGGCGCGGCGTCCTTTGCAAACAACTGCGTGCTCGCGCGCCGGCTCATCGAGCGCGGGGTGCGCGTGGTCGAGCTTTACGACAGCGACTGGGATCATCACGCGAATCTCGCAAACTCGCTGCCGCGAAAATGCAAGGACGTGGACAGGCCGATGTCGGCGCTGATTTCCGATCTGAAGGAGCGCGGGATGCTCGATGACACGCTGGTGATCTGGGCCGGGGAATTCGGCCGCACGCCGCTCGCGCAGGGCATCGGCGGCGACGGGGAGAAGACGAAGCCGGGGCGTGATCATCACAAGGATGCATTCACGGTGTGGCTCGCGGGCGGCGGCGCGAGGGGCGGGGTCAGCCACGGGAGCACGGATGAGTTCGGCTTCAATGTCTCCGCCGATCCCGTGCATGTGCATGATCTGAATGCGACGGTGCTGCACCTGCTCGGCCTCGATCACGAGAGGCTCACGTTCAAGTACCAGGGGCGTGAGTTCCGGCTCACGGACGTTCACGGGAAAATCGTGAAGGCGCTGCTCACTTAACGACGCTCGATGATGATTGGAAAGCGGACAGGAGTGTCCGCTTCACGAGGCTACTTGCGCCAGCCGAAGCTGTAGCCCGTGAGCGTGCGCACGCCTTTGCCGGGGCCGCCGGGCTTGAGCGAGGCTTCGTCGAAGAGCGCGGTGTAAACGTATTTGAAATCCGGGAGTTTTTTCCGCTCCACTTTCGTGCCGATGTAGCGCTCGATTTTCCGCACGGCGTCGATTTCCCCCGCGGTGAAAATCGTGAAGGCGTCGCCGCTCTGCAGCGCGCGGCCGGTGCGTCCGATGCGATGCACGTAGTCCTCGGGGTGCTGCGGCACGTCGTAGTTGATGACGTGTGTGACGCCCGCGATGTCGAGTCCGCGCGCGGCGATGTCCGTCGCGACGAGCACTTCGTATTTGCCGCTCTTGAATCCCGCGAGTGCCTCGGTGCGCTCGCCCTGGCTCCGGTCGCTGTGCATCGCGGCGACGAGGTGGTTCATTTTCGCAAGCTGGCGGGTGACCATGTCGGCGGCGACTTTCGTCTGCGTGAAAATGAGGACGCTCTTGTATTCCGTCGCCTCCAGCATCGCGAGGAGGAGATCCATTTTCTGATCCTTCGCGACGGGGTAAAGCGCGTGCGCGACGGTGTCGGCGGCGCTCTGGCGGCGGCCGATCTCGATGGCGATGGGATCGCGGAGGATCCACTTTGTCAGAGTCTCGAGTTCGGGCGGGAGCGTGGCGGAAAAGAAGAGCGTCTGCCGGTCTTTCGGCGTCTGCTTGATGATTTTCGAGACGTCGGGCAGGAAGCCCATGTCGAGCATGCGATCCACTTCATCGAGCACGAGGTGGCGCACGTCGCCGAGCTTGATCGTGCCGTCCTCCATGAAATCGAGGAGTCGGCCCGGCGTCGCGACGATCACGTCCGCGCCCTTGCCGAGTTCGTCGCGCTGGTTGCCGTAGCCGACGCCGCCATGGATGATCACGGTGCGCAGGCCGGTGTCGTGACCGTAGTTGATGAAGCTTTGGTGGACCTGCTGCGCGAGTTCGCGCGTGGGCTCGAGGATGAGTGCGCGCAGCTTGCCGTGCTCACCGAGCATGGTGAGGATCGGGAGGGCAAACGCCGCGGTCTTGCCGGTGCCGGTCTGGGCGGAGCCCATCACATCTTTTCCCTGCAAAACGAGGGGCATT